>NZ_LT598653.1:2717500-3035000 GCF_900078365.1 uncultured Sphingopyxis sp.
GCGGCGAGCTGGCAGCGAACCCCCATGTGGCGCTGCTCTTTCACTGGAAATCGCTGCGCCGGCAGATCCGTATCGAGGGCATTGCCGCTCCGGTCGACGATGCCACCGCCGACGCCTATTTCGCGACGCGCAGCCGCGACAGCCAGCTCGGCGCCTGGGCGAGCGACCAGTCGCGACCGCTCGATAGCCGCGAGACGTTCGAGGCGCGCTTCGCCGCGATGCAGGCGCGCTTCGAGGGACAGGAGGTGCCGCGACCGCCGCGCTGGTCGGGTTGGCGCGTTAATCCTTCGGCGATCGAATTCTGGCAGGACCGGGCGCACCGGCTGCACGAACGCACCTTGTTCGGGCGCGCCGGCGATGGCTGGACGAAAGGGTTGCTTTATCCATGAGCGCGGCGCGCCGTCTTCCGATCACGCAGGTCGACGCCTTTGCCGACCGCCCCTTCACCGGCAATCCCGCGGCGGTGATGCCGCTCGACGAATGGCTCGACGACGCGACCCTGCAGGCGATCGCGGCCGAGAATAATCTCGCCGAAACCGCCTTTCTCGTCCCCGACGACAGCGACGAAGCCGATTATGAGCTGCGCTGGTTCACCCCGACGCTGGAGGTCGCGCTCTGCGGCCATGCGACGCTGGCGAGCGGGCATGTCCTTCTGTCGGCGGCGCAGTGGCGGAGCGAAATGCGCTTTCGCACGCGCAAGGCGGGCATATTGCAGGTGACGCGCGACGGCGAGAAAGACGGCTATCGCATGAAGCTGCCCGCCTATCGGGCGGAAGCGAAGCCCCTGCCCGACATTGCGCGCGCGATGGGCGGCGACGTCGTCGAAACATTGTGGCACGAGGGCGGCTATGCGCTGGTCGTCTATCGCAGTGCCGAAGAGGTCCGCGCGCTGACGCCCGATCTCGCGGCGCTGAGCGAGGGCGACAGCCTCTATATCGCGACCGCGCCGGGCGCGGGCGACGCGTCGGGCGCCGACGTCGTCAGCCGCGCCTTCGCGCCCGGGGCCGGCATCCCCGAGGACCCGGTGACCGGGTCGGCGCACTGCGTGCTGACGCCCTATTGGACGACGCGCCTCGGCCGCGACGCCTTCGCCGCCTATCAGGCGAGCGCGCGCGGCGGCCATGTCGGCTGCCGCCTCGACGGCGACATGGTCGAGCTCACCGGCACCTGCGTCACGACGCTGGTGGGCGATTTTCTGCTATAAGCTTTCGGTCAGATCCGCGAGGTGGCGACGCAGCGCGGGGAATTGATCGTCCCGCGTCACCCCGAGCCGCACGATCGTCACGCGCTGCGACGGGGAGACGATGATATATTGGCCCTGATGGCCGATGCAGGCGAACAGGTCGTTCGGGCCGCGGTCGGGCCATAAAGCCGGAGTGACTCCCGCGGGACGCTTGCGATTCAGCCAGATATGGCCGCCATAGCCTGCATCGTTCCGCGATGGCGTCAGCATGAAGCGCATCCAGGTTTCGGGGAGCAGCCGCTGCCCGTTCACGACGCCGCGATTGCGCAGGAATTCGCCGAACTTCGCATAGTCGCGCGCGGTCGCGTGCATGATCGACCCGCCAATCATCGTGCCCTTCGCATCGAACTCGGGAGTCAGGCTGGTCATGCCGAGCGGCTCGATCAGCCGGCCGCCGATGAAATCGCGCATCGCGTCGCGCCGCGCATCGGGATTCGGCGACGGCGTCAGCGTGTCGGCGATGATGTCCGACAGGATGACGCTGGTCGCCGAGCTGTAGTTGAAGACCTCGCCCGGCTGCGCCGCCGCGGGCTTCGCCTCGGCAAAGCCGGCCATGTCGCCCGCACCGTCGCCGAACAGCATTTCGACGGTATCGCCCTGCCACACCGGATCGCCGGTTTCGACATGCTCGAGCCCCGCCGACATATGCAGCAGATCGCGCAGCGTGATCGCGCCGCGCGGATCGCCGCTGCGCTGCCACGCATCGACCGGCGCGGGGGCGCCCAGCGACAATTGCCCGTCGGCGACGAGGAAGCCGGTGAGCACCGCGGTGATGCTTTTCGCCATCGACCAGCTGATCAGCTTGCTGCGGGGGCCGAAACCCGCGCCATAGCGTTCGTAGATCAACTCGCCGCCCTGCAGCACGAGCAGCGCACGCGTCTCCCCGACATCGTCGGCATCGATGAAGAGCGCGTCGGCGCGCGCCCGGATCGCGGCGGGCAAGGCGGGCAGCGCGCGCGGCGTCCCGGTCTTTGCGACGTCGTCGAGCGACAGGCCGAATTTCGGCCCGGACGACGCGGGCGCCATCGTCCCCTGCCCCGCCGCCTGCGCCAGCGTCCACGCCGCCAGCATCGCGAGGGCGGCACTTGCCAGCAGCCTTTTTTTCGTGATCATGGGCGGGGTGAATAACATCAATCCGACCGGCCCTTCAACGGGCGAGGCGCCGCCAGCCGCCCCCTCGCCCGCCGCGCCGCCAGCGGATGCGGCGCCATCGCGGAAGAAACCGGGCCGCCGGGGCGGCTGCCTGCCTTGGGCGATCGTCGCCGCGGTGCTGCTTGCCGTCTTCGCGGTCTGGAAATTCCCGTCGTTCAAGGCGCAGGCCGAACTGGGGTCGGCCTATGCGGCGCGCGTCGGCTGTTCGTGCCGCTATGTCCAGGGCCGCAGCCTCGAAAGTTGTCAGAGCGATTTCGAGCCCGGGATGGAGATGGTGTCGCTGAGCGAGGATCCGGCGACCAGGACGATCACCGGCAGCGTCCCCCTGCTCGCCTCGCGCAGCGCGCGCCATGCCGGCGCGAGCGGCTGCCTGATGCAACCAGATAATTAGAGTTCCGCTCTACTCCTCCCCGTCCACCGGCACGATCGCCGACCGGTGGCGGCGGCGCCACTCGCCCGGCGACATGCCGACCTTGTTCCGGAAGACCGCGCACAGGTGCGCGTGGCTCGAAAATCCGGTGGCGAAGGCGATTTCGGCGATCGACAGCGGGCGGTTCATCAGGAACCAGCAGGCGCGGCGCAGCCGTTGGCGCAGCACATATTGCGCGGGCGTGCGCCCGGTCGCGCGGGCGAAATGGACGATCAGGCTGTTGACCGACATGCCGGCTTCGGCCGCCATATCCTCGACGGTCAACGGCACTTCGAGCTGCGCCTGGATGAAGATCATCAAATCGTTGATGCGCCGGGTCATGCCGGGGGATTCGGCGCGCCCGGCCATATGATCGAGCGTTCGGGCGAGGATCGCGACCAGCGGACCGGCCGCCGAGGCGTCGCCCGCCCCCAGCGCCCGGACGAGCGCCGCGAGCGCGAGGTCATGGTGCGCCGCGAGCGCCCGCGTATGGGGCGCGATCGACAGCAGGGCCGCGGGAATCTCGACCTCGCTATAGCGGACCGCGCCGCCCTTCGCCGCCGCGCGATAGACCAGTCCCGCGGGCACCAGCCACATCTCGCCCGGCAACGGATCGCCAAGCGACGTCCGCATCTCGCCCAGCCAGGTTTCGAGCCAGTGATAGCTGCCCGCCTCGTAAAGGATCAGCGCATGGACATCGCGTTCGATCGTCCAGTTCGAAGGGCCATCGATCCGGTCAGTGATCGAGGCGACCCTGAGTCCACCCACTTCCATGACCGGAGTATGGCAAGAATGGGAGAATGTGAAAGCCTGCCATATTGCCCCGCAATATGGTTAAATCGCCCCACCCAAAGTCCCCGGCCTTGGTCGCAGCCAAGGGGAAATGGGTGCGGGCAACAATATTCGCGTGCCCCAGACACGCAGTCCCAGACCCCCCCAAAGGCGGGCGGCGCCATCGCTGCCCGCCGCTTTTTTTGGGAAGAGGACGAGCCCCCCGATCTCAGGTCGCGGCGAGAAATTCGTCCATCGCGCGATTGACCGCGTCGGGCGCCTCCCACGGCACGAAATGGCCGCAGCCCGGCACCTTCACGATCGTCGCGCCGGGGACGAGATCCTCCATCCCGTCAAGGTTGCACGACGGCAGCGCGACATCGTCGAGCGCCCAGATCACCAGCGTCGGGACCGCGAGTTTCGGAAAAGGCGCGGCGGGCGGCTCGGCATAGGGCTCGTCCATCGCGGGGACTTTGATCGTCGAGGCGCGATACCAGTTGATCATCGCGCGGCAGGCGTCGCGATCCTCCCAATCCTTAAGCAAGCGGCCGATCTCATCGGCGGGCTGGAGGCCGCCGCTCGGCACGCGATCCGCAAAGGCGTGGGCGAGGATGCCGGCGATGCCATGCTCCTCGAGGATCTTGTCGCTCGCGGGGTCGCGGAAGGTGCGGATATATTGGCTCGCCGCGCGCTGCTCCTCATCGGTCGCGAGAAGGCGCTGGAAGATCCCCGGATGCGGCGCGTTCGCGATCACCGCGCGCGTCACGCGGCCCGCCCACGCCGGATGCAGTCCGCCCGGCTGGCCGCCCAGCGCGACGCCCCAGGCGATCGCGCCGCCCCAGTCGTGCCCGGCGATGGTGAATGTATCGACGCCGAGCACGTCGGCGAGCGCGAAAATGTCGGCGATCAGCTTGTCGGGGGTGTAGGCTTCGACCTCCTGCGGCTTCGACGATCCGCGATAGCCGCGCTGGTCGGGCGCGATGCAGCGGAAGCGGCCCGCGAAATGCGGCAGCTGATGACGCCAGGTGCGGTGCGATTCGGGAAAGCCGTGGAGGAAGATCAGCGTCGGGGCGTTCTTCGGCCCGATGTCGACCACATCGAGCTCGACCCCGGTCGAAAGCCTAACGCGCTGCTGTTCGAAATCGCCGATCATCAAATGCTCCCTCGGGCTTCATTGGTTTCTTTTCGAAACCAATCTGGCGGGGATTAGGGAGCATGGCAAGCTGCAACAGGTGACGGGGTGTATGGCGAAGGGGCTGGATCGCGGGAATGTTCGCTACGGGTTGGTGAGCGGACGTTGTGGGGTTGCACTGTTTTCCCCTCCCGCTTGCGGGAGGGGCAGCGAGACTTACGAACTTTGTTCGTTAGTCGCAGCGGGGTGGGCAATTGCACCGCCGCTGCCCACCCCCAGCCCCTCCCGCAAGCGGGAGGGGAGAAGAACGTCCGCTTCCGGCCAAAATCGGACCCCTATGGATAGCTCACCGTCTTCGGCACCTCGGGTATCGGGATGAACTCTTCGCTATCGCCGGGAACCAGCGGGAATTTGCGTTCCTTCCATTCCGCCTTCGCCTCGTTGATGCGGTCGCGCGACGAGCTGACGAAATTCCACCACACATGGCGCGGCGTCGTGAACGCCTCGCCGCCCATCAGCATCACGCGCGCGTCGCTGTCGGCGCGCAGTGTCATTGCCTGTCCGGGTTTCAGGATATAAAGGCTATGGCGGTCGAGCGCCTCGCCATCGAGGCTCGCATCGCCGAGCGCGACGAGCACCGCGCGCTCGTCGGCCTCGGCGTCGATCGGCAAGGTCGCCCCGGCGTTCATCAATATGTCGGCATAGATGGTCGCGGCGTGCTGCGTCGTCGGCGCGGTCGCGCCCCACAGGCTGCCCATGATCACGCGCGCCGAGACATTGCCGTCCTCGACCAGCGGCAGCTGATCGGCGGCAACATGCTCGAACGCCGGGTCGACCTCTTCCTTGCCGTCGGGCAGCGCGAGCCAGGTCTGCATGCCCGAAATGCCCGACCCGGTGGCGCGCTCGGCTTGCGGCGTGCGCTCGGAATGGACGATGCCGCGCCCCGCGGTCATCAAATTGCACGCGCCGGGGCGGATCGTCGCATAGGTGCCGAGGCTGTCGCGATGGTCGATCGCGCCTTCGAAGAGATAGGTCAAAGTCGACAGGTTGATATGCGGGTGCGGGCGCACGTCCATGCCCTGCCCGATGTCGAAATGTGCGGGGCCGAACTGGTCGACGAAGATGAAGGGGCCGACCATCGTCCGCGCCTTGTTCGGCAAGGTCCGGCGCACGTCGAAGGCGCCGATGTCGTGGGTCGAAGGGGTGATGACGATCATGTTCATTCTCCCGGCGCCACGGCCTTGATCGCGAGCGCATGGACGCGCTGTCCCGGCAGGTCGCCGAGCGCCTTGTTCACCGTGCGCTGGCGCGCGACGCGGTTCATTCCGGCGAAGCCCGCCCACTCGATGTTCAGGCTGAAATGCGACTCGCCGCTGCCGTCGTCGCCCATATGGCCGTGATGGCTCGCACTGTCGTTGCTGAGGATGAAATTCGCATCGGGAAAGGCTGCGGCGAGCAGGCTTTCCATCTCTTGCTGTACGGGACCTTTGTTCCTCATGGGCTTGACCATAAGCCCTCCGTCGCCAAATTATAAGACCTCCCGAAGGATAGTCCGACCCCCGATTCCGAAAGCCCCTTGTGCCGTCTTCCGCTCGCCCGACCCGATTCCATGGCCGCGTTCCGCGCGAGGAACGCTGCGCCGCGCCCGGCTGCCGCGAGGCGGGAGAGTTTCGCGCGCCGGTCTCGTCGCACCGCTCGCCCGACGGGCCGCCGCCCTATCGCTGGCTCTGCCTCGACCATGTGCGCGAGTTCAACGCGGGCTATAATTTCTTCGAAGGCATGAGCGCCGACCAGATCATGGCCGCGCAGTCGCCGACCGCCGGCTGGGAAACCGAAAGCCGCGCCTTTCGCCCCGCGGGCAGCGCCGACCTGCCGCCGCGCTGGGCCGATTTCCGCGACCCGATGGATGCGCTCGGCGCACGGTTCCGCCAACGCATGGACGCAGCGCGGCGCGAGGCGGCGAATCCCGGCATGTCGCGCGAGGAACATGACGCGATGCAGTTGCTCGGCCTTTCCGCCGACGCCGATCGCGCCGCGCTCCGCCGCCGCTACAGCGAGCTGGTGCGCAGATATCATCCCGACCGGAATGGCGGCGATCGCAGTTTCGAAACGCGGCTGGGTGCGGTAGTCGAAGCCTATCAGTTGCTGAGGAAGAGCAAGGCTTTCGCATAGGAGAGGCGCAATGACCGACCTGAACGAAGCACGGATCGAGGTGGTGCGCCGCCATATGGCGCTCGAGATCACGCACGACTGGGACGGCGTCCTCGCGACCTTCGACCATCCGCGCTACGAATTGATGGGACCCGGCACGATCTTCGACGGCGAGGCGGCGGTGCGCTCCTATTTCGCCTCGTCGCGCGAACCCTTTCCCGATCAGGCGAATGAGGTGATCGCGATCGCCGCCGACGCCGCGACGAACACGGTGCTCGTCGAATTCTGGCTGACCGGCACGCATCTCGGCCCGCTGAAGCTCGGCCTGCGCACGATCGAGGCGACCGGCAAGGCGTTCCGCATCCGCATGGCGGCGAGCTTCGAATTCGCCCCCGGCAGCGACAAGATCGCCTGCGAGCGCCCCTATTACGACCAGTCGGCGGTGATGAAGGCGCTCGGTCTCTTCTGAAAAGGCGTTGCAAGGCGCAACCCGTCGCTATACCGCGACAGCCGAAGCGCCGCCCGGCGGCGACTCTCCCCATATCCCTCTCCCCTTGGGGGAGAGGGTTGCGAAGACTTGGCAGCTTGCTGCCTAGTCGAAGCTGGGTGAGGGGTATGCGAGCCTCGGGGCTCGCGCGAAGCTCCGCTTCGTCCACCCTCATCCAACTTCGCCTAATCGCTTCGCGATAAGGCTGCGTATCCTTCTCCCCCTCAAGGGAGAAGGGAATGAGATTTGAAAGCGACGAAGATGACCGATATTCCGAACAGCCTTCCCGATCACCACGGCTCGACGCTGCTCGCGGCGCCCGATGTCGAGGTCGACGCGCGCGAGGTCTTCGGGGTCGACATCGACATGAAGGTCCCCGCATTCAGCGAGGCTGACGAGCGCGTCCCCGACCTCGATCCGGCTTACGTCTTCGACGGCGACACGACGCTCGCGATCCTCGCGGGCTTCAAATACAACCGCCGCGTGATGGTGCAGGGCTATCACGGCACCGGTAAGTCGACGCATATCGAACAGGTCGCCGCCCGCCTCAAATGGCCGTGCATCCGCGTCAACCTCGACGCGCATATCAGCCGCATCGACCTCGTCGGCCGCGACGCGATCGTGCTGCGCGACGGCCAGCAGGTCACCGAATTCCGCGAAGGCCTGCTCCCCTGGGCGCTGCAGACGCCGACCGCGCTCGTCTTCGACGAATATGACGCGGGCCGTCCCGACGTGATGTTCGTGATCCAGCGCGTGCTCGAGACCGAGGGCAAGCTCACCCTGCTCGACCAGAACCGCGTGATCCGCCCGAACCCGCATTTCCGCCTCTTCTCGACCGCGAACACCGTCGGGCTCGGCGACACGAGCGGGCTCTATCACGGGACGCAGCAGATCAACCAGGGCCAGATGGACCGCTGGAACATCGTCGTCACGCTGAACTATCTGCCCGCCGCGACCGAGAGCGCAATCATCCTCGCCAAGGTGCCCGACACCGACGAGACGACCGTCGCCAATATGGTGAAGGTCGCGGACCTCACGCGCCAGGGCTTCATCAATGGCGACATCTCGACCGTGATGTCGCCGCGCACGGTGATCAGCTGGGCGCAGAACACCGCGATCTTCAATAATATCGGCTTCGCCTTCCGCCTCAGCTTCCTCAACAAGTGCGACGAGGCCGAGCGGATGATCGTCGCCGAGTATTATCAGCGCGTGTTCGGCGAGGATTTGCCTGAGAGCGCGATCGGCAAGTGATGCGCGCGCGCCACCTCGCGGTGGCGTCCTGCGCCGCGCTGACGCTATCGGGATGCAGCATCGCGGCGGTCGATTACGGCAAAATCCGCCACGCCGATTATGTCGCCGACCCGCGCTGCACCGCGCAGCCGGGCGCGGTGGTCGATGGCGAGGCGCTGCCCTTTTTCTTCGCGACGAGCCGCCTGCCCGATTGCCGCACGAGCGAGATCGAACTGCTGCGCCACCGCGGCGACCGGGTGCGCTATGGCCGCTTCAACGCGCCGCGCGACGTCACGGTCGGCAAGAAGGAGAAATTCCTCACCCCCCTCGCCTTTCAGGCCCCGGCCGACTGGTGGCGAGCATTGCAGGCCGAGACCGACCGCAAGCAGGGCCGCGTGCTGCTCTATGTCCACGGCTATCGCGAGAATTTCAACACGACCTCGAAGGACGCGGCGCAGATCGCGCGGATGACGGGCTTCGACGGGCCGATCATCGAATATAGCTGGCCGTCGCAGGGCAAGATCCTGAGCTATGTCGTCGACGAGACGAACATGTATCACGACGTCCGCAATTTCCGCGATTTCCTGAAATCGCTCGCCGAACAGAGCTGGGTCAAGGAGATTGTCCTCGTCTCGCACTCGCTCGGCGCGCGGCTGGTCATCCCCGCGGTCGCCTATGTCGACCGCACGTCGAGCAGCGCCGACAGCAGCAATATCTCGAACATCATCCTCGCCTCGCCCGACATCGACCGCGAGACGTTCGAGCGCGACATCGAGGCGGAAGTGCTGTCGGCGCGGCGCGTCGCCAACGATCGCCGGATCACCGCCTATGTCTCACGCGCCGACAAGGCGCTCGCCGCGTCGCGCGCGATCCATGGCTATCCGCGGCTCGGTTCGCCCTATTGCTTCGATCCGTTCGAGGCCACCGAACTGAAAGCCAAGGGGCTCCCCGAACGTTGCTATCCCGCCGCACGCGCCGGGCTGACCGTGATCGACACGACCGACGTATCGCGCGGATCGACAGGACACAGCAATTTCCTGCGCAGCGCCGCCGTCTGCCGTGATTTTATCGACGTCGTCGCGAACAAGCGCACCCGGCCCGAGCGCGTTGCGACGCATCTGGCGCATGTGTTCCGGCTGTTGCCAGACCCCGCCCTGCCGGAGAACGGCGACGACGCGATCTGCCACCGGACGCCCGAAACCGAAGCGCCCGAATAGCCTCTAAAAGCCGCACATGATCGCGAAGTTGGTGAGCCAGACGACCGGCCCCGCGCCGGTCCAGAGCCACAGTCCGCCGAGCGCGACGGCGACGAACAGCGCGAGCGCGATCCAGTCCTGCCGCTGGAGCCTCACGCCGGCTCCAGCCGTTTGACGGGTGCATCGGCGATCGGCAGGTGAACGAGGCCGGCGAACAGCCCGAGCGCGATCGAGAAGCCCCAGGCGATATTGTAGCTGCCGGTCGCATCGAAGATCAGCCCCGCCATCCACGCGCCGAAAAAGCTGCCGAGCTGATGGCTCAAAAAGACGATGCCATAGAGCATCGAGAGATAGCGGACGCCGAAGACGCGCCCGACGATACCGCTGGTGAGCGGCACCGTGCCGAGCCACAGAAAGCCCATCGCCCCCGCAAAGGCGAGCGCGCTGGCATGACTGAGCGGCAGGAAGAGGAACAGCGCGATCACCGCCGAGCGCGCGGTATAGAGCGCCGACAGCACATATTTCTGGCGCAGCAGGTCGCCCGCGCGGCCGAAGACATAGGAGCCGAGGATATTGAACAAGCCGACCAGCGCGAGCACCTGCGCGCCGATCTCGATCCCCAGCCCCTTGTCGTCGAGATAGGCGGGCAGATGCGTCGCGATGAAGGCGATATGGAAGCCGCAGACGAAGAAGCCCGCGTTGAGCAGCCAATAGCCGCGATGGACCGCGGCTTCGCGAAGCGCCTCGCTCGCGGTCTGCTGTTCATCGAGCAGCAGCGTGCCCGGTGCGTCGGTGCGCCCCGCGACGCCGATCGCGAGCAGTCCGCACAGCGCGACGAGCCCCGCCATGATCCACAAGGTCTGGTGATAGCCGACGTCGCCGAGCAGCATCGACGCGAAGGGCACGACGAGGAACTGGCCGAGCGACCCGCCCGCGGTGACGATGCCGAAGGCGCCGCTGCGCTTTTCGGGGCTGACGACGCGCCCGACCGCGCCCAATACGACGACGAAGGTCGTCGCCGACTGCGCCATGCCGATGAAGATGCCGAAGCTGATATGGAGCCCGATCGCGTCGGTCGCGAAGGCGGCGCCGATCAGCCCGAGCGCGTAGAGGAGCGCCCCGAAAAAGACGACGCGCCCCGCGCCATGCTTGTCCGCGAGCGCGCCGACGAACGGCTGCACGAGCCCGAACAGCAGATTCTGGAGCGCCATCGCGAGCCCGAAATCGGAACGGCTGATCCCGATATCGACGCTCATCTGCGGCAGGAACAGGCCGAAGGACTGGCGCACGCCCATCGCCAGCGTGACGATGAAAGCCGCGCAGGCGATGACGATCCACGGGCGCTTCATGGGGGAGAGTGCGGGGGAGCTCATACCTTTGCCGATGCGCCTGCCTTCCGTTTCCGTCAAGCGAGCTTAGCTATGGTCGCGCCCATTCCCTCTTTCGTCACCCCGGACTTGATCCGGGGTCCCGCTCAGCACCGTAAAGAAGCGGGACCCCGGATCAAGTCCGGGGTGACGATTATGGCATGCGTGACGGCATCCTCTTCCTTCGGCACCCAAAGCTGGTTAGAGCCGACTCGATGACCGCTTCCTCCCCCCTCGACGATTTCAAGGCCGCGCTGTCGAGTGTCGCGCGCGCGGTGACGCGCGATGCCGAGGTCGAGGTGGGCTTTACCGCCGACGCGCCCGCGCAGATCGGCAAGGCGATCAAGGTGCCGACGCCGTCGCGCACCCTGCCCGCCGACCAGGTCGCCGAAGCACGCGGCTTTGCCGATTCCTATGCCCTGCGCATGAAGCATCACAGCGACAAGATCCACAATGCCGCGCGCCCCGCCGAGCCGCTCGCAGCCGCCGCGTTCGATGCGATGGAGCGCGCGCGGATCGAGGCATTGGGCGCGCGCCACATGGACGGGATGCGCAGCAACCTGGCCGCCAGCCTCCAGATGCGGATGCGCAGCGATCCGATCAGCCGCGCGCAAAGCCGCGAGGACGTGCCGATCTCGAGCGCGCTCGAGCTGATGCTGCGCGAGGCGTTGACCGGCGAACAGGCGCCGCAAGGGACCGAAACCGGCCTGTCGCTGGTGCGCGAATGGATCGCCAAGGAAGCCGGCGGCGACCTCACCGCGCTGTCGATGCTGCTCGACGATCAGGCCGCCTTTGCCGAAACCGCGAAGCTCGCGCTCCGCCACCTCGACCTCATCCACAGCGACGAGCCGCTCGAAGAAGGCAGCGAGGACGGCGGCGAGCAGGACGAGACCGAAGCCGAAGAGAGTCAGGAAGAGCAGGAAAGCGAAGACGGCGGCGCCGGCGAAAGCCAGGTCGACGCGCGCGCCGAAATGGCGGGCGATCAGGCCGACGATGGCGACAGCGACCCCGACGCGCAGGAAATGGAAGCCGACGGGGAGCCCGAAATGGGCGGCGAAGGCGACGAGGGCATGCTACCCGTGCGTCCCAACCGCCTGCCGAGCGACATTCCCGATTTCAACTATCTGCGCTTCACCGAAAAACATGACGAGATCGTCGCCGCGACCGAGCTGTGCGATGCCGACGAACTGACGCGGCTGCGCGCCTATCTCGACCAGCAGATGACGCATCTGCAGGGCGCGGTGACCAAGCTCGCGAACCGCCTCCAACGCCGCTTGATGGCGCAGCAGAACCGCGCATGGGATTTCGATCAGGAGGAAGGCCAGCTCGACGCCGCGCGGCTCGCGCGCGTCATCGTCTCGCCCGGCCAGTCGCTTTCCTACAAGATCGAGCGCGACACCGACTTCCGCGACACCGTCGTCACCTTGCTGATCGACAATTCGGGCTCGATGCGCGGGCGTCCGATCAGTATCGCCGCGATCAGCGCCGACATCCTCGCGCGCACGCTCGAACGCTGCGGCGTGAAGACCGAAATCCTCGGCTTCACGACGCGGACGTGGAAGGGCGGACAGAGCCGCGAGGACTGGCTCGCCGCGGGGCGCCCGCCGCACCCCGGCCGCCTCAACGATCTCCGCCATATCATCTACAAGCCCGCCGACGAGCCCTATCGCCGCGCGCGCAAGTCGCTGGGGCTGATGATGCGCGAGGGGCTGCTCAAGGAGAATATCGACGGCGAGGCGCTGATGTGGGCGCACCAGCGCATCATCAACCGGCCCGAGGAGCGCCGCATCCTGATGGTGATCAGCGACGGCGCGCCGGTCGACGACAGCACGCTGTCGGTGAACCACGGCGCCTATCTCGACCAGCATCTGCGCCAGGTGATCGAATGGATCGAAAACCGCTCGCCGGTCGAACTCTGCGCGATCGGTATCGGCCACGACGTGACGCGCTATTACAGCCGCGCGGTGACGATCATGGACGCCGAACAATTGGGCGGGACGATGGTCGAGCAGCTGGCGGGGCTGTTCGACATCGACTGAGCTCTGCGGGGTCGGGGTGACAACGTCTTTCCCCCTCGTTACAAACCCTTCCCGATGCAGCAGGGACTCGCGGCCTGAGACGAGCCCCGTTGCAGCGACATAGTGCTGAGGGGTCGCCGGCATGACTTGGGGCCGCATCGCGGGTGATGCGTGGCTAAAGGGGCGACTGACACATGAAAAAAGCATCCGATCTGTTCATCGAATGCCTTGAGGAAGAAGGCGTCGAATATATTTTCGGCGTTCCGGGCGAAGAAAATCTCGATTTCCTCGACAGCCTGTCGCGCTCGACCAAGATCAAGCTGATCCTGACGCGGCACGAGCAGGGCGCGGGCTTCATGGCCGCGACCTATGGCCGCCACACCGGCAAGACGGGCGTCTGCCTCGCGACATTGGGTCCCGGCGCGACCAACTTCGTCACCGCCGCGGCCTATGCGCAATTGGGCGGGATGCCGATGATGATGATCACCGGGCAAAAGCCGATCAAGAAGTCGAAGCAGGGGCGTTTCCAGATCCTCGACGTCGTCGCGATGATGGGGCCGATCACCAAATATACGCACCAGATGGCGAGCAGCGACAATATCCCGAGCCGCGTGCGCGAGGCCTTCCGCCTCGCCGAAGAGGAAAAGCCCGGCGCGGTGCATATCGAACTGCCCGAGGATATCGCCGACGAGCATACCGATTCGACGCCGCTCAAGCGCAGCCACTCGCGCCGTCCTACAGCGGACGTGAAATCGATCCGCGAGGCGGTGAAGGCGCTCGAGAATGCGACTTCGCCGGTGCTGGTGATCGGCGCGGGCGCGAACCGCACGATGACCAGCCGCATGCTGCTGCAGTTCATCGAAAAGACGGGCATTCCGTTCCTGACGACGCAGCTCGGCAAGGGGGTGATCGACGAGCGCCATCCGAAATTCCTCGGCTGCGCGGCGCTATCGGCGGGCGATTTCGTCCACCGCGCGGTCGAGGCGTCGGACTGCATCGTCAACCTCGGCCACGACGTGATCGAAAAGCCGCCCTTCTTCATGCAGCGCGGCGGGCCGACCGTGATCCACGTCTCGACAAAGACCGCCGAGGTCGATCCGGTCTATTTCCCCGACATCGAGGTGATCGGCGACATCGCCAATGCGGTGTGGCAGATGAAGGAGGATATCGTCCCCAACGGCGGCTGGAAATTCGACCATCTGCTCGCCTATCGCAAGGCCGAGGTCGAGCATACCGCATCGCTGGCGAAGGATGAACGCTTCCCGATCTTTCCGCCGCATCTGGTGCAGTCGGTCCGCGGCGCGATGCCCGACGACGGGATCATCTGCCTCGACAATGGCGTCTACAAAATCTGGTTCGCGCGCGGCTATACCGCGTGCAAGCCCAATACCGTGCTGCTCGACAATGCGCTCGCGACGATGGGCGCCGGGCTGCCCAGCGCGATGATGTCGGCGATGGTCTATCCGGGGCGCAAGGTCATGGCGATCTGCGGCGACGGCGGCTTTATGATGAACAGCCAGGAGATGGAGACCGCGGTGCGCCTCGGCCTCAACATCACCGTGCTGATCTTGAACGACAACAGCTATGGCATGATCCGCTGGAAGCAGGCGAACATGGGCTTCAAGGATTGGGGCCTGACCTATGGCAACCCCGATTTCGTCAAATATGCCGAAAGCTATGGCGCGAAGGGGCACCGTGTGGAGAGCGCGGCGCATCTCAAGGAACTGCTCGCGCATTGTCTCGATACGCCGGGCGTGCATCTGATCGATTGCCCGGTCGATTATTCGGAGAATGACCAGATTTTGAACAACGACATCAAGAAGCTGTCGAAGGAATTATAAGCTTTCATCCCCTCCCGCAGGCGGGAGGGGCAGCGAGACTTGCGAGCCTGCTCGCTAGTCGCAGCGGGGTGGGCATCCGCACCGCTGCTGGCCCACCCGCGTTCAGAGTCACGTGTCTCTGAACGCCCCCTCCCGCCAGCGGGAGGACGGAGTAAGCGAATGAAACTCAAGGACGTCTACCCGCTCTACCTCAACAACAAGGCGGCGCAGCCGAACACCGACCTCGTCGTCACCGACAAATATACCGGCGAGGTCGCCTTCCGCACCGCGCTCGCCACCCCCGACGTGATCGACGAAGCGATCGCGGGCGCCGTGCGCGCCGCCGAGCCGATGGCGCGGCTCGCGAGCTTCGAGAAGCGCGACGTTCTGACGCATTGCGTGACGCGGTTTCAGGAGCGGTTCGACGAACTCGCCTATGCGCTCTGCGTCGAGGCGGGCAAGCCGATTGCGGATTCGGAGGGCGAGGTCAGCCGCCTGATCGACACCTTCCGCATCGCCGCCGAGGAAGCGGTGCGCAATTATGGCGAGGTGCAGCCGCTCGACATTTCGGCGCGCGCCAAGGGCTATATGGGGATGTGGAAGCGCGTGCCGATCGGGCCGTGCAGCTTCATCTCGCCGTTCAACTTCCCGCTCAACCTTGCCGCGCACAAGATCGCGCCGGCGATCGCGATGGGCTGTTCCTTCGTGATGAAGCCCGCCTCGATGACGCCGCTCGGTGCAATCATCATGGGCGAGGTGCTGGCCGAATGCGACATATTGCCCGAGGGCGCGTTCAGCATATTGCCCGCGAGCCGCGACGGCGCCGACCTCTTCACCACCGACGAACGGCTGAAACTGCTGAGCTTCACCGGCTCGCCCGGCGTCGGCTGGGATTTGAAGGCGAAGGCGGGCAAGAAGAAGGTCGTGCTCGAACTCGGCGGCAACGCCGCGGTGATCGTCGACAGGGACGCCGATCTCGACCATGCGCTCGCGCGTATCATCTTCGGCGGCTACTACCAGTCAGGGCAAAGCTGCATCCATGTGCAGCGCGCGATCGTCCATGAAGACATTTACGACCGGTTCCGCGACATGCTGGCCGCGAAGGTCAAGACGCTGAAATCGGGCGATCCCAAGCATCGCGACACCTTCATCGGCCCGATGATTTCGGAGAAGGAGGCCCAGCGCCTCAAGGGCTGGATCGACGACGCCGTCGCCGCGGGCGCGACGCTGCTCGCGGGCGGCGGCTGCGCGGGCAACATGCTCGAGGCGACCTTGCTCGAAAACGTCCCCGGCGGCACCGACGTCGTGCGCGAGGAAGCCTTCGGCCCGGTGGTTATCCTGTCGAAATTCACCGACTGGGAAGCCGCGCTCGCCGAGGTCAACGACAGCAAGTTCGGGCTGCAGGCGGGCCTCTTCACCCGCGACCTGCACAAGGTGCTGGAGGCGTGGGATCATCTCGACGTCGGCGGCATCGTCGTCAACGACGTCTCCTCCTACCGCGTCGACAATATGCCCTATGGCGGGGTCAAGGACAGCGGCCTCGGGCGCGAGGGCGTGCGCTTCGCGATGGAGGATATGAGCGAAATCAGGAATTTGGTGATACGGCGCGTTTGATCCTCCCTGTGGCGAAGCCATGGGGAGGGGGACCGCTTGCGAAGCAAGTGGTGGAGGGGCCAGCGACGGCAGCGTCTTCGCCCCTCCGTCAGCGCTTCGTGCTGCCACCTCCCCACCGCTTCGCGGCAGGGAGGATCGATCGCCGTCACAAAAGCGTCCCCGAACTTTCTCCGAACTGTCGCGGCTTTGATTCGCACGCTGTAACAAATCTCCTGTCTACGCCGTGGGCAGCCAAGGCTGCTTACGGAGTGCGACATGGCATCGATTTCCACCCTGCCGATCCCCGCCCGCTTTCCCGATCCCTTCACGACCGACCCGCATATTCCCGAACGCGTGATCGGCGAACGGCGCAGCTATCGCACCGTGTGGGTCAGCGACATCCACCTCGGCACGCGCGGCTGCAACGCGCCGCTGCTGATCGACTTCTTCGACCATGTCGATTGCGAGACGCTCTACCTCGTCGGCGACATCATCGACGGCTGGCGGCTCAAGAAGCGGCATTTCTGGCCGCCTGAGCACAACGACGTGGTGTGGCGCGTGCTCAAGCGCGCGAAGCGCGGCACGCGCGTCGTCTATGTCCCCGGCAACCATGACGAAATGGTCCGCCCGTTCGACGGCTTCGATTTCGGCGGCGTCGAAATCCGCCGCGAGGCGATCCACGAGACCGCCGATGGCCGCAAGCTGCTGGTCGTCCATGGCGACGAATTCGACGCCGTGATGCTCGCGCACCGCTGGCTCGCCTTCGTCGGCGACGCCGCCTACACCGCGCTGATGAAGTGCAATGTGGTGGTGAACGCCATCCGCAGCCGCCTTGGCCTGCCCTATTGGTCGCTGTCGATGGTTGCCAAGCACAAGGTCAAGAACGCGGTCCAGTTCATCGGCCGCTACGAGGAAGTCGTCGCCCATGCCGCGCGCTCGCGCGGGGTCGACGGCGTCGTGTGCGGCCATATCCACAGCGCCGAGATGCGCGAGATCGAGGGCACCGAATATTATAACGACGGCGACTGGGTCGAGGGCTGCACCGCGCTCGTCGAGCATCATGACGGACGCATGGAAATTCTCCACTGGGCCAAGGAAGTCGCCGCCCGCAACGCGCCGACGCCGCTGGCGCTACCCGCCGCCGCATGAGGATATTGATCGTCACCGACGCGTGGGAGCCGCAGGTCAACGGAGTCGTCCGCACGCTGCAGGCGACGATCGCCGAACTGCGCGCCGCGGGGCATAAGGTCCACGTCATCTCGCCCGACCTCTTCCGCTCGGTTCCCTGCCCCTCCTATCCCGAGATCCGCCTCGCCTTCGCCGGCCGGCGCGCGGTCGGGCGCCGCATCCGCGCCTTCGCCCCCCAGGCGATCCATATTTCGACCGAAGGGCCGCTCGGGCTCGCGGCGCGGCGCTGGTGCCTGCGGAACGGCTTTCCGTTCACCACGGCGTATCACACGCGTTTTCCCGAATATGTCGCGGCGCGTATTCCAGTGTCACCGGCGTTCGTGTGGCGCTTCATCCGCTGGTTCCACCGCCCCGCGCGGCATATCATGGTCGCGACGCGCAGCCTGGCGCGCGAACTCGCCGAGCAGCGCCTCGATCAGACGATGATGTGGGAACGGGGGGTCGATCACGAGCTGTTCCGCCCCGACCGCACGTCGCATCCGGCCTATGAGGGGCTGGCGCGGCCGATCCAGCTCTATGTCGGACGCATCGCGGTCGAAAAGAATATCGGCGCCTTCCTCGATTGCGACCGGCCGGGCACCAAGGTCGTCGTCGGCGAAGGCCCCGCGCTCGACGAACTCAAGGCGCGGCATCCCGATGCACTCTTCCTCGGCAAGCTGGGCGGTGAAACGCTCGCGGCCGCCTATGCCGGCGCCGACGTCTTCGTCTTTCCCAGCCGTACCGACACTTTCGGGCTTGTGATCATCGAGGCGCTGAGCTGCGGCACGCCCGTCGCAGCCTATCCGGTGCCGGGGCCCGGCGACATCGTGCGCGAAGGGGCCGGCGCGCTCGACGAGGATTTGGGCTGCGCGATCGACGCCGCGCTGACGTGCGACCGGGATGATGCCGCGGCGCTCGGCGCGCGCTACAGCTGGTCCCACTGCACCGCGCAGTTCGTGAAGGCGCTGACGTTCGTTCCGGATGAGCCCGTGAGGGACACTGCGGCCGCGATGCCACGACTGGTGTAGGCTCGCCGGCAGGAAGCGGCCGATTGCGGCCGTTGATCTCCCCTCCCGCAGGCGGGAGGGGCCGGGGGTGGGCAGCGACGTTGCGCTTGCCCACCCCGCTGCAACTAGCGAACAAGTTCGCAAGTTTCGCTGCCCCTCCCGCCTGCGGGAGGGGAAACCAGTTCAACAGCTCAACGGCAGTTCCCCACCCCAAGGCCGACATCCTCACCCATGCCGCCAAGGCTTAAAAGGCCTTGCGCCACTCCAGTTCGACATAGCGGCCGAGCGGGTCGGTATAGCCCGGCTGATAGTTCAGCGGCACGACGCCGCTCGCATCGGTCACCTTGCGCTGCGCATCGAACAGATTGTTGACCGACAGGCGCAGGCGCGATCCCTTCAGGAAGGGCAGATCGTCGGTCAGTTTCGGCATCTGGTTGAAATCGGCGAAGAAACGCAGGTTAAAGGTCGCGAGATCGTGGAACTTCAGATCGCCGTTGGCGCCGCCCACGATGCTGCTGCCGCTATCATATTTCGCGCTGACCCGAGTGCCGAAGCCCTTGTAGAAAAGGCCGCCATCGAGTTCGACGAGATGGCGGTTGGCGCCGCCGCCGCTCCCCGTCGCCGATCCGTTCAACAGGTCGAGTTCGGGGACGCCGGGGCCGATCAGCACTTTGTCGGTGAGCTTGATGGTGTGGTAGAGCGATACCTGCCAGCGCCCGCCCTGCTGCTGCCGGCCGCCGAACATCCCGCCACGCCCGCCGCCGCGGCCACGGAAACCGCCGCCTCCGCCGCGGCGGCGCTCTCCGGCTTCCGCAGGGGGACGCCGCCCTTCGGCGGGCGGCGGTGCGGCCTCGCCGCCTTCGCGCGGCGGCGGCGCGTCCGCGCCGCCCGGGGGCGGGCTGCCGGCGCCGGAGCGGCCGCCGAAGCGCCCGCGGCCGCCACCCGCGCCCGCTTCGCTCTGGCCGAAGCTCTTGCCGAAATTGAGGCCCCAGCGAATCTGCGAATTGGTCGCGCGCTCGAAATTGACCGGACGCTGATCGATCGCGAGCAAAGTGCCGTCGTCGTCGCGGATCACGCGGTCGGGAAAGGCCGCCTCGATCTCGGGCGTCAGCAGCGGGAAGCTGTTCGCCGTGTCATTGCTCTGATTACGGTTGTAGTCGATCGAGACGCGCAGCCCCTCGACCATCGGCACCTCCCAGTTCAACCCGACCTTGAGGTCGCGCCGCTGTTCGGCGAGCAGGAACGGGTTGCCGCCGGTGATCGTGTTGATCAGCACCGTCTGGCCGGTCCGGAAGTCGTAATAGGTCACGCCTTCGGTTTCGAGCGGCGCCGCGCCGAGCTGGGTCATGCTGGGCGCCGCTTCGTCGCTCGCGAAGCTCGCGAGCAGCGACAGATTGTCGGTGAGGCCCCAGTTCAGCGTCGCGCCCCAGCTCGTCAGCGCCGAAAAATCGCTCGGCCGCTCGGCCTGGGCGTTGAGGGTCAGCGACAGGCGGCCGATGTTGCCGACCTCATAGTCGGGATCCAGCAGCGGAACGGTGAGCGAGCCGAAGACGCTCGGCGTGTCGCGCGCGAGTTCGGTCGTCGTGATGTCGATGCCGCGTTCGGTGCGGCTGTCGAAGCGCTGCCCGCTATAGCCGCCGGTGATCGAGGCACGGATCGGGCCCGCCCAGCCTTCGGTGACGCTGCCCGAAATATTGGCGTTGGCGCCGAAGCTTTGCTGGCTGCTGTCGAACCGGTCGCGCGCGCCGCTTTCCTGTTCGGTGAAGGTGCGTTGATCGGCATCGGCATAATTGCCCGTGACCGACCAGCGCCAGTCGCCGAGCATGCCGTTGACGCTCGCCGAACTGGTCCAGTTCTGCGCGCGGCTGTCGCGGCGGCGCGGATCGTCCGGGTTGCCGCTGCGCGGGCCGAGCAGCGACAGGCTGTCGGTCTGGTCGAAACGCAGGCTGACCGACGCCTCGGTTACCTTGTCGATGTTGCGCACCAATGTGCCGTCGACCACATATTCGTCGCTCGCGGGGGCTAGGCTGCGCGCGGGCGCACCGGCGGCGAGGACGGGGTCATCGTAAACGAGATCGCGCTCGCTTTCGAGCAGCATCGTCTGATGCTCCCAGCTCGCGTTGAGATTGAGGCGGCCGTTGTCGCCGATCGCGATGAAGGCGGGTTCGAGTTCGTTCTTGAACTGCCCGCCCTGCGTCGGAATGCCCGCTTCGGCCTCGACCGAAACCTGACGGAAATCGGGCTTGAGCACGAAATTGACGACGCGCTCGGTCGCGGCATAGCCATATTCGAGCGCGACTTCCTCGGGGAAAATCTCGACCTTGGCGATCGCTTCGGGCGGAATGTTGCGCACGGCGCCGAAGCCCGAGATGCGCCGCCCGTTGACGAGGAGAACCGGCCGCCCGCCGCGTCCGCGGCCCGAACGCGTCTGGGGTTCGAGCGCCTCGAGCAATTCTTCGATCGACGAGGCGCCATAGCTTGCGATCGCCGCCTCATCGAGTTCGGCTTCGGCCCTGATGTCGGTGGCGAGTTGCCCCGCAAGGCGCGGCGCGGTGACGATGATTTCGTCCTCGTCATAGTCGTCATACGCCTCTTCATCGTCGGCGGAGGCTGGAGGAGCGGCCTCGGCGGGCTGCTCGGCCACCGCGGACACGGCGACGGGACCGATCGGGGCCTCCGCCATCGCCGGCAGCGCGAGCGAGGCCCCGGCCGCAAGCAGGACAGCGCGTACGGAAATGGACAGGCGAATATTGTTCATGGGGGAGAACCTTTGTTTTTGTCTTCGTTTTTTCTTGGCATGACGGGGCTTAACGCCTCCTGACACCATAATTTGTCGGGCGTTCACCTATGTCGCAATTGTCGCAACAATGTGTCGGGGCGATGCGCATTCCACGAACGGCCGATATCGACCGCTGGACAGCATGACGCGCTGCCCTTATCGGCCTGCCATGCCGACTCCAGACTCTTCCGCCGCTCCCGAATCCATCCTGATCGTCGATTTCGGCAGCCAGGTGACCCAGCTCATCGCCCGCCGCGTCCGCGAAGCCGGCGTCTATAGCGAGATCGTCCCGTTCAGCGCCGCCGAGGCCGCACTCGAACGGATGAAGCCCAAGGGCGTGATCCTTTCAGGCTCACCCGCCTCGGTCCCCGCGAGCGGCAGCCCGCGCGCGCCGCAATCGATCTTCGACAGCGGCCTTCCCATCCTCGGCATCTGTTACGGCCAGCAGGTGATGACCCAGCAGCTCGGCGGGCAGGTCGAACCCGGCGGGGCCGATGGCGAACGCGACGGCGAGTTCGGCCGCGCCTTCCTGACCGTTACCGAGCCTTGCGTGCTGTTCGATGGCTTGTGGGAAGCCGGCGAGCGGCATCAGGTGTGGATGAGCCACGGCGACCGCGTCACCGCTTTCGCGCCCGGTTTCCGCATCGTCGCGATCAGCGATGGCGCGCCCTTCGCGCTGATCGCCGACGACGAACGCCGCTATTACGGTACCCAGTTCCATCCCGAGGTCGTTCACACGCCCGACGGCGCCAAGCTGATCGCCAATTTCGTGCGCCACGTCTGCGGCTGCTCGGGCGACTGGACGATGGCCGAGTTCCGCGCCACCAAGATCGCCGAAATCCGTGCGCAGGTCGGCGATCAGCGCGTGCTCTGCGGCCTGTCGGGCGGGGTCGACAGCGCGGTCGCCGCGGTGCTGATCCACGAGGCGATCGGCGAGCAGCTCACATGCGTCTTCGTCGACCATGGCCTCTTGCGCATGAACGAGCGCGAGCAGGTCGAGCGGCTGTTCCGCGACCATTATAACATCCCGCTCGTCGTGGTGGACGCCGAGGAGCGTTTCATGGCGGGCCTTAAGGGCGTCACCGACCCCGAGAAGAAGCGCAAGTTCATCGGCGCCGAATTCATCAATGTCTTCGAGGAGGAAGCGAAGAAGATCGGCGGCGCCGATTTCCTGGCGCAAGGCACGCTTTACCCTGACGTGATTGAATCGGTTTCGTTCACAGGCGGACCGAGCGTCACGATCAAGAGCCACCACAATGTCGGCGGCCTGCCCGAGCGGATGAACATGAAGCTCGTCGAGCCCTTGCGCGAGCTGTTCAAGGACGAGGTGCGGCTGCTCGGCAAGGAACTCGGCCTCCCCGACATCTTCGTCGGCCGCCACCCCTTCCCCGGCCCCGGCCTCGCGATCCGCATCCCGGGCGAAGTGTCGAAGGACCGCTGCGACATCCTCCGCAAGGCGGACGCCGTGTATCTGGAAGAAATCCGCAATGCCGGGCTCTATGACGCGATCTGGCAGGCGTTCGCGGTGCTGCTTCCCGTCAAGACCGTCGGCGTGATGGGCGACGGGCGCACCTACGACCATGTCTGCGCGCTGCGCGCCGTCACCTCGACCGACGGGATGACCGCCGACATCTATCCCTTCGACGCGAGTTTCCTCAGCCGCTGCGCGACGCGGATCATCAACGAAGTTCAGGGCATCAACCGCGTCGTCTACGACTATACGTCGAAGCCGCCGGGGACGATCGAGTGGGAATGATTCGGCCCTAGAAGGCGACCCTCACACCGGCCGTCCCCTTGATGCTGTAATCGTCGCCGAAATCGCGGAAGGGCGAGCTGCCCGAAACCTGGGTGTAGATGGTCACCCGGTCGTTGAGGCTGAGGCTGCCCCCGAGCGCGATCTCGCCCCGCAGCCGGTCGCTGGCGTTGCGGATCGCGGTGCCCGACACGTCGGCCACGGTTCCGTCGAGCCATTCATAGCTCAGGTTGACCAGCCCGTAGAGGTGGCTGCGCCGTGTCGTGCCGTCGGTCTGCCACGTCTTTTGATGGTCGAGCGAGATGCCCCAGCGTGACTTGAGGCTGTCACCCTTGCTCGATGCGACCCGCGCGCCCGACGGATCGGTGAAGCTGTCGAAACCGGCGTCCTGATAGCTCATCTGGATCTGCGGCGTGACGGTGAGGCCGTTGCCGACGACCGCGCGCTTGCCAAGTTCGAGGCTGAACGCCTTGCCCGTGCCGTCATTGCCGTCGACTAGCGTTCCTAGCACCGAAGACCGGAGCCGGCCGTCGAACCAGGTGAACTGGGCCTGCGCGTCGGCATAAAAGCCATCGCGGTGATACCAGGTCAGCGTCGCGCCGGCGCCATAGGCCTTCGCCTCGATGCCGCCGTCGCCGAAGATCGAGCGGACCGAGGCGTTGGATTCGCCATAATGGCCGGTGATGCCTGCGACGAGCATTCCGTTCCCGCTCGCGCTCAGCGTCCGGTCGGCGCCGACCTGCAGTTTCCAGCTGTCGATATTGGCGTCGGTGTCCGCGGTCGAGACGCGCGCTTGCGGCCGGGCGCGCGTGCTTTCCATGCGCCCCCAGATACCGGTGCTCGCGCCGTCGGCCGCGCTAGCCCATTGCCGGTTGCCGACGCGTTCCTGCAGCGTCGGAAGATTGTTCAGCGATTGCAGCACCTGCCCATAATTTTCATAGAGCGGCACGCCCGGCTGATAGAGGGGCCCCTGCGGCTCGTTCGGCCCGTCGAGCAGCGCCGAGCGGAGATACCAGTCGCCATCCTGCGGCGTCGCGATGCCGTTCTTGTAGAGCCGGTAGCCATAGGCGCCGGCGATCACCGCTTGCTCGCCGTCGAACAGATAATCGCCATCGAGCGTGAAGCTGCCATTCGAAGCGCCGGCGACATCAATGATCTTGATGCCCTCGATCGTCTGGGCACCGAGCCCGCCGCGATTGACCACGGTGACGCGCGTGCTGCCCGACGTCGCGCCGCCCACGATCAGGCGGTCGGCCTGCGACGCATCGCCGCCGAGGGCGGCCTCGATCTCGAGCGTGCCGCCGCGGCCGGTATAGTCGCCGGTGACGGTCAGCGAGCCGATCGCGTCGCGCCCCGGCGCCACGATACCCGCATTCGCGATCGATCCGACGCGGCCCGTCCCATCGAGACGGCCCGACGCCGCAACATCGACCGCGCCGCCGAGACTGCCCTGCACCGTCAGCGTCCCGGCCGTCACGGCCGTGCTGCCCGCAAAGCCGCTGTTGTCGGCGGTCACGAGCAAGATACCCGCCCCCGCCTTGGTCAGCACTCCGCCGCCCGAGAACAGACCGTCATAGGTGAAGAGCGTATCGGCCGCCGTCGCGATCGTGCCTTCGCTCGCGACGATGATGTCGCGCGCGCTGGCGACGTCGGCGCTGATCTCGAGCGCGCCGCCGTCGAGCGTCACGTCGCCGCCCGCCGCGCCGAGATTGGCGTCGCTGGCGATACGGAGCGTGCCGCCGGCGATCAGCGTGCCGCCGGTGTAGCTGTTCGTGCCGCCGAGGACGAGCGTGCCCGCATCCGATTTCACAAGCTGCGCCGCGCCGCTCAGCACCGAATTGATCGTCGCGGTAAAGCCCGCACCCGCGGTGCTGCCATCGCCGACGCGGACCGTCGCGGTCGCGTCGTCCAGGGTTATGCCGTCACCGCCGATCTCATAGCCGTCCGCCGCGAACTGCATGCCCGTAACCGCCACCGTGCCGAGGCTGTCGTCGACGGTGACTGTTCCGCCGGTGCCGCCGAAGATGGCGAAGGCGCCGTCCGCATAGGCCGCGTTGACCGCGCCGTCTTCGCCCGTCCAATTGTCGTTGCCGAGACCATTCTGCCACACGCCGTCGCCGCCGTTGATCGCGCCATTATTCTTCGGCCCGGCCGCGCCGTCCCAGAAGTTGAGCGCCAGTCCCTCCGCATTGACCAGATTGACCTGCCCGGCGATCGAGGTTTGCACCTGGGCGTTGGAGCCGGCAGGCATGGTGCCGAGCGTCACGCCATTGTCGGTGAGCGCGCCGCCATAGTTGAACATGCGATAGACGCCGACGTCGAACGCGCCGCCCGCCGGAACGCCGACGTTGAGCACGCCGTCGAGGACGAGATCGCCGCCGACGTTGACGAGGTCGTTGAGCGCACCGCCCGCGACGTTCGCCTCGCCGAATTCGAAATCGAGCTGCGACGTCGCCGACAGCGACAGATTGCCGCCGATCGTCAGCGTGCCCGGCGCGCCCGCGCCTGGCGCAAGGATCGCGCCGTTGCCGAGCGCGACGTCGCCGCCGATGGTTCCGGTGCCGCCCAGCGTGGCGCCGGCAAGGACATTCGTCGAACCGGTCGTCGCGGCATAGGTGCCGTTCACGAACAACGTGCCGGCGGCGACCGTCGCGCCGCCGAAGGTGCCGCCACCGCCCAGGACCAGCGTGCCCGCGCCGCTCTTGGTGAAGCTGCCCGTCCCCGAAAGCGCGCCCGCCAGCGTCAGCGTCGTTGCCGCATCGGTGCGGAAACCGCCCGTACCGAGCAATTCGACGCCGCGCGACGAGGTGAAGCTTGCCGTCGTTTGCAGCGTGCCGCCGCCCAAACGGAGCCCGCCCGCCGCCGCGCCAAGATTGGCGTCGCCGCCGACCTGCAGCGTACCGCCGTTGATCGACGTGCCGCCCGCGTAGCTGTTCGCGCCCGACAGGACGAGCGTTCCTGCATCGGTCTTTACCAGTTCGGTCGCGCCGATCAGCTCGGCCTCGATCGTCGCGACATAGGCCGCGCCCGGCGCCGTGCCGTCGCCGACGCGGATCACTGCTTGCGCGCCGTCCAGCGTCAGCGCGCCGCCGGCGATCGCATAGCCATCCGCCGCGAACTGCATGCCCGACGCCGAGACCGCGCCAAGGCTGTTGTCGATCGTCACGCTTCCCGCCGTGCCCGAGAAGATGGCGAAGGCGCCATCGTCATAGCCCGCGTTGACCGCGCCGGTCACGTCGGCCCAATTGTCATTGCCGACGCTGGCCTGCCAGACGCCATCGCCGCCGTTCACCGCATTGTCGAACTTGGGCCCGGCCGCGCCGTCCCAGAAGTTGAGCGTCGCCGATCCCGTGTTGACGAGATTGACTTCGCCCGCGATCGACGTCTGCACCTCGACATCGGCGCCCGCCGGCAATGTGCCGAGCGCGAGCCCGTTGTCGGTCAGCGATCCCGCATAGTTGGTGATGCGATAAAGGCCGATGTCGAACGCGCCGCCCGCGGGCACCGTCACGTCGAGCGTGCCGTCGAGCGTGAGATTGCCGCCGACGTTCACGACGTCGTTCAGCGGGCCGCCCGGATTGTTTGCCTGCCCGAATTCGAAGTCCAGCGTCGCGCCCGATGCGAGCGCGAGATCGCCATTGATCGTGAGCGCACCCGGTCCGCCCGCGCCCGGTGCGAGCGTCGCGCCGTCGGCGATCGTCACATCACCGCCGATGGTGCCGAAACCGCCGAGCGTCGCGCCCGAAGCGACGCTGGTGAGCCCGGTCGCCGCCGACTGATCGCCGTTGACGAGCAAGGTGCCCGCCAGAACGTCGGTCGTGCCGGTATAGCCGTTCGCGCCGCCGAGCGTGACGGTGCCCGTTCCCTGCTTGACCAACGCACCGCCGCTGCCGGTGATCGGCCCCGCGAAGACCGTGTCGTTCGCCGTGCCGAAGGTCAGCGCCTTGCCGCCGAGCAGGGCCGAGCCCGCGCCCGACAGATCGCCGATCGTCGTCCCCGCCGCGGTGATGCCCGCGATGTTGAACAGCGCGCCGCCATTCACCGTCACCGCGCCCCCGGAATAGAGCGCACCGTCGCCGACGAGTTCGAAGCTGCCCGCGGCGACCGTGGTGCCGCCAGTGTAGCTCGTCGCGCCGAAATAGCGGACCGCGCCATTGGCGGCGGCGATGACCACGCTGCCGCCGGTGCCGCCACCGATACCGCCGTCGGTGATCGCGCCGGCCCAGTCGGTGAAGCTGTTCGACAAGCCGAGCGTCAGTGTCTTCGACCCCAGCGCGATCGTCCCGCTCGCCGCGCCGCCGAGCTGGATGATGCGCGCGCCCGCGTCGGTCTGCGAAATGTCGAAGACCGTTCCCGCTCCGACGATCAGATTGCCTGCGCCGATCGTACCCGCACCCGCCAGCGCCAGCGTGCCGCCGACGATGGTGGTGCGGTTGGAATAGCTGTTGGTGCCGGTCAGCGTCAGCGTCCCGCTTCCCCGCTTGTCGAGGAAATTGCCGGCGAGATTGCCCGCGCCGTCGGCGATGACGCCCGACAGGGTGACGTCGGATCCCTGGACGTCGATGCCGTTCGAATTGGTGCCGCCGAGCAGGATCGTCCGGTCGGAGACGAAGCCCGCATCGGCGCGCAGCACGCCGCCCCGGAGCGCAAGCGTCCCGTCCGCATCGCCCAGATTGGCGTCGCTCGAAATGGCGATGGTGCCGTCGTTGACGGTGGTGCCGCCGGCATAGCTGTTCGTCCCGGTCAGCGTCAGGACGGGGGCGTTGCTGACGAGCGATCCGCTGCCCGAGATCCTGCCGTCGAGCGTGTAGGGATCGAGGCGATCGACGATCAGCACTCCGTCATTGACGATGTCGCCGACAAGGCTGCCGGTAAAGCCGCGGTCGCCGATCTGCAGCGTGCCGTCGCTGATCGTCGTTCCGCCGCTATAGCTGTTCGTCCCGGTCAGCACGAGGGTGCCCGCGTCGGTTTTGACCAGCATGGCCGTCCCGGTCAGGTCGGCGCCGATCGTCGCCGTATAGTCCGCGCCCGCGGTGCTGCTGTCGCCGACCTGAATGGTCGCCTGCGCTCCGGTAAGCGTCAGTGCGTCGCCCGTGAGGACATAGCCGTCGCTCGCGAACTGCATGCCCGATGCGAGGACGTCGCCGCCGCTATTGTCGATCGTGACGGTGCCCGCCGTACCGGCGAAGACCGCGAAGCTGTCCTGCGCATAATCGGCGTTGATCGCGCCATTCGCATCGGTCCAGTTGTTCGCACCGCCGCCGACGCGCCAAACGCCGTCGCCGCCGTCGAGCAGGTCGTTATTCTTGGGCCCGGCCAGGCCGTCCCAGAAGCTGAGCGTCAGGCCCTGCGTGTTCACGAGATTGACCTGGCCCGCGACCGCCGTCTGGACCAGAATGCCGGTCGTGCCGCCGGGTATCGTGCCGAGATCGAGCCCGTTGTCGGTCAGCGCGCCGCCATAGTTGAACACGCGGTAGATGCCGGGGCCGAATGTTCCGCCCGCCGCTGTCGAAACATCGATCGTCCCGTCGAGGGTCAGGTCGCCGCCGACTTCGACGAGGTCGTTGAGCGCGCCGCCGACAACATTGGCCTGGCCGAATTCATAGGCAAGGATCGAACCGCCGGCGAGCGACAGATTGCCGTTTATCGTCAACGCGCCGGCGCTTTCGCCGGGCGCGAGGATCGCGCCGTCCCGCACATCGACATTGCCGCCGATGATCCCGTTGCCGCCGAGCGTCGCGCCCGAAAAGACCGTTGTCAGGCCGGTCGCCGCCGACTGGTCGCCGCTGACCAGCAAGGTGCCCGCATTGACCAGCGTCGCGCCGGCATAGCTGCTCGCGCCCGTCAGCGTCAGGATGCCCGCGCCCTCCTTGGTCAGGCCGCCCGCGCCGGCGAAAGACGGCGAGATGCCGATGTCATGGCCGTCCGTGTCGATGAAGCCGCCGTTTGCGCCGAGCGTGATGTCGCGCGCGCCGAAGCCGGTGAAGAAGTCGGCCGCATCCTGCGTCGCGCGCAGCACGCCGCCGTCCATCGTGAAAGCCACCGTGCCGAGCCCGGCGCCGATCTGACCGGTTTCGAGCGTGCCGCGATTGCCCGGCGTGCCGAGCAAGATGACGGTCCCGTTCGACCCGCCCGCGACGCCGAGCGCGAATCCGCCCTCGGCGCGCACACGCCCGCCATCCTCGATCGTCAGCGCGCCCGCGCCCACATTGCCGACGGTCATGTTGAAGTCGGTGACCAGCCAGTTCGAACCCGCACCGGTCACGGTGACGCTGCCGTCGGCGTTGGCGCCGATATAGCCCTGGTTACTGGTGACGCTGGCGCCGTCCTCGATGCGCATCGTGCCGGCGCCGAAGCTGCCGATATTGAGCTGCGCGGCGTTGGTCCACGCGCTGCCCGGGCCCGAGACGATAATATCGCCCTGCCCCGAGCCGCCGACGACCCCGTCGTTGCTGGAGACGGTGGCGCCATCCTCGATGCGCAGAGTTCCGCTGCCGAACAGGCCGACGCTGATCCGCCCGCTATTTTCCCATGACGAGCCCGGGCCGGTTACCAGAACCTCGCCGACGCCGCCGCTATCGAGGCCGATGACACCGCCGGTGCTGACGACATGGCCGCCATCGGTGATGTTCAGCGTGCCGGTGCCGCCGTAACCGACGGTCAGGTCGCCGACCGTCCAGGTCGACGCATTGCCGCCGCCGTCGCTGCCGGTGACCGTAACGACGCCCGCGTTGCCGGCATCGGGTCCGACGAATCCGTTCGCGCTGGTCAGCGTGCCACCATCGGCAAGCCGCAGTTCGCCGTCGCGCACATAGACGTCGCCGACTATGCCGCTCGCGCCGGTGAGCACCAGCGTGCCGAGGTCGGTTTTCAGGAAGTCGCCCACACCCGTCAGGTTCGTCGCAATCGTCGCCGTATGGGCCGCGCCCGCCGCGGTTCCGTCGCCGACGCGGATGATCGATTCCGGCGCGACGAGCGCGACGTCATCGCCGCTGATCAGATAGCCGTCGCTCGCGAACTGCATTCCCGATGCGGTGATCGCACCGAGCGAGCCATCGACGCTCACCGTGCCGCCAAGGCCGGAGAAGACCGCGAATGCGTCGTCGGTAAAGGGCGCGTTGGCCGAACCGTCATATTCGGTCCAATTGTCGTTGCCGCCGCTGTTCTGCCACAGGCCGTCACCGCCGGTGATCACCCCGTCGTTCTTGCCGCCCGCCGCGCCGTCCCAGAAGCGCATGGTGAGCCCGGTCGTGTTGACCAGATTGACCTGGTTCGCGACCGAGGTCTGGAGGAAATAGGCCGGATCGACACTCAGCCCGTTGTCGGTCAGCGTTCCGCCATAGTTGATGACGCGATAGACGCCGGGGTCGAAGCTGCCGCCTGGCGTCTCCGCGACATTGAGCGTACCTTCGATCGTCAGGTTGCCACCGACCTCGATCAGGTCGTTGAACGCGCCGCCAACGACATTCGCCTGTCCGAAGCTGTAGTCGAGATTGCTGCCGAACCCCAGAACGAGATTGCCATTGATGGTCAGCGTTCCCGGTGCCGCGCCAAGATCGCCGGGTCCGACACGCCCGCTGACGAACACGTTGCCGCCGATCGTGCCGCGGCCGCCCAGCGTGCCGCCCACTGCGACGATCGTCGCCCCGGTCGCCGCCGACTGGTCGCCGTTGACGAGGAGCGTGCCGTTGTTGATGCTCGTAGCGCCGGTATAGGCGTTGTCGGCCGTGAGGATCGTGATGCCGGTGCCATTATGCGAAATGCTGCCCGCGCCCGACATCGCCGTGCCGAACACATAATCGGTATCGACATGGTTGAAGTTGACCCGGTTGGCCGCCGCCGCGAAGCTAATATTCGCGGCATCCAGTATGCCCGCGGTATCGGGCACGGCGCTGGCGCCACCAATGTTGAGCGTCGCGTCGCCCGGTCCCATCGCCAGAGTGCCGCCGCCGACCCGGACCAGACCGCCGTCGGCAATGGTGATCGAGCCGCGGTCGCTGTTGGTGTCGGCGTTGGTGATGGCGAGATCGCCGGTCGTTTCAAAACGCGATCCCGCGCCAGTAACGATCAGATCCGCACTCGGAGTGCGCGGGCCGATCAGCCCGTTGAAACCGATGGTCGACGAACCGGCGGTGATGACGCCGCCATCCGCGACGGTGATCGTCCCCAGTCGCGCGTTGAGCGCATTAGCGACCGCCCATTCGGATCCGGCCCCCGTAACCATGACCGTAGCGACGCCGCTTGCGGGTTGTCCGCCCACCAGCGTCGAGGTGCCGTTCGATTCCATCCGGCCACCATCGGCGATGGCGATATTTGCCGTTCCGAACTGCCCGAAGCTTCCCGCTCCGCTGTGCGTCAGTAGCGAACCGGCCCCTGTCACCGTGATGAAGCCCTGGGCGTTGAGACCGGTCCCTGCATTCAGTTGGCCGAAAGCCGCGGTGCCGCCGTTCCTGACAATCAGTGTCCCGGTGTTGTTGCTGCTAGTGCCAATCGAGGACGTTCCCGCCCCGGTGACGATCCGCGATCCCGCGCCATCGACGATCATCCGGCCGCCGCCATTGACGTTCAGCCCCGAGGTGCCGACGATTTCGCCGCCCGCCTGCAACTGCATGGTTCCGGCGCTGATCGTGGTCGCGCCGGTATAGCTGCTGTCGCCGGTCAGCGTCAGCACGCCCGCACCCTGCTTGGTCAGCGCGCCGGTGCCGGAAACCGCGCCAGCATAGGTCAGCGCATCGCTGCGGTTGAAGATCAGCGCAGCGTTGTTGACGATGTCGCCGGCGATGCTGCCGGTCGTACCGCCATTGCCGATCACGAGCGAGCCGGCGCCGCCGACGGTGGTGCCGCCGCTATGTGTCGCGTCTCCCGTCAGCGTCACGCTGGTCGGGGTTACGATGGAAAGCGATCCGGCGCCCGTAATATCGCCGCCCAGCGTCACCGTCGCCCCCGCGACGTTCGCGATCAGCCCCGCGCCCTCCATCGTGATGTCGCGATTGGTGGTCATGGTGGCGGTGATAGCGAGCGTCCCGCCGTTGAAGCTGAGGCCGCCCGCGGCATCACCTAGATTGAGATCGCTGGCGATTTCGAGCGTCCCGCCGTTGATCGCGGTGCCGCCCGAGTAGGTGTTGAACCCGTTCAGCACCAGCTTGCCCGCGTCGGTCTTCACAAGTTGCGCAGCGCCGGTGAGATTGGCGTCGATCGTCGCCGTATAGCCGGCACCCGTCCCGTCCCCGACGCGGATGACCGCCTGCGGCCCGATGAGAGTCAGGTCGTCGCCGGTGATGCGATAGGCGTCCGCCGCGAACTGCATCCCCGTCGCGGTGACCGCGCCGTCGCTGTTGTCGACCGCGACCGTGCCCGGCGCGCCAGCGAACACCGCGAAGGTGCCATCGGCATAGGCCGCGTTGATCGCGCCGTCGGCGCCCGTCCAATTGTTGTCGGCGCCGCCCAGATGCCAGTTGCCGTCGCCGCCATCGACCAGATCGTTGAACTTCGGCCCGGTTCCGCCGTCCCAGAAGCTGAGCGACAGGCCGTCGCTGTTGATCAGATTCACCTGGCCCGCAACCGACGTCTGGACCGTGACATCGCTGCCGACCGGCATCGAGCCCAGTTCGAGCCCATTGTCGGTGAGCGCGCCGGCATAGTTGAACACGCGGTAGATGCCGCCGCCGAAATAACCGCCGCTGGCGCTGGTGACGTTGATCGTGCCGTCGAGCGTCAGGTCGCCGCCGACATTGACGAGATCGTTGAGCGCGCCGCCCGCGACGCCCGCCTCGCCGAACTCGAAGTTCAGCACCGATCCGCCCGCGAGTGCCAGGTCGCCGTCGATGTTGAGCGTGCCGGGACTGTTGCCGGGCGCGAGGATGCCGCCGTTCAGCACATTGACGCTGCCGCCGATCGTCCCGCTGCCCGCCAGCGTCGCGCCCGATGCAACGGTGACAAGACCCGTCGCCGCCGACTGGTCGCCGTTGACGCGCAACGTGCCGGCGTTGACATTGGTCGCGCCCGCATAGCTGTTGTCGCCGCTCAGCGTCAGAATGCCCGCGCCGGTCTTGGTCAGGCCGCCCGCGCCCGAGATGACGCCGCCGAGCGAGAAGATGGTTCCCGCATCGGTCAGGATCGTGCCCGCGCCCGTCAGGCTGGCGTCGCGGGCGCTCGCGAAGGAAGCGGTCGTGCGCAGCGTGCCGCCGGAGAAGGTCAGGCCGCCCGCGGCGGCGCCGAGATTGGCATCGGCGGAGACCTGCAACGTGCCGCCGAGAATCGACGTCCCGCCCGCATAGCTGTTGACGCCAGTCAGCACCGTGGTGCCGCTTCCGACCTGCTCGACCGCGCCGCTGCCCGAGATCAGGCCGCCAAAGGTGACGAGATCCGAGCGGTTGAAGACGAACGCGCCATCGTTGGCGACATCGCCGACGATGCTGCCGCTCGCACCGCCGTCGCCCAATTGGAGCGTGCCGTTCTCGATCGCTGTGCCGCCGGTATAAAGGTTGGTCCCGGTCAGCACCGTCGTGCCCGTCCCCGCCTGACGCACCGATCCGGTGCCGACGATCTGACCGTCGAAGGAAAGCAGGTCGCTGCGGTTGAAACCGAGCGTGCCGAAATTGTTGACGAGCGCGCTCGTGATCGAGCCCGTCGTGCCGCCGCCGCCGATGAACAATGTGCCGCCGTTGACGTTGGTCGACCCGGTATAGCTATGGTTGCCGGTGAGCACCCAGGTGCCGCTGTCATTCTTCGCGAGCGTCGTGACGCCAGTGCCCGCGTTGCCGATCGAGCCCGCCAGCGTATTGTCGCCCGTGTTGGTGCCGCCGAGCGCGATCGTGCGCGCCTGGTTGTTGTTCGCCAGCGTCACCGGTCCTGTATCGGTGAAAACGATCGCGCCCGTCCCCGACGATTCGATGAAGGTGACGCCAAGGGAAAGAGTAAACAGGCGGTTGGTCGTATCGCCCGCGCCCGTGTAGCGCAGCGTCGAGCCGTTGCCGATGATCAGGTTCGACGCCGCCGCCGACGAGGCGCCGATGCTGCTCGCAAGGCCGCCGTCGGCCAGCTTGTCGACGCCGAGGACGCCGCCGCTGATCGTCGTGACCCCGGTATAGTTGCTGTCCGGATTGGTCAGAATCCAGGTGCCGGCATCGGTCTTGGTCAGGCGGGTGACGCCGGTGCCATTGTTGGTGATCTGCGCCGCGAGGATATTGTCCCCGGTGTTGATGCCGCCCAGCGTCAGCGTCTGCGCCGTATTCGCGCTGGCAAAGGTCAGCGGGCCGGCATGGGTGAATTCGATCGCGCCGGTGCCCCACGACTCGAGCCTGCTCGCGGTCGAGGCTCCGAGCGTGAACTGCCGGTTAGTGCTTCCGCCGGTGCCGACATACCGCAGTCGGCCGCCGTTGATTACGAGATTTTCGGCGGCCGAGGAGGAGGCACCGATCGAGCTGTTCGCGCCGCCATCTTCGAGGCAGGCGACCGCGAGCGTGCCAGCGTTGATGACGGTCGTCCCGCTATAGCTGCTCGCGCAACCCGACAGCTCCTGATAGCTGCCGCCGTTCATGACCAGGCCGCCGCTTCCCGAGATCGCGCCGCCATATATTGCAGAAGCGCTGCCGCCCGTGCTGATCGCCAGTGTCGCTCCGCCGAGCGAGATGTCGCCGCCCAGCGTGCCGCCGCCGATCAGGTAGCGGACGTCATTGTCGTAACCGCCCAAATCGAGGAGGACGCCGGCGGTGTCGTCGAGCCTGATGGGGCCGGTGCCCAGCGCGGTGCCTGATCCGGCGCGAACCGTGCCATTGATGATACGCAGAGTGCCGGTCGAACTGTTCGTTCCCGACAGGAGCAACGTCCCGGCGCCGGTTTTGGCGAGTTGCCCCCCGCCGGTGACAATCCCGGAAAATTCCAGCACGGTGTCGGTTTCGACGACGTTGATCGCGCCATTGCCGGTCAATGCGAAGCCGCGATCAGTCGATGCGCTGGCGCCGGTATAAGCCAGCGTGCCGCCAGCAAAAACCAGGTTCGACGACGCCGAGGACGATGCACCGATCGCGCTCGCCTGCCCGCCGTTGGCGATGCAATCGATCGCGAGGCCGCTGCTGATCGTCGTGACCCCGGTATAGTCGTTGTTGCAGCCGCTGATCGTCTGCGTATAGCTGCCGCCGCCGCGCGTGAAGCCGCCGGTGCCGGTGATGCGCCCGGTAAAGACGCCGGGACCGCCGGCCGTCGTCAGCGTTTGCCCGCCGAGATCGACAAGCCCGTTGCCGATGATCGCGGCGACGTAGATGTCGTGGCCGCCGAGGTCGAGCGTGGCGCCGGTGTTGACCGTCATATAGCGGCCGCCGAAGCCGAAGGCGCGTTCGGAACCCGCCCGCAAGGTGCCGGCGGTGACGACCGTATCGGCGGTCATGGTGTTGGTTCCGCTGAGGACCAGCGTACCGGCGCCGTCCTTGAGGAAATAGCCGCCGCCAGTCGCGACGCCGCTGATGGTCAGCGTCGTGCCCGCCTGCGCGACGTCGATCCGGCCATTGCCGCCCGCAAGCGTGAAGCCGCGGTCGGTCGCGACGGTGCCGCCGGTATAGCGAAGCTGGCCGCCGGTCGTCAGCACGAGATTTTCCGATGCGTTGCTCGCCGCGCCGATCCCGCTCGCGACGCCACCGTCGGCCAGCGTGTTCACCGATAGCGTTCCGCCCGCGACGGTCGTCACCCCGACATAGTCGTTCGCGGCATTGGCGAGCGTCAGCATGCCCGCGCCGGCCTTGGTGAAGCCCGCCTCGTCGGGGCTGGTCACCAGCCCCGAAAATTCGACCGTCCGGCCTGTCGCGATCTCGATCGTGCGTTCGGCGCCGCCATCGACGAGCGTCAGGCCGCGGTTCGACACCGCATCGGCGCCGCCAATATAGGCAAGCGTGCCGCTTTCGAGGACAAGGTTAGCCGCATCGGCGCTCGACGCCCCGATGCTGCTGTTCACCCCGCCATCCGCAATGCTCGTCACTTCCAGCCGGCCGCCGCTCAGCGTCGTGCCGCCCGAATAGCTGTTTGCGCCGGTCAGGCGGACGGTACCGCTACCCGCCTTGGCAAAGCTGGTGGCTCCCCCATTGTCGACAATCGTCGATTCGATGGTGAATGTCCCGGAACTGTTCTGCTGCACGCCCAGCGTGCTGCCGCCCGAGCCCCCGGTCAGGCTGCCTCCCGTTATGGTCTGGCTGTTGCCTCCAACCGACGTGGCGACGATAATCGTGCCATCGATTCCCAAAGTGGCCGCCGGATCGATGGTAACGGTTGTGGTCGGATCAAAGGTCGTGAATTGCAGTCCCGCCAGCTGCACGTCATTTGCCACGGTTTCGAAAAAGCTCTCGGCATCGCCGTCGCTGTCGGAAATATACTGACCGTCCGCCCAAAGCGAGGCGTCATCCTGATCGGTATAATCGGCATCGGTGAAGGCGACGATGTTGCCGCCGACGACCTTGGCATAATCCGTGCCGTTGACCGTGGCCCAGCCGCCGAGGCTCGTGTTGCTGGTCGTGAAGTTGCCCGTGACCGGAAGGGCGAAGTCGATCAGGCCGCCCGAGCGGTTGATCGCGCCGAAATTGATCGTGACGCTGCCGGTAGCACTCGCCTGCGCACCGATCCTGTTGTTGCCGGCAAGGATGTTGAGGCCGTTGAAGGTCTGGATATTGCTCTCGCCCGCGTCGCCAAATACCGTCAGGCGGCCGCCGGCCATATTCAGCGTCGATGCGCTGGAAATGATGTTAGCGGCAGGCCCGCCAAGGAAATCAAGGACAAGCAGGCCGCCATTGACCGTCGTTGCGCCGGTGTAGCTGTTCGCCCCGCGGAGGGTCAGAAAACCCTTGCCGGCCTTGGTCAAACCACCCGTACCCGTGATGATCCCGGAAAAAATATCGTCCGTGGCGGTGTCCACGGTGAGGTTGGCCGAGCCCAGCGCGACCGTTCCGCCGGTGCCGGTGAGCGAAGGCGCGACAAGATCATATCCGCCGAGATCCAGCGTGCCGCCATTCACAATGAAGCGGGTCGCGGCTCCAAAGGCCGAGGCACTGCCCGCCTTCAACGTTCCCGCATTGGCTGTGATGGTGCCGACGAAATTGTTGTTGCCGCCCAAAACCCACGTGCCGACGCCATCGCCAATGAGATTACCCGCGCCGGAAATGGTGCCCGAGAAATTATTCTCGCCGGCAAAGCTGCCGCCGAGTGTCAGCGTATCGGGATTGGGATTGGCGGCATTGAAGGCAAGCGCGCCCGACAGATCGAGCGCGCCCGTGCCGTCGTTGCGGATGATATTGGCGGCGCCGTTGATCAGCCACTCGCGATTGCTGGCATCGCCCGCGCCCGTATAGCCAAGCGTCCCGTTGCCGAGCGCGATCGTCGTGCCCGCGCCGAGCGAGCTTTCGCTGCCGATGTCGGCAAGCTTGCCGAGACGAATGTCACCCGCGAGCGTCGCCTGTCCAGTGAAGCTGTTCGCGTCGCCGAGTTCGATGGTGCGCCCCGCCAGAGCGTTGAAGCCATAGGCTCCGCCGCTGAGCACGCCGAGCAGATGAATGTCGGCGGTCTCGGCATTGAACGATCCGCCGACCGAAATATCGACATTCCCGGTGATCTCAAGCGTGCCCGTTCCCTGATTCCGGATCTGGGCGCCCCCGCCGTTGATGTCCCAATTGCGGTTCGAGCTGTCGCCATTGCCGAGATAGATAACGCTGTCGCTATACTGGCTGGACTGGTTGAAGACGATCGTCCCGTCCTCGACCGTCACCGGCGCGCCGAGTGAACTGGCCTCGTTCAGGTCGCCGATCGAGGTGAAGCGCACCGAGCAGACGCCGTTGCAGCCCGAAAAGACCGTGCGCCCCGTATAGGTGCTGGCGTCGTTGCTCATCGTGACGCCGCTGGCGGCGACCGAAACCGACCCGTTGCCGGTGATCAGCGCCGATCCGGCTCCCGAACCCTCTAGAATCAGGTTGCCGCCATCGCCGATCGTAACGGTGCGCGCGGTGCCGGCGCCGCCGATCGACAGGCGAGTGCTGATGCCGCCGGCGGTGAAGATATTGTTGCCCGCGGCGCCGAGCGCGGCATCGCTCGCCGCATAAATGCTGCCGGCGGCAATGTTGATATCGCCGGTAAAACTATTGACGCCGTTCAGGATCAGCCCGCCGTTTCCGGCCTTTACCAGACCATTCGCCCCCGCAAGGATCGAATCGATCTGGCTGTTTCCCGCCGCCGCCGTGATCGTCGAATCCGCGCCGCCCAGGGTGATCGTGCCGCCGCTCAGCACATAGCCCGCCGAACTGAAGGTAATGTTGCCGACCGTGACAGGCACGCCGACCGTCACCGTTCCCGCGGTGCCGCCGAAGATCGCATCGTCGAGGTCGCCATTGACCCACGGTTCGACGAACGGCCCGCTGACGCCATCGCCATTGGGGCTCCAGTTGAGATTGCCGAGATTCCAGGTGCCGGTGCCGCCCGAGCCGACGCCCGTGCCGTTGGCGTCCCAATAGCGATCCTCGGCCTGCGCGCTCAGGGGCGCGCAGGCGAGGACCGCCGCAAGCGACGCGCCGCAAAGAAGCCGCCGCGAGCGGGCCCGCGCGCTGCGGTCGTTTCGGCGGGTCATGCTGTTATCGGCCATGGGCTTTCCTTGAACGCAAAATGGCCCGCCGGGCGGGCGGGCCGAGGGGGAGGGCTAATATTCTGGTCCGGCGACGAGATGGCGCGATGCGCGGCGGTCAGGGGGTCGAGGATGGCGGGCAGAGTCGTGCGATCGTTGATCATTCACCCCCTCCTTTTGCGACCCGGTCGGGACTTGCGCTTCCACGCGAACGCCCGTCATCTTTAACGACCCCATGGAGCGGCATGATTCCGCCCGCCCGTGTTCGCCGCGGTTCGAGCTGTGGAACAGCCCATGCGACCAAATTTCCGGGGCCTCGAAGCCGACGCGAAAACCTGATATAAATCAAATTATTATCAAAAGGTTACCGAATGACAGTGAATTGGGGTGTGTTACCGTATCGATCCGAGAGGCTGAGATCGGGTAACATGGGCTCTCCTTCGCCCCGCTCCGCCCGTGCGGCACGGATCGCTTGCGCGGCGCGCGCGAACCGATCATGCCTCGCATGATGTTACCCTCCAAAGCCCGATCGATGACGACGGACCCTGCCCGGCTCGGCGAGGAGCGAAAGCTGCGCGACGCGGTTGCGGCGGAACCCGATTCCGCTCGGGCGCATGCCGCCTTCATATCCTATATGTGCAGCGCGGCGCGCGTCGAAGAGGCTCTGCTTCACCTTGATCGCGAAGCGCGCCGCCGGCCGTCGAGCATCTGGCCGCTGTCGTTGAAGGCCGGCGTCCTCTCCGCCGAGCGGCGCGCCGGCGAAGCGATCACTCTCCACCGCAAGCTCGTGACCATGGCGCCCGATGTCCCGCTGCTCTGGGCCAATTTCGGCAATGATCTTGCGGCGCTCGGCATGGCGTCCGACGCCGCGGCCGCCTACCGCAGCGCCGTCGCGCGCGCGCCGGGACTGGGCGCGGCCTGGCTCGGGATCGCCAATCTGCGCGGCGCGCGCCTTTCCGCCAGCGATGCCGCTGCGATGGAAAGCGCGCTGCCGCTGGCACAGGATCCCTATCAGCGCATACAGTTGCTTTTCGCACTCGGCCGGGCGCTGGGCGACCAGCGGGACCTCCACCGGTCGTTCGAAAGTTTCGCAAGCGCCAACGCCTTGCGCGAAACCCTCGTCCCCCACGGCGGAGCCCGGCTTGCGGCCTTCGTCGAGGCGCACAAGATTTTGCCACCTTCGTTTTTCGGCGCGTCGAAGGGCGCTCCCGCTCAAGGGCTTGGCGCGATTTTCATCGTCGGCATGCCGCGCTCGGGCTCGACGCTCGTGGAACAAATTCTTGCCAGCCACCCGGAAATCGAGGGCATGGGCGAATTGTCCGCGCTCGAGGAGGTCGCGGCATCGATGGGCGCTTTCGATGCTCCCGACGCCTTTGTCGAACGCCTGCGGACCTTGACGCAGGCCGAAGCGGAGCAACTCGCCGCCGGCTATCTGACAAGGGCCGGCCGTTATCGCCGAACGCGCCGGCCTCTCTTCACGGACAAGATGCCCGCCAACTGGCGTTTCGTCGCGCTCATTCGCCGGATCATGCCGGGCGCGCGCATCATCGACATTCGGCGCGATCCGATGGCCTGCGGCTTTTCGGCCTACACAACCTATTTCAACCGCAACACCGATTTTCCGAACAGTCTGGAAGATCTCGGCCGATATTACCGATCCTATCGCCGGCTGATGGACATGACCCAAGGCTCCGCGCGCGACAGCATGTGCAGCCTCGACTATGAGCGGCTGGTCTCGAATCCGGGCGGCGAGATACCGGCGCTGCTTGCCTGGCTGGGGCTTCCCTTCGCGGAATCCTGCCTCACGCCGGACCAGAACCAACGCGCCATTTATACGCCGAGCGCCCAACAGGTTCGCGCGCCCATTCATCGCGCCCAAGACCGGTTTCACGACTATCGGCGCTGGCTCGGGCCGCTACAGGCTTCGCTCGACGCTCGGGAATGAGTCATCGCTTGATCGGAAGCAATGATACCCTATATCATATCGATGCAGGCGAGTTCCCAAAGTCGACCAGCCGTTTCCGGCCTCTTCCGCGAAATCGAAAAGCTCCACGGCGACCTGCCTTGGGGCGCCTTCCTCGACGCCGGCACCGGCACGCATTCGATCGGCTGGGTCGGGTCGCTCGCGACCGAGCGATGGACGGCGGTGAGCGGCGTCGAGGCACATGCCGCGCAGACGGCCGATGCGATCGCCACGAAGCGCCGGTCGACCGACCGCATCGTCGTCGGCAACTGGGCCGACCCCGCGCTGCTGGCGGGAGAGCGATATGATACGGTGCTGGCCGACTATCTGCTCGGCGCGATCGACGGCTTCGCGCCCTATTTCCAGCACCGGCTGTTCGCGCGGCTACGCCCGCTCGTTTGCCGGCGGCTCTATGTCGTTGGGCTGGAACCCTATGTGACGGGCGATCCCGAAACGGAAGCGGGGCGCCTCGTCCGGGAGATCGGGCGCTTCCGCGACGCCTGCCTGCTGCTCGCCGGCGAACAGCCTTATCGCGAATATCCGGCGCAATGGGCGGTCGATCATCTGGAGGCTTCGGGCTATCGCGTCATCGCCGCAAAGCGGTTCGCCAACCGTTACAAGGACCGCTTCGTCAACAGCCAGATCGACATGTGCGCGCCGCGGCTCGCGCGGATCGCCGATCGCGACCTGTCGGCGGCCCTCGGGATGCGCGGCGAAGCACTGCGGGCCGAAGCTCTCGCGCATGTCGCGCGCGAGGGCGGGCTTCGCCACGGCTTCGACTATGTGTTGGCCGCCGAACCCGTCTGACAAAATCGGCGGAAGGAGGGGCGCGGGACCCGCCCCTCCTTCCGGCCGCCCCCTTTGGCCCTAGAAGCTCGTCCGCAGCCCGAAGACGAAATTCCGTCCGCGCAGCGGCGAGGCATTTTTGATGAAGGACGCGTGATTGTACGCGAGTTCGTTCGTCAGATTGGTCGCGCGCACGAACAATTCGGTATCGGCCTTCGGCCCGAGAGCGAGCCTGTAGGCGAGCGTCGCGTTGAGCATGTCATAGCCCGCCGTCCGCGTTTCGAACGCCGCGATCCGGTCCTGTTCGAAAACGTGATAATATTCGACGTCGCCCGACAAAGACCCCCATCGCCCGTCGGCGCGCGCGCCAAGGCGCCCGGCGGGAATGCGCGGAAGATTGCCGAGATCGCCCTTGAACTTGGCCCGCACATAATCGCCGAACAGCGACACGCCGACGGCGCCGAAATCATGCCGCACCTCGCCATCGACGCCGGTGAAGGTCGCATCCGCCGCAGTATAGCGGATCAGGCGAAAATCCTCGAACCGGTCGAGCGTGTTCGCGAAAATATAGTCGTCGAAATCCTGATGATAGGCGCCGATCGTAAAGGTCGTCGCGCCTTTCGTCTTACGGAAAGTCAGGTCGATCGACTTGCCGGTCTCCTTGCCGAGTTCCGGCGAGCCGAGTTCATAAGTGTTGGTGGCGAGATGGATACCGCGCGCGTAAAGCTCCTGCACATTCGGCGCGCGCTGCGAGCGGGCGAGCGACAGCGCGAGCGAATAATCGCCCCCGATGTCCCAGATCGCCGCGCCCGAGATCGAGAAGGGCCTGTGGCTGACTTCGCGGTTCAGCGTCGTCTCGATCCTCTGCCATTCCTGCCGCGCCGCGAGTTCGAAGCGGACCGGACCGGCACCCAGCGTTTCCATCAGGAAGAGCGCGGTGTTGCGCGTCTCGCTTTCGGGCAGGAAGGCCTCCTCGCCGACCGCGCTGAACTTGCTTTCCGAATGCTGGACCCCGAATGCCCCGCGCAGGGGGCCGATCGGCTTGTGCGCCAGTTCGAAGCGGAGTTCGTGCGCCTTGTTGCTGAAGGTCGTCGCAACCTCGTCATGCTCGATCTCGTCATGCTCGTAATCGGTGAACGACAGGCGGAAGCGCACCTTCTCGAACCCCGGAAGCGGATCTTCATATTCGCTGCGAATGTCGAACCGCTCGCTGCGCAGCTTCACGAACGGCACCTCCTCATGCTCGTGGTCGTGATCATGGTCGTGGTCATGATCCTCATCGTCGTGTCCATGCCCGCCGCAGTGCAGGCTGCTGCCGTGCGGATGGCAGCTTTCATAGTCATGGCTGTGCCCCGGCAGACCATATTCGCTGCGCTGGCGCGTATAGGCGACGCCCAGATAGCCGCCGCTACCGACCCATGAGCCGCCGACGGTGAAGGTCGAAGTGTCATTGTACGACCCGTCGACATGCCGTTCGCCAAAACCCTTGGGCACGCGGTAGTCGTTCGACGAACGGTGGAGGCCCTCGACGCGCAGCGCGAGCCCCTGCCCGCCGATCGTGATCCCGCCGACCAATGATCGCTCGTCATCCGCGGTGCCGAAGCGCCCCTCGACCGTTCCGGCGATGCCGCCGTCGGGGATCGATGTCGGCACCTTCTCGTCGAGAAGGTTGATCGCGCCGCCGATCGCGCTGCCGCCATAGAGCAGCGCCGACGGGCCGCGCAGCACCTCGATCCCGCGTAGCAGCAGCGGCTCGGTCGTGACCGCATGATCGGGCGAAATAGCCGATGCGTCATGGACGCTGGCGCCGTCGGAGAGCGCCTGGACGCGCGGCGCGGTCTGGCCCCGGATCACCGGCCGGCTGGCGCCGCCGCCAAAATTATCGAAATTTATGCCCGGCTGGCCGGCCAGCGTATCGCCCAGCGTCGCCTGCCGGCGATGGACCAGTTCCTCGCCGGTCAGCGTGATCACCGGCGTTGCCGTCTCGTCGGCCCGAAGGCCGAGGACATTGGCCGATACGACAATCTCGGGATCGGCGGTGCTGCCGGCCTGCATGAAGCCCGCATCGGGGGCGACGGCCGGTCTGGCGGGCGGCGTCGATTCGGCCGCAAAGGCGATATGCGGAACCGCCGCCGGAATCGCGGCGGACAGGAGGAGAGCTCGAAACTTCACAAAAACCCCTTTCTTATCTGGACGCGAGCCGTATATGAGACGTTATCTCATATCACAACCCCGCCAGGGGCTTTTCTTCCATATGCGCCTTTGCTGGCGCGCGGCCTTCTTTACGTCATTCGAAAATATCCAGCGGGATCGCTTCGCCTATCCGCGTTTGGCCGCGCCCGTCGGGGTGAAGATTGTCTCCCCGCTGCAGCGCCGGGTCCAATCGCTTGGGATTGGCGGGGTCGGCGACGACCTTCTCCATGTCGATGACGGCGTCGAACGCGCCCGAGGTCCGGATCCAGTCGTTGACGCGCATGCGCATCGCCTCGCCCGCGTCGGTGTGATAATTGGCCCCCTCGAAGGGCAAGATCGTCATGCCGATCGCCTTGATACCGCGCCGATGCGCGCTGGCGACAAGTTTTCGATAGCCGTCGATCAGCTGCTCATAGGTTATGGTGGGCGCCGCCGTGCCGTCGGGTCGCCGCCGGCCCGAACCGCCTATATCGTTGACCCCCTCGAGGATCACGACATGGGTCACGCCCGACAATGTCAGGACGTCGCGATCGAATCGCTCCACGGCACTCGGTCCCGTGCCGCGCGAAATGACCCGATTGCCCGAAATCGCCTGCGTCACGACCACATGGGGTTTGCCGGCCCGTGCCAGCCGGCGGCCGAGAACATCGCCCCACCGGCATATCGGCACGGCATCGATCGCGCATCCCGTATTGTCGGTGATGGAATCGCCGAATGCGACGATCACGGGCCGCGCCGCCTTGCCCAGCACATCGACACCTGCAAGCAGGGGCCGGTGGTTGGACGCGCGTATGGCGGTAAAAGGGATCTGCGTGAAATCGCCGGGCGCCGATATGGAGGTTTTGTCGCCGGAGGCGCCATGGATCGTGTTCAACTTCACGGCGCCTGGAAGATAGACCGAAACTTCGATCACATCGAACGCATCGACCCGAAGCTCGGCCGCATCGCTCACCATAGTCGCCCCGGCCGGCACGTGCGTCGAAGGCCGCCCCCCGAAGCGGACGGGAACGGCCTTTCCACCCGGCCGCCGAACGCTGACCGCGCCGAGGGTCAGAGGCTCGCCATATTCATTGGACAAGCGAAGTCGGATGCTGCCGCCCTCGGCGCCCACACGAACCGCGAAACGCACCGTCGCATTCTCGATCGCCACTTCCTGCTTTTCATTCGCCGCTTCCCACATGCTGGCGGACCTGGCGGGCGTCCATTCCCCCTTCGCCGGGGCGGCGGCGACCAGCAACAAGGCGCCGGCAACGACAATCGGTTTCCAAGGACGGCGCATTCTGCACTCCCATGCTGCGGGATTCCCCCGTTAAAGCGAGATGATATATATGACAAATGTCCGCGACAAGCCCCAACCCCTCCCGACGCAGATATAGTCCGCATCGCCGACGCTGGCCGACGCGCTGTTCGTGGGAGTCGCGCGCTGGCTGGACTTTCATGAAGTCGCCGAACCCGTGCGCCGGCCGAAGCTGGCGGCGCTGCGCGCGCGGCTCGATGCCGATCCCGCGGTCGCTTATGCCGCCGCGCTCGAAAACGGTGGAAGCGCGGCGGGAGGGCCCGCGTGCCTCGGCCATGTGCCGCTCGCCGAGGTCATCGCGCGTTACGGTGCCTGACGGAGCGGGTGCGCGGCGTATCGCCGCCGCGCACCGCTTCCCCGCGCGCGCCATTGTGGGCGCGCATCGGCTTTGATAGCTTGCGGCGATGGACAGGATCGAAACCCAGGCCTCGGGCGGCTGCCAGTGCGGCGCGGTGCGCTATCATGTCACCGCGGTGCTCGACACGTCGCATATCTGCCATTGCCGCATGTGCCAGAAGGCAGCAGGCAATTTCTTCATCGCGCTGATCGGCGTGCCGCGCGACGCGATCAGCTGGACGCGCGGCACGCCCGCCTGGTTCAACAGTTCGGACAAGGCGGCGCGCGGCTTCTGCCGCGACTGCGGTACGCCGCTCGCCTATGATTATTTCGAGAGCAAGCACATCAACCTGACCACCGGCTCGTTCGACGACCCGTCGCAATTCCCGCCGCGCGTGCAGTTCGGCATCGAAGGCCAGTTGCCGCTGTTCGAAAGCCTGCCGATCAAGGGCGAGGGGACGACCGAAGAGACGATGAGCGACCTTGTCGGCGCGATCAAGGCGAGCAACCATCAGCATCCCGACCATGATACGGAGACATGGCCGGACAGGTAAAGCCGGTTCCAACACTGAACCGTCATCCCGGCGAAGGCCGGGATTTCACCGTCGCTTGGCGTGGTGAGGTCGAGATCCCGGCCTTCCTTGGCCGGGATGACGAGATAGCGAGGTAGGTGCTTCGCCCTTTACGACGCTACACGCCCGCGCGGATCAGGTGGTCGAAGGCCGACAGCGACGCCTTTGAACCTTCGCCCATTGCGATGACGATCTGCTTGTAGGGCACCGTCGTCACATCGCCCGCGGCGAAGATGCCGGGCTGGCTCGTCGCGCCGCGCGCATCGACCTCAATCTCGCCGCGATCGCTGAGGGCAACCGCATCGCCGAGCCATTCGGTGTTCGGGATGAGGCCGATCTGGACGAAGATGCCTTCGAGCTCGACGAGATGCTCCTCCTCCTTGTTGCGGTCGCGGTAGCGCAGGCCGACGACCTTCTCGCCATTGCCGAGCACTTCGGTGGTGAGCGCCGAGGTGATGACCGTGACGTTCGGCAGGCTGCGCAGCTTCGTCTGCAGGACCGCGTCGGCGCGAAGCTGGTTGTCGAACTCGATCAGCGTCACATGCGCCACGAGCCCGGCAAGATCGATCGCCGCTTCGACGCCCGAATTGCCGCCGCCGATCACCGCGACGCGCTTGCCCTTGAACAGCGGGCCGTCGCAGTGCGGACAGTAAGCGACGCCCTTGTTGCGATATTCGGCCTCGCCGGGGACGCCCATCTGGCGCCAGCGCGCGCCGGTCGACAGGATCACCGTCTTGCCCTTGACGCTCGCGCCGCTCTTCAGCTTCACTTCGTGCAAGCCCGTCGCGCCGCCGGGGATCAGCTCGGCAGCTTCCTGCACATTCATGACGTCGACGTCATAATCCTTCACATGCGCCTCGAGCTGCGCCGCGAGCTTCGGCCCCTCGGTGTGCTGGACCGAGACGAAATTCTCGATCCCCAGCGTGTCGAGCACCTGTCCGCCGAAGCGTTCGGCGACGATGCCGGTGCGGATGCCCTTGCGCGCGGCATAAATCGCCGCCGCCGCGCCACCCGGGCCACCACCGACGACGAGCACGTCGAACGGATCCTTCGCGGCGATCTTCTCGGCGGCGCGCGCCACCGCGCCGGTGTCGAGCTTGGCGACGATCTGCGCGAGGTCCATGCGGCCCTGCCCGAAGGGTTCGCCGTTCAGGAAGACGGCGGGCACCGCCATCACCTTGCGCCGCTCGACCTCGTCCTGGAACAGCGCGCCGTCGATCGCGGTGTGGCGGATATTCGGATTGAGCGCCGCCATGATGTTGAGCGCCTGCACGACATCGGGGCAATTCTGGCACGACAGCGAGAAAAAGGTTTCAAAGGTGAAGTCGCCTTCCAGCGCACGCACGGCGTCGAGCAGTTCGGCGTCTTCCTTCGGCGGGTGCCCGCCGACGTGGAGCAGGCGATGAACTGGCCCAAGGTGACCGCCAGCGGCGCGGTTGCCTCGGGCCAGTTCATCGCCGGCGCGCGCGCCGCGGGCCTGCCCGCCGACGTGGAGCAGTGCGAGGATCAGCGAGGTGAATTCATGCCCCATCGGCAGGCCCGCGAACACGGCTTCGGCGCGGCCGTCATCGGTGCGGATCGCGAAGGAGGGCCGCCGCGCGTCGTCGCCGTCGAAGCGTGCGGTGACGAGGTCCGACTGCGCCGCGACTTCCTCGACCAGCGCGCGCATCTCGGCCGACTTGGGCGAGGCGTCGAGGCTCGCGACCAGTTCGATCGGACGGCGCAGATTGCCGAGATAGGATTTGAGCTGGGCGGTCGTGTTGGCGTCGAGCATCGGCATGGGGAGAGCCTTTCGAACAGGAGCAAGGGTTCGCCGTGTCGCGGCGCGACCAGCGGATTCCAGACGGGAGATCAAATAGGATGCCGTGCTCCCGCGAAGGCGGAGACCCATCTCCTGCCGGTTCAAAATGGAGCCGACCGGTGATGGGCTCCCGCCTTTGCGGGAGCACGGGCTTATCCAAGTAGCCGGCTTAGATCTTGCCGACGAGTTCGATCGAGGGCGCGAGCGTTTCGGCGCCCTCTTCCCACTTCGCCGGGCAGACCTGGCCGGGGTTGGCGCGGACATAGACCGCGGCCTTGATCTTGCGGACCAGTTCCTCGGCGTTGCGGCCGACGCCTTCGCTGGTGATTTCCATCACCTGGATCACGCCATCGGGATCGACGACGAAGGTCGCGCGGTCGGCGAGGCCCGAATCTTCACGCAGCACGCCGAAATTATTGGCGAGGACGTGATTCTGGTCGCCCAGCATGTGATAGTTGATCTTGCCGATCGCCGGCGAGCTGTCGTGCCACGCCTTGTGGCTGAAATGCGTGTCGGTCGAGACCGAATAGACTTCGACGCCGAGGCCCTTCAGCGTTTCATACTGGTCGGCGAGGTCTTCGAGCTCGGTCGGGCAGACGAAGGTGAAGTCGGCCGGATAAAAGAAGAAAACCGCCCACTTGCCCTTGGTATCGGCGTCCGTCACGGGGACGAACTTGCCCTGATGGTACGAGGTGGCGTTGAACGGCTTGATCGAGCTTCCGATGATACCCATGGGAGAAGTGTTTCCTTTGTTGCTGCACTGCAAAATGACTTGCAGGGCGCAGCTATGCCGTGTGGCGCGCGCACTCAACCCCAATTTTCCGGGCACACTTATCGACTCAGTCGATCAAAAGCCGAATTTGACGAAAAACTGCGATCAGCGGCAGACCTGCTTCGCAGCGGCAAGCAGTTCGATCACCTCGGCATCGAAATCGTCGGGGGCGTCCGGCGTGATCTTGCGAAAACGGCGCGCGCAATAGGCGGCGCGCGGGCCGAGGTCGGGGACATCGCGAAACTTCAGCGCGGTTCCCGTTTGCCCGCCGACAAGGTCGGGCATGTCGGTCCACACGGTGCGCACGGTGAAGACGGCGCCCGGGCGAACCTCGGGCGGGTAACGCTCGTGCCGGCTGATGCACAGCGCCAGGTCATCCACTCGCCAATCGTCTGCCATTATCAACCTCATGGTTGTTACGCAGCGTTGGACGGAGGCTATCACATAAGCGTCGCGATGCGAAGCGCCCCTCGGGCGGGCGGCGTCAGACCGAGACCTGCGATCGCCGCGCTCGGCGTCAGCCCGAAAAGGCGGCGGAAGGCGCGTGAGAGATGCGCGGTATCGGCGAACCCGGCGTCCATCGCCGCGGTGCGCACCAGCGCGCCATCGCGCATCTGCTCGGCGGCATATTGCAGCGCGAACCAGAGCTTGAATTCACGAAAGGCCTGTCCGGTCGCCGCTTTGAAACAGCGCAGCGCCCGCGTACGTTCGAGGCTCAAACGGCGCGCCAGCTCGGTCTGCGGCATGCGGCGCATCGGATCGGCGTAGATCGCCTCGACGGCAGCTATGATCGTGGGCGGCATGGCGGCGCGCGCCGCAAGACGCGCCCGTAGCGCGTCGATCGCGCCCGCCGCACCGCCAAACGCGTCCTGTGCAAGATGGGCGAGACCGCCTGTCAGCGGCCGCGCCAAGGGAGCTTCAAAAGGAAAGACCAAGCCACTCAGGTAAAGAACATCGGCGCCGCGTTCGGGCAGCGTGACCGCGTGGACGATGCCGGGGCGGACGAGCAATATCTCGCCCTCGACGCGCGCGCCGCCCTGTTCGAGCCGCAGGCTGCCGCCGCGCCCCGCGAGCACGCAAGTGACCGGATTGGCGTGCGGTGCAAGCGACCGCACGCCGACCGGGAGCAGCGAGTTGCGGAAAGGCGAAAGCGTGTCGGGCATCGCGGCGATTATCCGCGGCTCCGGCGCCCGGCGCAAGCGCCGGCCCGATGCCGATACTAGCGGTCGATTCCCGCGCGTACGAAGGCAGCGTGCATCTCGCGCCCGTTCGGATAGACGTCCTTGCGCATCACTTCGCCCGCTTCGTTCACCGTGACGACGTCGAGCATCCCGACGCGCGCGGTGAACGGCGCGCCGCCGGGCTCGCGCAGCGACAGCAGCATCGTCCATTCGAACACCCAATGATCCGCGCCAAAGAGGCGACGCCCCATCTCCATCGAAAAATCGAAGGTCGCGAACAATTGCCGGCAATGCTCGCGCAGACGTTCACGCCCCGTCACGGGCTCGGTGCCGTCGCGCAGCGCGAAGATCGTGTCCTCCGAATGGAGCGCGGCGATCAGGTCGGGATCCTTCGTTTCCCAGCCGACATGATAGCGGTCGAACAGCGCCTCGATCGACGGCGGGGGCGCGATCTCTGCGGTAGCCATGCTTTTTCTCCCATTGTGCCGCATATGGAAATAGTAGTCTCCGCCTGGGTCGCGTTGAACGAACGTGCATTGCGAAATTGCCCGATAATCGGCTGAGGAGACGCTTCGGATTCGGAGCAATGCCATGTTTCGACCGAAACTAGCCGTCGCCCCCGCGAAGGCGGGGGCCGCTGTCGGTTTACGCGGGCGCCGCTGATTAAGGCCGCTGGCGGCCCCCGCCTTCGCGGGGGCGACGGTTATAGGCAACGTCCGCTACCACCCCAAAGCAGCCGTCCGCAACTGCAACCTCTCGCACGGACATAGCTAGGCCGCCCCGCATCCCCCTGCTACACCGCCCGCCATGTCCGAGAAGAATCATCTCTATCTGGTCGATGGCTCCAGCTACATCTTCCGCGCCTATCACCGCCTGCCGCCGCTGACGAACCCCAAGGGTGTGCCCGTCGGCGCGGTCTATGGCTATACGACGATGCTCTGGAAGCTCGCGAAGGATCTGCACGACGCCGACGGGCCGACGCACCTTGCCGTCATCCTCGATCATTCGAGCCAGTCGTTCCGCAACGAGATTTACGACCAGTATAAGGCGAACCGGCCCGAGCCGCCCGAAGACCTCGTCCCGCAATTCCCGCTGATCCGCGACGCGACGCGCGCCTTTTCGCTGCCGTGCATCGAGATGGAGGGTTTCGAGGCCGACGATCTGATCGCCTCCTATGCCGAAGCGGCGGTGCGTGAGGGCTGGGACGTCACGATCGTGTCGTCCGACAAGGACCTGATGCAGCTGATCCGCGAGCCCGAGGGCGGCCCGCAGGTCGATATGCTCGACACGATGAAGAATGTCCGCATGGGTTTGGAAGCGGTGAACGAGAAGTTCGGCGTCACGCCCGATCTGGTCGGCGACGTGCTCGCGCTGATGGGCGACAGCGTCGACAATGTTCCCGGCGTGCGCGGCGTGGGGCCCAAGACCGCGACCAAGCTGATCCAGGAATATGGCAATCTCACCGCCGCGCTCGACGGCGCGGCAACGATGAAGGCGTCGAAGCTGCGCGACAATCTGATCGAGCATCGCGGACTCGCCGAACTGTCGCGCATCCTGGTCGACCTGAAGCGCGACTGCCCGCTCCCCGACCCGCTCGATGCGTTCAAGCTCGGCGCGATCCCGCCGCTGCCGCTCAAGAGCTTCCTCGACGAGCATGGTTTCCGCTCGCTGTCGGCGAAGCTCGATCTCGGCGGCACGCCCGGCGGGCCCCCGACCCTGCCGCGCGCGAGCGCCGCACCGGCGACGCCCGCGGCCGGGCCATCGACCCCTGCTCTCCCATCGATGCCGGCGATCGACCGCGCGCTGTACGAGACGGTGACGACGATCGAGGCGCTCGACCGCTGGATCGACGAAGCGCGCGCCGCGCATGTCGTCGCGATCGACACCGAAACCGCGAGCCTCGACAGCGTCACCGGCACCCTCGTCGGCGTCAGCATGGCGACCGCGCCGGGGCGCGCTTGCTACATCCCGCTCGGCCACGGCGGCACCGACATGTTCGCCGAAAAGCCCGATCAGGTGCCGCTCGCCGACGCGATCGGCCGTCTTCATGCGCTCTTCGCCGACGAGGCCGTGCTCAAGGTCGGGCACAACCTCAAATATGACATCGGCGTGCTCGCGCAGCATGGGCTGACCATCGCGCCCTATGACGATACTTTGGTGATGAGCTTCGCGCTCGACGCGGGCAAGCATCAGCACGGGCTCGACGAACTGGCGAAACTGCACCTCGACCATGTCTGCCTGTCGTTCAAGGAAGTCTGCGGTACGGGCAAGTCGCAGATCAGCTTCGCCGAGGTGCCGCTCGACCGCGCGACCCAATATGCGGCCGAGGATGCCGAGGTCGCGTGGCGGCTGTGGAAGCTGCTCAAGCTGCGCCTCCCCATCGAGGGCGGCACGCGCATCTACGAGATGGTCGACCGCCCGCTCGCCGCCGTCGTCGAGGGGATGGAGCGCGCCGGCATCATGGTGAACCGCGACTATCTCGCGCGCCTGTCGGGCGAGTTCGCGAACGAGATGCTCCGCATCGAGGCCGAGATTCACGAGCTGGCGGGCCAGCCCTTCGCGATCGGCAGCCCCAAGCAGCTTGGCGAGATTCTTTTCGACAAGCTGGGGCTGAAAGGCGGGCGCAAGGGCAAGTCGGGCGACTGGTCGACCGACCAGAACGAGCTCGAACGGCTCGAGCGCGACGGCGTGCCGATCGCGCGCAAGATATTGGAATGGCGCCAGCTCGCGAAATTGAAGTCGACCTATACCGACGCGCTGCAACAACAGATCAACGCGGTGACCGGCCGCGTCCACACGAGCTACAGTCTCGTCGGCGCGCAGACCGGCCGGTTGTCGTCGACCGACCCGAATTTGCAGAATATCCCGATCCGCACCGAGGTCGGCCGCCAGATCCGCGACGCCTTCATCGCCGCGCCGGGCCATGTGCTGATGGCCGCCGACTATAGCCAGATCGAGCTCAGGCTTGCGGCGCACATGGCCGACGTGCCCGAACTCAAGGAAGCGTTCGCGAAGGGACAGGATATTCACGCCGCGACGGCGATCGAATTGTTCGGCGAGGTCAACCGCGACACCCGCGCCAAGGCGAAGACGATCAACTTCGCGATCCTCTACGGCATTTCGCGTTGGGGCCTCGCCGGCCGGCTCGAAATCACCCCCGACGAGGCACAGGCGCTGATCGCGCGCTATTTCGAACGCTTCCCCGGCATCTCGGACTATATTACCGACACGCTCGAGCGCGCGCGCGAGCGCGGCTATACCGAAACGCTGTACGGCCGGAAGACCTGGTTCCCGCGCATCAAGGCGGCGAACCAGAACGAACGCGCGGGCAGCGAGCGCGCCGCGATCAACGCGCCGATCCAGGGCACCAGCGCCGACCTGATCAAGCGGGCGATGGCGCGCATGCCGAAAGCCTTGGCCGATGCGGGGCTTTCCGACGTCAGGATGCTGCTCCAAGTCCACGACGAACTGGTGTTCGAAGCGCCCGAGGACAAGGCGGCGGCCGCGAGCGACGTCATCCGCGCGGTGATGTCGGGCGCCGCCGGGCCGGTGCTCGAACTCTTGGTCCCTCTCGAGGTCGAGATCGGCACGGGCAAGAGCTGGGGCGAAGCGCATTGATCGGCGCGCTGCTGTTCGTCACGGCGCTCGCCGCCGAGCCCGCCGTCGTATCTCCCGAGGACGCCACCTCGACGCCCGCGCGCCCATCGTCGATCGCCGACAGCGACTTGCGCCAATTCGCGGCGATCGCGGGACGCAAGGTCGCCGGGCGGCCGGTTGAGGGCCCCTATGCGACGGCCGACAAGATCCTGCTGATCCGCCGCGACGACAAGGGCTACCCGGTCATAGCGGCGAGCATGGGCTTCCCGGTGCGCCAGTCGCTTCCCGCACCGCCCGACGGCACGCTCGCCGTCGTCCGCTTGCACCAGCGGTCCGAAACCGTCGTCCCCGGCCCCACCGTCGACGATCTGGCCTTCGTGAAGGCGAACCGGCTGCCGCTGTTCGTGATCGGCGAATGGGCCCGCCCCGCCCCGATGTGGGAAGTGGCGTGGGTCGATGGCGCGGTGCGTTTCCGCACGATCGGCGAGGTCGGCGAAATCGGCCCCTGGCGCGACTGACCGGCGCGAGCGAACGTCGCATCGACGGCCTCGCCCTTTCGCCCGCCCGACTTTGCCTCTATGACGGACCGATGACATGCGGCCGGCACTTTTGTGACGGCCGGAACAAAGGGTCCACATGAGCAAGTTCGAACCCGTCGCGAAGGCGCCGGTCCGCATCCAGCAGAACATCCTCGCGCGCAGCGAGCGGCGTCTGCTCAACTGGCTGTGCGCGCGCCTTCCGGCATGGGTCACGCCTGATCAGCTCACCACCCTGGGTTTCGCGGGCGCGGTGCTTGTTGCGGCGGGCTATCTGCTCAGCTGGTTCGACAGCGAATGGCTCGGCCTGTCGCTCGCCGGCTATATCGTCAACTGGTTCGGCGATTCGCTCGACGGCAGCCTCGCGCGCTGGCGCGGGATCGAGCGGCCCAATTACGGTTATTTCGTCGATCACAGCGTCGATGCGATTGCAACCTTGCTGATGATCAGCGCGATCGGCATGAGCCCCTATATGCGGCTCGACGTCGCACTTATGGGGGTGATCGGCTATTTCCTGCTGTCGATCCACACCTTCATTTCGGCGAAGATCCTCGGCGAATTCCGCCTGTCCTATATGGCGGGCGGGCCGACCGAACTGCGGCTGATGCTGATGGCGATGACCGCGCTGATGCCGGTCGTCGGCGCCAGCGACATCCCCGGCACCAATTTCTCGCCCTTCGACCTGTTCGCGCTCGTCGTCGCGAGCGTCCTCGTCACGCTCTTCATCGTCCAGACGTCGGCGACCGCCCGAATGCTCCGCCGCCGGGGCAACTGAGATCGAGGAAGCGGGCCGGTGCCGCCAACGCTCAGCGCCGCTCGCGCGCCTGAGCATAGGTGCCGAGCAGGCGCAGCGACTTGGTCTGGAAATCGAGTTCCTCGAGCGCGCGGTCGACCCGCTCGTCGCCCGGCGCCCCGACGATGTCGCAATAGAATTGCGTCGCCGCGAAACTGTCGCCGGTCTGATAGCTTTCGAGCTTGGTCATGTTGACGCCATTGGTCGCGAAGCCGCCAAGTGCCTTGTAAAGCGCGGCGGGGATATTTTTCACCTCGAACATGAAGGTCGTCATCAGCGGCCCCTCGATCCCCGCGAAATCGGTCAGCGGCTCGCGCGCCAGCACGACGAAGCGCGTCGTGTTGTGGTCGGCGTCTTCCATCCCGGTGCCATGCAGCGTCAGGCCGTAAAGCGCGGCCGCGTGCGGCGGCGCGAGCGCGGCGAGGCCGACCTCGTCGCTGTCGGCGACCCACGCCGCGGCGCCCGCGGTGTCGCTGTGCGCGACGGGCGCGATATGGTTGGCGCGGAGCCAATGGCGGCATTGCCCGAGCGCCTGTTCGTGGCTCATCGCGCGCGTCACGGGGCCGAGATCGCGGCTCATCAGGCCGTAGCGGATCGGCAGGAAATGCTCGCCGACGATCGACAGGCCCGATTCGGGCAGCAGGAAATGAATGTCCGCGACGCGGCCGTGCAGGCTGTTCTCGATCGGAATGATCGCGCGGTCGACGCGGCCTTCGCGCACCGCATCGATCGCATCCTCGAACGCATAGCAGGGCATCGGCAGCGAGTTCGGGTCATATTCGCGCGCGGCGAGGTCGCTGTTCGCGCCCGGCGCGCCCTGAAACGCCAGCCCGCGCGCGGGCTCGGCGAGCGCCACCGCCCGCATTTCGTCGACCAGATGCTGCGCCGAAGCCGAATAGCTGCCCATCGATTGCCTTCCCAGGGTGGAGCCGCGGCGCATAGCCGCCCCGCCCGCCACACGCAACCGGACCTTCGGCCTTCGGCTCTTCGGGCGATTTCATCCCCTTGCGCCGCCGTCGCCGCGCCAGTAAGGGAGCCTCCAAATCAAAGATGCGCCCCGCAAGCGGGCGCCAGCTAACGGGGCTGCTAGAGCATGGACGATCGCAACAATACTATTGCCGGCTGGGTGCTGTTCGCCGGCATTTGCGCACTGGGCCTGACGATCGGGTCGCAGATGCTGTTCGCCAGCCACGCCCCCGAAAAGCCCGGTTACCCGATCGAAGATGCCGAGGCCGGCGCCGGTGGCGGCGAATCGGCCGTGCCGCTCGCCAACCTGCTCGCCGCCGCCGACCCGGCGAAGGGCGAAGCGGTGTTCGCGAAATGCGCCGCGTGCCACACGATCAATTCGGGCGGCGCCAACGGCATCGGCCCGAATCTGTGGGGCGCGCTCGGCAAGCCGCACGGCCATGTCCCCGGCTTCGATTATTCGGCGGCGCTGAAGGGCGTTCCGGGCAACTGGGACTTCGCCGGCATGGACGAATGGGTAAAGAGCCCGCGCAAATATGCCCCGGGCACCAAGATGTCGTTCGCGGGCCTCAGCAACCCCGAGGATCGCGCCAACCTGATCGTCTATCTGAACAGCCAGGGTTCGAACCTGCCGCTGCCGCCCGTCGAAGCCGCCCCCGCGGCGGAAGAAGCGGGCGCCGCTCCGGCGGAAGGCGAAGCGGCCGCTGCCCCGGCCGCCGAGGGCGAAGCCGCCCCGGCTTCCGACGCCGCCGCGCCCGCCCCGGCCGAAGCCAAGAAATAATGCGCCTCGCGCCCGTGCTGCTGGCGGGCGCACTGGCCCTCGCCGGTTGCGGCAAGAGCGAGCCCCCGGCCGATAGCGCGCCCGCGGCGAGCGAAGCCGCCGAGGCGGGTCCTGCGGTCGCACCGACCGCGGCGATGGGCGAACAGGTTTTCCGGCGCTGTGTCGCGTGCCACACGGTCGAAAAAGGCGGCTCCCACGGCATCGGTCCCAATCTGCACGGCGTCGTCGGCGCGCCTGTCGCGTCGAAACCCGATTTTTCCTATTCGGGCGCGATGAAGGCGAAGGGCGGCGTCTGGAACGAAGCGACGCTCGACGCCTATCTGAAAGCGCCGATGAAGGACGTCCCCGGCACGCGCATGGCCTTTGCCGGGGTGATCGACGCGACCGATCGCAAGGCGCTGATTCTGTATCTGGAAGAACAGAAATAACCGTCGCCCCCGCGAAGGCGGGGGCCGCTATCGGCCTTGCGCAGCAACGCCGGATTGGAGCGTGCAGCACCGTCTCTTCTTCGTCATCCCGGCGAAGGCCGGGATCTCGACCTTGCAATCTGACGCACCGGCGAGATCCCCGCCTTCGCCGGGATGACGATTCAGACAAGAATGATCGGAGTCCAAACCTCCAGCGGCCCCCGCCTGCGCGGGGGCGACGTTGCTCTCAATGATGCTCTTCGATGTTCGCGTAGAAGTCGGTGATGATCTTCCACGCCTCGTCCGCGGTCTCGACGAACTGGAAGAGATCGAGGTCGCGCGCGCTCACCACGCCTTCCTCGACCAGCGCCTCGAAATTGACCACGCGGCGCCAGAACTCCTTGCCGAACAGCACGATCGGGATCGGCTTGATCTTGCCCGTCTGGATCAGCGTCAAAAGCTCGAACATCTCGTCGAACGTGCCAAAGCCACCTGGGAAGACGCAGACCGCGCGCGCGCGCAGCAGGAAGTGCATCTTGCGCAGCGCGAAATAGTGAAACTGGAAGCTCAGCGACGGGGTGACGAAGCGGTTCGGCGCCTGTTCGTGCGGCAGCACGATGTTGAGCCCGATCGATTCGCGGCCTTCGTCGGCGGCGCCGCGGTTCGCCGCCTCCATGATCGACGGCCCGCCACCCGAACAGACGACGAAATGGCGGCAACCCTTATCGTCGCACGGATATTGGCTTGCGAGCCGCGCGAGAGCGCGCGCTTCGTCATAATATTTCGCCTTCGCCTTCAGCCGGCGGGCGATGTTGCGCTGCGCGTCATCGGTCGCCGCGGTCTCGAGCGCGTCGGCTTCCGACGGTTCGGGGATGCGCGCCGAACCATAGATCACCAGCGTCGATTCGATCCCCGCTTCGTCGAGCAGCAGTTCGGGCTTGAGCAGTTCGAGCTGGAAGCGAACCGGGCGCAGATCCTCGCGCAGCAGGAAATCCTTGTCCTGGAATGCGAGTTTATATGCGGGGTGCGCCGTCTGCGGGGTGGTCGTCGCCTGTTTGGCGAACTGCGCGTCGTCCTTGGCTTTGTGGAAACGCGAACGATGGGGTTGTTTATCTTCTGCCATTAACGAGCGGCTAGCCGCTCCGCGTGACTTTGCCAAGACTGGGCCCTTCCGATCCTCCCTGTGGCGAAGCCATGGGGAGGGGGACCGTTCGCGAAGCGAATGGTGGAGGGGCCAGCAACGTCGGCGCTATCGCCCCTCCGTCAGCGCTTCGCGCTGCCACCTCCCCATCGCTGCGCGACGGGGAGGATCAATGGTCACCGGCAGTAGCCGTTGCCGCTCATGTCGAAGTGAAAATGATTGTAATGGGCGGCGTTGTAATCGGGACCGAGCACGGTGCCGAAGCGGCGGCAGCCCGATTTGTGCAGCGCGCGCAGAAAGTCCTGCGACGGCTTGTCGCCGTCCCAGCCCCCGTCAAGCATGATGCGGCGGCCGTCGGCGAGGATGAAGCCCGACACGTCGACCGCGTTCGAATAGGCGTGCTGCGACAGCCGCCCCGAACGGCCGCCATAGATGTTGCGGCAGCTATAGGTGCCGAAAGTCTCGATCTTCACGACTTCGGTGCCGAAATATTTCCGCGCCGCGGGTTTCACCGCATATTGTGCCCAGGCGGCGAAATTCTTCGCGAGCGGACAGGTCATCGCGCCTAGCCCCGACACCGGCACGCCGACGTCGAGCAGCTTGACCGAATCGATCGAGGTGCAGCCACCGCCATGATCTTCGTTCGGCAGCGGGGTGAACCGCACACCGGCCTGCTTGAGGTCGAAGGCGCATTGCTGCGCCTCGGCGCTGGTGAAGGAGGGGGTGCCGACGGCTTGCGGGCGGCTCGACTTGCTCGCCGACGTCCGTTTCCCGCCGCTGTTCTTCATCGCCTCGGGCGTTCCGAAACAGGCGGAAAGCGCGAGCGCCGCGGTGGCGGCGATCAGGATCCGGGGCTTCAGGAAAGTCGGGATCGGCATGGGCGTCAAATTACCGACGAAATGGTTAACAAGCTGTATACTATTTTCTCCACTCGTCGAAAATTTCGCGCGGTCCGTGCAATTTGTTTGACAGTTGCGCGCCCGACCCTAAACGCGGCGCCGGGCCACGCGGTCCCAACGCCGCGCGCGCTCTCTGCAAGGAGAGACTATGATGAGTGAAGTGACGACGCCACAGGTGCGCCCGACGCGCCCCTATTTTTCTTCCGGACCCTGCGCCAAGCCGCCGGTCTGGTCCCCCGAAAAACTGAACACCGAATCGCTGGGCCGCTCGCATCGCGCCAAGATCGGCAAGACGCGCCTCCAATATTGCATCGACCTGATGCGCGAGATGCTGCAGCTTCCCGACACGCACCGCATCGGCATCGTTCCGGGCTCCGACACCGGCGCCTTTGAAATGGCGATGTGGACGATGCTGGGCGCCCGCCCGGTCACCACGCTGGCTTGGGAAAGCTTCGGTGAAGGTTGGGTCACCGATGCCGCGAAGCAGCTCAAGCTCGATCCGACTGTCATCCGCGCCGATTACGGTGAACTTCCCGACTTGACGCAGGTCGACTGGTCGAACGACATCCTCTTCACCTGGAACGGCACCACGTCGGGCGTCCGCGTGCCGAACGGCGACTGGATCGCCGATGACCGCACCGGCCTCAGCTTCGCCGACGCGACCAGCGCCGTGTTCGCCTACGACCTGCCGTGGGACAAGATCGACGTCGCGACCTTCAGCTGGCAGAAGGTGCTCGGTGGCGAAGGCGGCCATGGCGTGCTGATCCTCGGCCCGCGCGCGGTCGAACGGCTCGAAACCCACACCCCGGCCTGGCCGCTGCCGAAGGTGTTCCGCCTCATGTCGAAGGGCGCGCTGGCCGAAGGCGTGTTCAAGGGCGAAACGATCAACACCCCGTCGATGCTCGCGGTCGAGGATGCGATCTTCGCGCTCGAATGGGCGAAATCGCTTGGTGGTCTCGACGGCCTCAAGGCACGCAGCGATGCGAACGCCGCGGCGCTCGACAAGATCGTTTCGGAACGCGAGTGGCTGAGCCATCTCGCCGCCGACCCCGCCAGCCGCTCGAAGACCTCGGTCTGCCTGTCGGTCGCGGGCGCCGACGCGGATTTCATCAAGAAATTCGCCGGGCTGCTCGAAAAGGAAGGCGCGGCCTATGACATCGCGGGTTACCGCGACGCGCCTCCGGGCCTGCGCATCTGGTGCGGCGCGACCGTCGACACCGCCGATGTCGAAGCCCTCGGCCCGTGGCTCGACTGGGCTTACGCCTCGCTCAACGCTTGACGTCGTCCCAGCGAAAGCTGGGACCGCTATCGATCATCCCCATTCCCAACGATCCCAGCTTTCGCTGGGATGACGGAGACAAAACATGACCGCACCCAAAGTTCTGATTTCCGACAAGATGGACCCCAAAGCCGAAGCGATCTTCAAGGAACGCGGCATCCAGGTCGACGTGATCACCGGCAAGACCAAGGACGAGCTGATCGCGATGATCGGCGATTATGACGGCCTCGCGATCCGCTCGGCCACCAGGGTCACCGCCGACGTCCTCGCCGCCGCGACGAAGCTGAAGGTCGTCGGCCGCGCCGGGATCGGCGTCGACAATGTCGACATTCCGGAAGCGTCGAAGAAGGGCGTCATCGTGATGAACACGCCCTTCGGCAACAGCATCACCACCGCCGAACATGCGATCGCGATGATGTTCGCGCTCGCGCGCCAGATTCCCGAAGCGAACACGGGAACGCAGGCGGGCAAATGGCCGAAGAACGACTTCATGGGCGTCGAGCTCACTTCGAAGACGCTCGGCCTGATCGGGTGCGGCAATATCGGCAGCATCGTCGCCGAGCGCGCGCTGGGGCTGCGCATGAAGGTCGTCGCCTTCGACCCCTTCCTGACCCCCGAGCGCGCGATCGAGCTCGGCGTCGAAAAGGCCGATCTCGACACCTTGCTCGCCAAGGCCGATTTCATCACGCTGCACACCCCGCTGACCGACCAGACGCGCAATATCCTGTCGGCCGAGAATATCGCCAAGGCGAAGAAGGGCGTGCGGATCATCAACTGCGCGCGCGGCGGGCTGATCGACGAAGCCGCGCTGAAGGACGCACTCGAATCGGGTCATGTCGCGGGCGCGGCGCTCGATGTGTTCCAACAAGAGCCGCCGGCGGCGGATCATCCGTTGTTCAGCGCCCCGAACTTCATCTGCACCCCGCATCTCGGCGCATCGACCGACGAGGCGCAGGTCAATGTCGCGATCCAGGTCGCCGAGCAGATCAGCGACTATCTGCTCACCGGCGGCATCACCAACGCGCTTAACGTCCCCAGCCTGTCGGCCGAGGAAGCGCCGAAGCTGCGTCCCTATATGAGCCTCGCCGAAAAGCTCGGCAGCCTTGTCGGCCAGCTCGCGCACGACAATCTCACGCATATCTCGATCGAGGTCGAGGGCGCCGCCGCCGAGTTGAACCTCAAGCCGATCACCGCCGCGGTGCTGACCGGCCTGATGCGCCGCTATTCGGACAGCGTGAACATGGTCAACGCCCCGCACCTCGCGCGCGAACGCGGTCTCGATGTGCGCGAGGTGCGCCACGATCGCGAGGGCGATTATCATACGCTCGTCCGCGTCACCGTCGCGACCGAAGCGGGCGACCGCTCGGTCGCGGGCACGCTGTTCGGCAACAACGAACCGCGCCTCGTCGAAATGTTCGGCATCCAGGTCGAGGCCGACCTCGACGGCCACATGCTCTACATCGTCAACGAGGATGCGCCGGGCTTCATCGGCCGCATCGGCACCGCGCTCGGCGAGGCGGGGCTGAACATCGGCACCTTCCACCTCGGCCGCCGCGCCGCGGGCGGCGAAGCGGTGCTGCTGCTGTCGCTCGATTCGCCGATGCCCGAGCCGCTGCTGTGGCAGCTCTGCCAGCTTCCCGGCGTGAAGACGGTGAAGGGGCTGAAGTTCTGAACCACAACACGCCCTCCCCTTCAGGGGAGGGCAGCGAGACTTGGCAGCTTGCTGCCTAGTCGCAGCGGGTGGGGGCCATCGGCCTTGCGCAAGGCCGATGGCCCCCACCCCAACCCCTCCCCTGAAGGGGAGGGGCTTTCCCAATACGCGATCACCGCGTAGGAGAGCCACCCATGACCAAGGCCCCTGCCCTTTTGCCCGAAGGCCTCCGCGATCGCCTCCCCCGCCAGGCGGAAGCCGCGTCGCGCGTCACCCGCGCGCTCGTCGATGCGATGCGCGCGCATGGCTATGGCCGCGTCGCACCGCCGCTCGCCGAGTTTCGCGAGACGCTCGGCGGCGACGAAGACCGGCAGGCGCGCGACCTGCTGCGCTTCACCGACCCGGTGTCGCAGCGCACGCTCGCGCTGCGCCCGGACATCACGCGGCAGGTCGGCCGCATCGCGACCTCCTTGCTCGCCAAGGCGCCACGCCCGCTGCGCCTCTGCTACGCCGGGCAGGTCGTGAAGCTGCGCGCCAGCCAGCTCCGCCCCGCGCGCGAAATGCTGCAGGTCGGCGCCGAACTGATCGGCAGCGACAGCGTCGCCGCGGCGCGCGAGATCGTCACCGTCGCGATCGACGCGCTCGAAGCCGCCGGTATCGGCCCCGTCACGATCGATTTCACCCTGCCCGACGTCGTCGACCTGCTTGCGGGCGGGCCTTTGCCGGTCGATACCGACCTCCAGCAGCTCCGCGACGAACTCGACGCCAAGGACGCCGGCGCGCTGACGCGGATCGGCGCCGAAGCCTATCTGCCACTGCTGCGCGCCACGGGACCGTTCGATCAAGCGATTGCCGACCTCCGCGCCTTCGACACCACCGGCACCCTCACCGCCCGCATCGACGCGCTCGAAGCGATCGCCGCGCCGATCCGCGACCGCGTGACGCTGACGCTCGATCCGACCGAGCGCCACGGTTTCGCCTATCAGAGCTGGTTCGGCTTTCAGATTTTCGTGCCCGGACAAGGCGACGCGGTCGGCCGCGGCGGCGGCTATTCAATTCTCGTCGGCGAACAGGAAGAATCGGCGGTCGGCTTCTCGCTCTATCCCGATCCGCTGATCGACGCAGGGCTTGGCGCCGAAAATGAGGCCGAGCGCCGCATCTTCCTGCCGCTCGGCCACGACCCCGCGCTCGCCGCAAGCCTGCGCGCCGACGATTGGCAGACTGTGGCGGCGCTATCCGACGGCGACGACGCCAAGGCACTCGGCTGCGGCTGGCGCCTCGGCCCCGACGGGCCGATCGAGGCCTAGCCCTCGCTTCGTCATTCCGGCGCAGGCCGGAATCTCACCATCGCCTTTGGAACCCCCGGCGAGATCCCGGCCCCTTCGACTGCCTTGCAAGCGCTCAGGACAGGCTTCGCCGGGATCTCGAAATGGATCAAAAACCCCGCCCCCCGAACCGCGCGACACCCTTGTTATGCCCCGGCGGATCGAGCACCGTCAGATCGAGTTCGACCGGTTCGCCGATCCAGTGCGCCAACGTCGTATGATCGGCGAGATCGTCATCGGTCAGCGGGTGGACCAGCGCGCGCAGCCCTGTCGGTTCGATCGCCGCGATAATGGCGTCCTGCGACCGCGCCAGAAAATGCACCTCATATTGCGCGATCGAGTGCGGGCCGACCGGGCGATCCGCCATCGGACTGACGAACAAAATTGCCGGATCCTTGCCCAAATCGTCGCGCAGCGCGGACGCCGCAGCGCGTTCAGCGGGGTCATAATAGATATGGGCGTGGTAGGGGGCGTTGGGTTCGGTCACAGAATATCCTTCCAAATTCGCTCGCAAAAAAGGAGCGGCACGACATTCAATCGTGCAACGCGTTAATCGGTCTGGTCGAATGGGTCGCCACGCCGGGGCAAGCGGCGTCGCCCGGCCTCATGTAGGATGACCGGGTTGATTTACAACAGGAACGATCGCTTCAACCAGCCATCGGCCGACGCCGTTGCCGGATAGCCGGTGCCACACGGCAATGTCGCAAATTCACGCCCGCCCTTGCCTCTGCAGCCAAATCCGCTAAGGCCGCGCCGGGCCGGAAGGGCCTCGCTCAGCAGGACAGCATCATGGCAAATGTTACCGTCATCGGGTCGCAATGGGGCGACGAGGGCAAGGGCAAGATCGTCGACTGGCTCGCCAGCCGCGCCGACGCCGTGGTCCGCTTCCAGGGCGGTCACAATGCCGGCCATACGCTCGTCGTCGGCGAGCAGGTCTACAAGCTGTCGCTCCTCCCTTCGGGCATCGTGACGGGCACGCTGTCGATCATCGGCAACGGCGTCGTGCTCGACCCGTGGGCGCTGCGCGACGAGATCGCCAAGCTGCGCGGCCAAGGCGTTGCCATCAACCCCGAGAATTTCGCGATCGCTGACAATTGCGCGCTGATCCTGCCTTTTCACCGCGACCTCGACGCGCTGCGCGAAACCGCCGCGGGCGCGGGCAAGATCGGCACCACCGGCCGCGGCATCGGCCCGGCTTACGAGGACAAGGTCGGCCGCCGCGCGATCCGCGTCTGCGACCTCGCGCATCTCGACAAGCTCGAACCGCAGCTCGACCGCCTGACCGCGCATCACGACGCGCTGCGCGCCGGTTTCGGCGAGCCGCCGATCGACCGCGAGCGGCTGATCGCCGACCTCCGCGAAATCGCCGACTATGTGCTCGAATATGCCCAGCCCGTCTGGAAGCGGCTCAAGAAGGTCCGCAAGGCCGGCGCGCGCATCCTGTTCGAAGGCGCGCAGGGCGTGCTGCTCGACATCGACCACGGCACCTACCCCTTTGTCACCAGCTCGAACACGGTCAGCGGCACCGCGGCGTCGGGCTCGGGTCTCGGCCCCTCGGCGGTCGGCTTCGTGCTCGGCATCGCCAAGGCCTATACGACGCGCGTCGGCAGCGGCCCCTTCCCGACCGAGCTCGAGGATGAGACCGGCCAGCGGCTCGGCGAGCGCGGGCATGAATTCGGCACCGTCACCGGTCGCAAGCGCCGCTGCGGCTGGTTCGACGGCGCCGCGCTCAAGCGTTCGGTGCGCCTGAACGGCATTACCGGCCTGTGCATTACCAAACTCGATGTGCTCGACGGCTTCGATCGCGTTCGCATCTGCACCGGCTATCGCCTCAACGGCAAAATCCTCGACTATTTCCCGAGCCACGCCGCCGATCAGGCCGAGGTCGAGCCGATCTACGAGGAAATGGACGGCTGGCACGAATCGACCGCGGGCGCGCGCAGCTATGCCGACCTGCCCGCGCAGGCGATCAAATATATCCAGCGCGTGCAGGAGCTGATCGAAACCCCGATCGCGCTCGTGTCGACCAGCCCCGAGCGCGAGGACACGATCCTGATCCGCGATCCGTTCAGCGATTAAGGCCCGCCGCCGCAACGTCGCGGATCGCCGCGACGAAACCCGCCGGGTCATTCTCCTGCACAAAATGTCCGCCCGTCAGCGTGCGATGCGCCATGCCGCGCGCGCCGGGAACGCGGCTCGTGAACAGCGCATCGCCGCCGCGCGTGATCGGGTCGCCGTCGGTGAAGCAACAGAGGAAGGGCTTGTCGAACGCCTCGAGCGCCGCCCAGGCGCGCTTCTGGTCGGGCACCGCGACATTGTCGCCCAGCGGGACGAAGGACGGGAACACCCGCGCCGCAACCTTGGAGGCGCGCGTCGGGAAGGGCGCGTCATAGGCCGCGATTTCCGCCGGTGTCAGCCGCTTTTGCGCCCCGGCATTGACGATCCGCCCGATCGGAAAGAGCGGACTATAGCGCGAAAAAGCACGCCAGATCGCAAAGGCGCGCGGCGCCGGCTGCCCCTCGGGCAATCCCCCGTTCGACAGCGCCACCCCGGCAAAGCGTTCGGGCATTTCCGCGACGAGGCGCAAGCCGATCAGCGAACCCCAATCCTGACAGGCGAGGATCATATCCTTGAGGTCGAGCGCCTCGATCCATTGCCGCATCCATGCGACCTGCGCCGCATAGCTGTAAGCGTCACGGTCAAGCGGCTTGTCCGACCGGCCGAACCCGATCAGATCGGGCGCGACGACGCGAAACCCCGCTGCAACCGCCGGGCCGATCATCTTGCGATAGAGATAGGCCCAGGTCGGTTCGCCGTGCAGCATCAACACCGGCTGGTCCCCGGCCGCGCCCTCATCGACATAATGGACGCGAAGCCCGTCCGCGACCTCGACATATTTCGGCGCATAGGGCCAGTCCGGCAGTTCCGAAAAATAGTCGTCCGGCGTGCGATAGACGCGCATAAATCCCTCCCCCAAGGTTTTTCCCGCGATAGCTTAGGACACTTCCGTTTCGGTGCAAGCCGTGCCACCTAGCGGCATGGCCCGAAACATTCTCGTCTTCTACGGCAGCTATCGCCGCGACCGGCAGGGCATCAAGCTCGCGCGCTGGCTCGTCGAGGCCATCGCGGCGCGCGGGGACAGCGCCGAACTGATCGATGCGAAGGCGGTCGGCCTGCCGATGCTCGACCGGATGTACAAGGAATATCCGAAGGGCGAGGCGCCGGCGGCGATGGAGGAACTTGCCGGTAAAATCCGCGCCGCCGACGGATTTCTGTTCGTCACCGGCGAATATAATTGGGGGCCGCAACCGGGGCTCAAGAATCTCACCGATCATTTTCTTGAGGAATGGTTCTGGCGCCCCGCGGCGATCGCCTGCTACTCGGCGGGATCCTTCGCCGGAGTGCGTTCGATGATGGGGTGGCGCGACATATTGGGCGAAATGGGCATGGCGGTGATTTCGTCGATCCTGCCCGTCGCGCGCATCGGCAAGACCTTCGATGCCGAAGGCCAGCCCACGGGCGACGAAGGCAAGCAACTCGAACGGCTATTCCCGCGCTTCGCCGACGACCTCAACTGGTGGATCGACGCCGCGAGGGCGCAGCGCGCGAAGGTCGCCCCGCCCTATTAACCCGACTTGAGTTCGCGGCTGAGCCGGAGGCTGGCGCGCCAGAAGAAGAAGGCGGGGATAAGGCCTAGCCACGCCGCGCCATAGAGGACGTAGCGCACGCTTTCCTGTCCATAGGCCGGCGCCAGCGCATCCGAAAGGACGCCGAACAGGAACGGCCCGAACCCCAGCCCGATCAGATTCTGGCCGAACAGCATGATCGAAGCCGCCACGGCGCGCGCCTGCGGTCGCACCAGCCCCTGCACACAGCCATAGGCGGGCCCGTAATAGGCCGAGTTGAGAATCGTCGGGACGATCAGCAGCGCGACGGCGATCATCCAATTGTCCATATAATAGCCGAGGAACAGCACCGGCGCCGCAAGCGCCATGCCATAGGCGGGCAAGGTCAATATATGCTTCTTGTCGCGCGGCCCGAACCTGTCCGCCGCCTTGCCGCCGAGCCAGGTGCCGAACACGCCCGCCAACCCCAGCACGACCGCCATCGACAGCCCCGCCTCGGTCGTCGACAGCCCGTGGCTGCGGATGAAGAAGCTGATCGTCCACAGCGCCTTGCCGTAACCGAGGAAAGCGACGACCGACGAGGCGATCAATATATAGACGAACGCGCGCGAGGCGAAGATTTCGCGCATCGCCTCGCCGGTCGAAAGCCGCGCCGCGGGTGCCCCATCGGCCGCGGTTGCGGCAGGGCGGCTGTGCCGCGGCTCGCGCATCGCGAACAGCACGACGAGCGCGAGCAGCAACCCCGGTGCCCCGACGAGCATCAGCGCGATGCGCCAGCCATAGAGGTCGTTGACGATCCCGCCGATGATCAGCCCGAGCAGCGAGCCGATCGGCACGCCGAGCCCGTAGAAGGCGATCGCCGACGAGCGTTTTTCGGGCGCGACGCTGTCCGAGATCAACGAGTGCGCCGAAGGAGTACACCCTGCTTCGCCGACGCCGACGCCGATGCGCGCGAACAGCAGTTGGACGAAATTCTGCGCGAGCCCGCACACCGCGGTCATCGCCGACCAGATGGCGAGCGCGAGCGCGATCAGCCGCACGCGGTTCGTCCCCTCCTTGTCGGCGTAGCGCGCGATCGGGATGCCGAGCAGCGCATAGAAGACGGCGAACGCGGGACCGGCGAGCAGGCCGAGCTGGGTGTCCGAAAGCCCGAGATCGGCCTTTATCGGCTCGGCGAGGATGTTGACGATCTGCCGATCGAGGAAATTGAAGATATAGACGATCAGCAGAATCCACAGCATCGTCCGCGTCTGCGCGGAAACGCCGGTGGCCGGCGCGGCAAGGCCCTGCGACAAGGCGGCTTTATCGGTCATTCCTATCTCCCGCCGCCAAGGGAGCAGACCAGAGGGAGAGGTGTCAACGCCGTTCGAGCGCGCCGAAAATGCGCGCGGCCAATTGCCGCTACGGCCACCGCCGCGCGACGCATGGAAAAAATTTTCGGCTGGTCAGCGCCGGTCGCGCCGCTGCTTCCAGTCCCTGTCTTCCAGCTCGAGCAATTCCATCGGCACGTGGATCGCGCGCACCGCAAGCCGCACCTCGACGAGAAAGAGGATCAGCGAGACGAGCAGCAACAGCATTGCAACGGCAAAGGCCCAGGACGCCGCGACGCCCAGATTGGCGCCTGTAAAGGCTTGGGTGAACAGCAAGGCGACGAGCAGGCAGACGACGATCCCGCACGCCACGGCGGAGAGGATCGAATTGTTGATGATCTTCATCCGCCGGTCGGCGATGCGCAGTTCGGCGACGATGCGCTCATGCTCGACGCCTTCGGTATCGGCCCAGCGTTGCATCAGATGGCGCGAGCGATCGACGACGCGCGCCAGCCGCCCCGCGATGACGTTGAGCAGGCTGCCGGTCGCCACCAGCAGGAACACCGGCGTGACCGACAGCTGGATCGTCTGCGCAATCGCGCCGGCGTCGAGGTCCATCATCCCCCCGTCGCGACCGACGGCGTGTTCACGCCATGCATCGCCAGGAATTTGCGCACGTTGCGCGCCGCCTGGCGGATGCGCTGCTCATTCTCGACCATCGCGATGCGGACATAGCCTTCGCCGTCCTCGCCATAGCCGACGCCCGGCGCGACCGCGACCTTGGCATGGGTCAGAAGCTGCTTCGAAAATTCGAGGCTTCCCATGTCCTTGAGTGCGGGGGGCAGCGGCGCCCAGGCGAACATCGACGCGGGCGGGCTCGGAATCTCCCAGCCCGCGCGGCCGAAGCTTTCGACCATCACGTCGCGGCGCTTCTGGTAAAGCTCGCGGTTCCTGGCGACGATGTCCTGCGGGCCGTTGAGCGCCGCGCAGGCCGCGGCCTGGATCGGGGTGAAGGCGCCATAGTCGAGATAGGATTTGACGCGCGTCATCGCCGCGATCAGCCGCTTGTTGCCGACCGCGAAACCCATGCGCCAGCCCGCCATCGAATAGGTCTTCGACATCGAGGTGAATTCGACCGCGACGTCCTTCGCGCCCGGAACCTGCAGGATCGAGGGGGTCGGATTGCCGTCGTAATAAAGCTCCGAATAGGCGAGGTCCGACAGCACCCAGACCTTATTCTCCTTCGCCCAGGCGACGAGCCGCTCATAAAAGGCAAGGTCTACCGCCTCGGCGGTCGGGTTCGACGGATAGTTGACGACGAGGATCGACGGTCGCGGCACGGTGAAGGCCATCGCGCGGTCGAGCGCGCGCCAGTAATTCTCGTCGGGGGTCGTCGGAACGCTGCGGATCGTCGCGCCGGCGATGATGAAGCCGAAGGTGTGGATCGGATAGCTGGGGTTCGGCGCGAGCACGACGTCGCCGGGGCCGGTGATCGCGGTCGCGAGGCTGGCGAGCCCTTCCTTCGACCCCATCGTCACCACGACCTCGCTCTCGGGATCGAGGTCGACGTTGAAGCGGCGGCCGTAATAATTGGCCTGCGCGCGGCGGAGGCCCGGAATGCCCTTCGACTGCGAATAGCCGTGCGCGTCGGGCTTCATCGCGACTTCGCAGAGCTTCTCGATCACATGCGCGGGCGGCGGCAGGTCGGGGTTGCCCATCCCCAGGTCGATGATGTCCTCTCCCGCGGCGCGGGCGGCCGCACGCATCGCATTCACTTCGGCGATGACGTAGGGCGGCAGGCGCTTGATGCGATAGAATTCATCTTCGGACATGGGAAACTAGAACAACTCCTTTTCGTGTGCGTTTGATTGACGCGAGCGGCAATCTCGCCAGCCGCGTCGCGGCTTGTTATAGGCATTATATCCGCACTGACCAGCAGGAACGAGCATGAGCGACACGGCCAAGAACGACACGAGAGAAGCGCCGAATCCCTTCATGCCGTCGCCCGACGACATCCAGCATTGGGCGAGCGTGATGGGCCGCGCGCAGCAGATGATGCTCGAATATGCGCTGGGCCAGGCGAACGATGGCAACAGTGCCGCGGCGAGCCTGTTCGACCCCGCGCACTGGCTGCAGAATCCGACGACGCAAGCGTGGGCCGAGCAATCGTCGAAACTGTGGGAGCAGGGCGTCGCCTTCTGGACCTCGCTCGCGACGATCCAGCCCTCTTTCGCGCCCGATGCCGACCCGCGGAAAGACAAGCGTTTTGCCGATCCCGACTGGACGGAAAACCCCGTCTTCGCGCTGATCCGTCAGACCTATGGACTGCTCGCCGAACAATTGCTCACGACCACCCGCACGATGCAGGGGCTCGACGAGAACGCGCGCGCGAAGATGGAATTCGCGGCGAAGAGCATGACCGAGGCGCTCTCGCCCTCGAACCTCGCGATCACCAATCCCGAAGTAATCAAGCGCGCGGTCGAGACGCGCGGCGAAAGCCTGCTAAAAGGCCTCAAGCATATGCTCGCCGACCTGTCGCGCGGGCAGCTTTCGCATGTCGATCCCGACGCCTTCGAGGTCGGGGTCAATATCGCGACGACGCCGGGCAAGGTGATCCACGAGACCGATCTCTATCAGCTGATCCACTACGCGCCGGCGACGAAGGAGGTGTTCGCCGTCCCGCTCGTCATCTTCCCGCCGTGGATCAACCGCTTCTACATCCTCGACCTCAATCCAGCGAAAAGCTTCGTCGCCTGGGCGGTCGAACAAGGCCTTTCGGTCTTCATGGTGTCGTGGAAGTCGGCCGACGCGTCGATGAGCGAGGTCGTGTGGGACGATTATGTCGCGGCGCAGGTCGATGCGATCGATACGGTGCGCGAGTTGCTGGACGTGCCGCACGTCCACACGATCGGCTATTGCGTCGCCGGTACCACGCTCGCCGCCACGCTGGCGATGCTCGCGGCGCGCGAAGAGGCGGGCAAGGTCAAGTCGGTGACCTTTTTCACCGCGCAGGTCGATTTCGAGCTGGCGGGCGACCTCAAGATGTTCGTCGACGACAGCTATCTGACTTTGCTCCAGCAGCTGTCGGCCGGCGGCTTCCTCGACGGGCGCTATATGGCGGCGACCTTCAACAGCCTGCGCGGGCGCGACCTCATCTGGAATTATGTCGTCAGCAATTATCTGCTCGGCAACGACTATCCGCCCTTCGACCTCCTCTATTGGAACGGCGACGTCACCAATCTGCCCGCGAAATGGCACCGGCAATATCTGGTCGATCTCTATCGCGACAACCGGCTGGTGATCCCGAACAGCCTGTCGGTGATGGGGACGCCGATCGACCTCAGGAAGATCGAGACCCCCGCCTATATCCAGGCCGGGCGCGAGGACCATATCGCGCCGCTCGCCAGCGTCTGGCGGCTGATGGATCATCTGTCGGGCCGCAAAACCTTTGTCCTCGCGGGGTCGGGACATATCGCTGGCGTGGTCAACCCGCCCGCTGCGGGCAAATATCAATATTGGACCGGCGACGATGCGGCCGCGACGCTCGACGATTTCGTTGCGGGCGCGACCGAGACCAAGGGCAGCTGGTGGCCGCACTGGATTGGCTGGATCGCACAGCAGGATGACGCGAAAACCGCCGCCAAAGGCGCACGCATCCCCGGAAAGGGCAAGAAAAAGGCGATCGAGGACGCGCCCGGCCGTTACGTCAAACAGCGGTAATATCGGGGAAATATACTCGCATCGGACCGGCCTTGCAGCAATTTTTGTGCATTGCACAAATTTTTGCTTGAAATCGCCGATCCGCTCCTATATTGTGCAGTGCAACATAAAGGAGTTGTCCGATGGCTACCAAGATGGATAGTGCCGAAAAGGCTTTCGAAGCCGCGACGCTGGAAACCGCCGCCAAGCCGGCTGCTCCCGCCGTTCCGGTCGAGGCTGCGCCCGCAGCGCCGGTCCCGGCGCCCGTGAAAACCAAGACTGTCGCGGCGAAGGCCAAGCCGGTCCAAAAGAAAGCCGCAAAGCCGGCAGCCAAAAAGGTCGCCCCCAAGAAGGCGGCTGCGAAGACCATTGCCCCCAAGCCCGCGAAAGCCGCGCCGAAGCCGGCCGCTCTCGCCACCAAAGGACTGAAGACCATGAACGACACCGTCAAGAAGTTCGCCGACGAAGCGAAGACCCGCGCCGAAGCCCTGACCGCCGACTTCAACGAGAAGGCCAAGGAAGCGTTCGCGAAGTCGAGCAAGCTCGCCGAAGAAGCCGTCGAGTTCAACAAGGCGAACGTCGAAGCCCTCGTCGAATCGGGCAAGATCGCTGCCAAGGGCATCGAAACGCTCGGCCAGGAAGGCGTGAGCTTCGCCCGCAAGAGCTTCGAAGACACGACCGCCGCGCTGAAGGGCTATACCGCCGTCAAGACCCCGGCCGACTTCTTCAAGCTCTACGCCGAAAACAGCAAGAAGGCGTTCGACGCCGCCGTTGCGCAGACCTCGAAGACCAGCGAACTCGTCGTCAAGCTGACGAACGACAGCTTCGCGCCGATCTCGAACCGCGTTTCGGTCATCACTTCGAAGATGAAGGCCGCCTAAGCGCCCTCTCTTCCATCGTTGGCGCGGGCAACTCCCCTCCCTCTCCCCGCCTGCGCCGACACCTCAGGGCCGCTCGCTTCCCCGGAAGCGGGCGGTTCTTGTTTTGGCGCCGCCCGCTGGCGAACAAGAGGTTAAAATCCGCGACCGCGCCCCTTGCGCTTCGGCCGCGGCTTGCGATATTCCTGCGATGATGTTTCCAGTTTCGACCATCCAGCCGGTCCGCGCCATGGCGGAGTCAAAGAATGTCCGCGCCATGGCGGACAAGGACGACGGCTCGCCCGGCAGCCCCGGCGTCGGCATCGCGACGCGCACCCGCGCCAAGGCGAAAAAGCCCTCGATGTACAAGGTGCTGCTGCTCAACGACGATTATACGCCGATGGAATTCGTCGTGATGGTGCTCCAGCGTTTCTTCAACATGGATATCGAACAGGCGACGCAGGTGATGCTGCACGTCCACCAGCAGGGCGTCGGCGTGTGCGGCGTGTTCAGCTACGAGGTCGCCGAGACCAAGGTGAACCAGGTGATGGACGCCGCGCGGCAGAACCAGCACCCGCTGCAATGCACGCTGGAAAAGGCCTGATCAGCCAGCCTTGGCCGCCTGCTCGGCTTTGAGCGCCGCCGACGGCTCCCCTTTCAGATCGCCATAGCGCAATAGCTCGCCGCACCCGGGGCAAACGGTCGCAGTGCCGACGTCGGCGCCGCAAGCGCGGTGGGTGTAGCGCATCGCCGGACCCGCGCCCTTCTCCCCCTCCTCATAAGCCCAGCGTTCGGCCCAGTTGCGCATCGCATAGAGGACGTCGAACAGATCCTTGCCTTTCGCGGTCAGGCGATATTCATGGCGTGGCGGGCGCGCCTGATAGGCATGGCGCGCGACCACCCCCTCCTTTTCCATCAGCTTGAGCCGCGCCGAGACGAGTTGCGGGCCGAGCCCGGTGTGCGCCGCGATGGCCTCGAAGCGCCGCCGCCCGAAGAACAGATCGCGCAGGATCAGCAGCACCGCGCGGTCGCCGAGCAATTCCGCCGACCGGCCGACGGGGCAGAACGTATCCGACAAATCCGCGCGTTTGGGCATTGTTCCAGCACTTCCCCTTCCTCGTCATTCCCGCGAAAGCGGGAACCCAGTTCCGGCGCTGGTTCGCTGGGTTCCCGCTTTCGCGGGAATGACGAATGAATTTCCCTCTTGTCACTATGATTATCATAGTTACGATGTGGCGCAAGAGGAGAATCGCCGATGCCCAACCCCGCAGCCGTCATCATCGGAGCCGGCGACGCCACCGGCGGCGCGATCGCCCGCGCCTTTGCCGCCGAGGGCCTCACCGCCTGCGTCAACCGCCGCGAACGCAACGCCGAGCAGCTGGAAGCCCTCGCGCAGTCGATCCGCGACGACGGGCATCAGGCGCGCGCCTTCCCCGCCGACGCGCGCGAGGAAGAAGCGATGATCGCGCTGTTCGACCGGGTCGAGGCCGAAGTCGGTCCGGTCGAGGTCGCGGTGTTCAACATCGGCGCCAACGTCCACTTCCCGATCGCCGAGACGACGGTGCGCGTCTATACCAAGGTCTGGGAAATGGCGTGCCTCGGCGGCTTCCTGATGGGCCGCGAGGCGGCGAAACGCATGGCACCGCGCGGCCGCGGCACGATCATCTTCACCGGCGCCACGGCCTCCTTGCGCGGCGGATCGGGCTTTTCGGCCTTCTCCGGCGCCAAAGCGAGCTTGCGCATGCTGGCGCAGTCGATGGCGCGCGAGCTCGGGCCGCGGGGCATCCATGTCGCGCACACGATCATCGACGGCGCGATCGACACCGAATTCATCAAGGGCCGCCACCCCGATTTCGACAATGCGAAGGCGCGGGACCTGATCCTCAATCCCGATGCCATCGCCGCCAATTATGTGATGCTCCACAAACAGCCCAGGAGCGCGTGGACGCACGAACTCGACCTTCGCCCGTGGGGAGAAAAATGGTGACCAAAACGCTCGAACTCATCTTCGATTTCGGTAGTCCCAACGCCTATCTCTCGATGAAGGCGCTCCCCGATCTGCTCGATCGCACGGGCGCCGATCTCGTCATCACGCCGTGTCTTTTGGGCGGGATCTTCAAGGCGACGGGCAACAAGGCGCCGATGATCCAATATGCCGATGCGCCGGCGAAGCTCGCTTATGAGAATCTCGAAATGCGCCGCTTCATCGCGAAGCACGGCCTCGTCAAGTTCCGTATCAACCCGCATTTTCCGGTCAACACGCTGCTCATCATGCGCGGCGCGATCGTCGCCGAGGATGAGGGCAATCTCGACGATTATGTCGACGCGGTGAACCGCGCGATGTGGGAGGATGGCCTCAAGATGGACGATCCCGAGGTGATCGCACCCTTCCTCTCGGCGAACGGTTTCGACGGCCCCGCGCTGCTCGCGCGCACGCAGGAACCCGAGATCAAGGCGAAGCTGGTCCAAAACACCGAAGCCGCGGTCGCGCGCGGCGTGTTCGGCATCCCGACCTTCTTCGTCGGCAGCGAGATGTTCTTCGGCAAGGACCGCCTGGCACAGGTCGAGGAGGCGCTTGCCTAGGCTTGCGCCGCAGCCGGCGGACGACCCGCAACGAAGATGCCCGCGACGATCAGCGCCAGCCCGGCAACATGAAACAGGTGCAGCGCCTCACCGAGGAACAGCATCGCGAGCCCCGCGCCCATCAGCGGCATCACATTCATATATTGCCCGGTCGCCGCCGAGCCGATCAGTTCCACCCCGCGATTGAAGAAGAGATAGGCGAGGAAGGACGGAAAGATCGAGACATAAGCGATCGCGAGCGCGCTCCCCATTACCGGGACGATCAGCCGCCCCGACCAGAGTTCGTGAGCGTAGAAGGGCGCGATCACCGCGATGCCGACGACGATCGACGCCGCGAGAAAGCTTAGCGGATGCACCGCGGGGCGGCGGCGGAGCAGCACCGAATAAAGCGCCCAGAGCAGGACCGCCACACTGATGATCGCATCCCCGATATTGAGCCGGAGGCCCCATAGCATCGCAGGATCGCCGCGCCCGATGATCGCGAGCACGCCGGCGAGCGAGATCAGCACCCCCGCAATCTGCCGTAGGCTGGTGCGATCGCCCATCACCAGCGCTCCGGCGATCAGCACAAGCGTGGGCTGGGCCGACTGGATCAGCATCGAATTGAGCGCGGTGGTGCTTTGCAGGCCCGTATAGAGCAGGATGTTGAACGACCCGATCGCGAGCGCGCCGAGCAACGCGACGATCTGCCAGTTCGCGCGCAGCACCGGCCAGTCGCGTTTCAGATGCGGCCAGGCGAGCGGCAGCAGAAGAAGAAGCGCGAACGTCCAGCGCCAGAAGGACAGGGCCGCGGGCGGCACGAGATCGCGCGCCGCACGCCCGACGATCGAATTGCCCGCCCAGAACAGCGCCGTCACCGTGAGCAGCGGATAAGCCCGTTTCCAAAGCGCCGCGAACGGGCCACCGTCTTTCATCATTCCGTCCCGCTTGCACCGCGCCGACTCTCTCATTCACGGCTTGGCCGAAAGATGCAATCGGAAGGAGGACATAAGCGGCGGGTTTCGGCCGGAAGCTGCCGTCGCCCACCTTTTACTTCGTCATCCCCGCGAAAGCGGGGACCCAGAGCATGCGTAGGCTGACCCCAGACTGGGTTCCCGCTTTCGCGGGAATGACGAATATTGGGTGTGTCCGCTACCCACCCCAAAACCGACGTAAACCGACGCATCGCGGCCCACGCGTCGCCAGACGAAAGACTCCCCTTAACTGAAGTCGAGCTGGATGATCTGCGTCGGCGTCGCGCGGCAATACATCTCGATCGAACGCGCGCCGTCGGGATAGGCCGCGGTCATCGCCGCGCGGATGCGCCAGCCGCCGTTGCCCTTCTCGAGGTGGACCAGCCGGTCGTAGGACAGCCGCGTGCCGCCGGTCACTCCGATCTGGCGCGCCGCGTCGTTCATGCAATTCTGCACTGATGGCCGCGCGGCGCTCGGCAAGGCCGACAGATCGGCGCTCAGCGTCGCCGGCGGCCCCGCGGGATAGGTCGGCGTTGCCGCGTCGTCCTGGACCGGCTCGCCGGCTTCGGCCTTCTTCTTCTTGCTCTGGCTCGCGAGCAAGGCGAGCAGCCCGCCCGCGACGACGATGCCGCCGATGATGAGGCCGGTACTCGGCCCCTTGTCCTTGTCCTTTTCGGGCGGCCGGACGTTGCGATAGCCATAGCCGAAGTCGGCGCGGCATCCGTCGTTCACCCAGACATAGCTCGACGTATAGCCCCATTGCCGCCCGGCGTTGCAACGGCCGCCGAGCCGGCGCACCAGTTCGACGCGGTCGTTGGTCGCGACATTGCACTGCTGATAGCGATTGCTGCGCGACTCGCAGCGGATCGTCCCCGCATAATCGTCGACCGGCTGCGGCAGCGGCACCGGGTTGCCGCCATTATTGGCGTAACCATAGCGAAACTCGGCGCGGCATCCGCCCGACACCCAGATCTGTGTCGCGGTGAAACCCCAGTCGCGCCCTTTCGAACAGCGTCCCCCGATGACGCGCGTCAATTCGACGCGATTGTTCGTGCGGACATTGCAACGCTTGATCTTGTTGTTTCGCGATTCGCAGCGGATCGTTCCGGCATAGCCGTCGCCATACCCGGGACGCGGCGGCTGGATCTGCGGCCCGCCCGGCGGCGGATAGGGCAAGGTCGTGGCCTGCGGCATCGCGGGAACGGCAAGCTGGCTGGCGATCAACGCGGCGGTGGTTGCGATCGTGACGACATGATTCCGCATGACCTTCTCCCCTGTGAAAAGTCGTTTACGTGAATGTTCCGCTTGCTGGCCCCGATACCGATAGGAACAGTCTCATATTCTCATTGGGAAAGCCACGATCAAAGCCGCGCGGTTCAGCCGAACCTTAACCATGATCGCGGCGCCCTCCGGCGACCATGGTCGCCGGCACGACCAGCCTGCTTGCGTGGCATCGCGCATGCGCTAAAGACAGCCGATGGATCAAATCGTCATTCGCGGCGGCCAGCGACTCAAGGGCCGTATCCCCATATCCGGTGCCAAGAATGCGGCGCTCACCCTGTTGCCGTGCGCGCTGCTCACCGACGAGCCGCTGACCTTGCGCAACCTGCCGCGCCTCGCCGACGTCGACGGGTTCGGCCACCTCTTGAACCAGCTCGGCTGCTCGACGACGATCGAGGGATCGCGGCCCGAGGATTTCGGCCGCGTGATGACCGCGCGCACGACGACGCTGACCTCGGCCGTCGCGCCCTATGACATCGTGCGCAAGATGCGCGCGTCGATCCTCGTCCTCGGCCCGCTGCTCGCGCGCGCGGGCGAGGCGACCGTCTCGCTGCCCGGCGGCTGCGCGATCGGCAACCGCCCGATCGACCTCCACCTGAAGGCGCTCGAAGCCTTCGGCGCCGAGATCGAGCTGGCGTCGGGCTATGTGAAGGCCGTCGCGCCGGGCGGACGCCTCAAGGGCGGCAAGTTCACCTTCCCCGTCGTGTCGGTCGGCGCGACCGAAAACGCCGTCATGGCGGCGGTGCTCGCGAACGGCACCTGCGTGCTCGAAAACGCGGCGCGCGAACCCGAGATCGTCGACCTGTGCAACTGCCTCGTCGCGATGGGGGCGCATATCGACGGCATCGGCACCGAAACGCTGACGATCGAGGGCGCTCAACGCCTGCACGGTGCGACCTATCGCGTCATGGCCGACCGCATCGAGGCGGGCAGCTACGCCTGCGCCGCGGTCATCACCCAGGGCGATGTCGAACTCGTGGGCGCCAAGGCCGACGAAATGGACGCGACGCTCGCCGCGCTGCGCGAAGCCGGCGCGACGATCGAGGAGACCAAGGCGGGCATTCGCGTCGCCATGTCGGGCCGCGCCGAACCCGTCACGCTGTCGACCGCGCCCTATCCCGGCTTCGCGACCGACATGCAGGCGCAGTTCATGGCGATGGCGACGCTCGGCAAGGGCGCGTCGCTGTTCACCGAGACGATCTTCGAAAACCGCTACATGCACGTCCCCGAGCTGGCGCGCATGGGCTGCGACATCCAGGTCAAGGGCCGTACCGCGGTCGTCCGCGGCGTCGAGCATCTGGTCGGCGCGCCGGTGATGGCGACCGACCTGCGCGCTTCGATGAGCCTGATCATCGCCGGGCTCGCCGCCGAGGGGCAGACCGAGGTCAACCGCGTCTATCACCTCGACCGCGGTTACGAACGGCTCGAGGAAAAGCTCCAGGCCGTCGGCGCCGACATCGAACGGATCAGCGCGGGGTAAGCTTCTCCGCGCGGCCATAGGCCCCGCGCACATCGCCCTTGATCCAGTCGCCGAGCAGCTTGAGATAGCCGTCGGTGAGGCGGGTATAATCGCGCGTCCCGTCGGCTTTATCGACATATTCCCACATGCCGTGGTCGGTGCCGGGGAACAGATAGGTATCGATCGGCTTGCCCGCGGCCTGGAGGCCGCGCAAGGCGGCGCGCGTCGTTTCGATCGGCGCCTCGCGATCCTCGCCCGCCAGCACCCAGAGCAAGGGCGTGTCGAGCTTCCGCAGCGCCGCGACCGCGTCATAATCCCAGATCAGTTCGAGATTGTCGAAACGCGCGCGACCGATCCGCCGGAGTTCGTCGTTCGGCATGCGCGCGATCGCGCCGCTATATTCGCCCTCGATCTTCGCCGCCCACGGCTTGTCCGCCATGTCGCGCCGCACCGCGTCGAGCGCGTCATAGCCGGTGTGGAAATCGGACAGCAGCAACCCCGCAGTCGCCGCCGACAGGCGCGTGACCAGCGCCTCGGCATCCTTGCCCAGTCCCGCCGCGCGCACTTCGGACACCATCTGCTCGCGATCCTCCTCGATCGGCGAGGCGACGAGGCCGAAGCCGACCGCGACGAAATCGGCCTTGGTCCGCGTCGCGGCGAGCGGGGCGACCCAGCCGCCCTGGCTGCCGCCGAAAAAGCCGACGCGGCCATGGCGGCCCGCCGCGAGCCCGCGCGCCGTGTCGAGCGCCTTCGCGGCATCGGCGGCGAGCAGTTCGAAATTCTGCGTATATTCGCCCTCCGATCCGCCGGTGCCGCGCTTGTCGTAGACGAAGACCGAAATCCCCTGCGCCGCCATCGCATAGCCATAGAGGCCGCCGATCGGCGACGTGCGTTCGGATCCATGCACCATCACGACGAGCGGGCGCTTCGCATCATTGCCTGGGGGCTCGATCAGCATGCCGTTCATCTGCGTGCCCGCGCTGTCGAAGCGCGCGGGCGTTTCGCGGAAGGCGATCGGACTCCACGCCTCCCCCTTCACCGTTACCTGAGCGCCGCCGCAGGCCAGCGGCGCCCCCGCTTCCGACGTCGCGCCGCGCCGCCCGTCGCGGAACTGATAGCGCAGCGCGGGCGCCGCAACCGCAGGCGATACGACCAGCACGACGAAATCGCCGTCGGGAGCGGCATAGGTGCCGGGCTGACAGGCGGTCTGCGCGAGGGCGGGTGCGCCCGGAAGCGCGGCGAGGAGCAAAAGCGTGCTGGCGAATATCTTCATGTTACCGTATTATATAGACAATACAGCTATGGCAACTCTTCCTCGCACCGCACCGGCATCGAAACCGTATTCCCGCTGACCGATGGCCGCTCGGGCCGTTTCGCGACCGCGATCACCAGTCCGGTCAGCGCGACGACGCCGCCCGCAACCGACAGCATCGCCCAGCGATAGCCCTCGAACGCGGTCGAAAAGCCCATGGCGATGATCGGGATCAGCACGCTCGACCAGGCCGCCTGCCCCGGCCCGACCGCGCGGATGACATTGAAATAGAGCGGAAAGGTCACCGCGCTCGCGATGATGCCGAGGTAGAGCACGCCGCCCAGATAGACGGCGGTCGGCTCGATCGCCGGCGGGCCGGTGGTGATCCACGCATAGCTACCGTCGGCGAGCGCGCCGAACGCCATCGCCCAGGCGATCATCACCACCATCGACTGCGCGCGCGCGATCTTCGTCCCCTGCATGACATTGGCGGTCGATGCGCTCATCACCCCCGCGAGCGTCAACGCGGTGCCGAGCAGCACTTCGTGCGCGCCCACCGCCGCCGCGCGATATTCGTGGAGGATCATCAGCCCCACGCCGATGATCGCGATGCCCGCCCCGGCGAGAAAGCGCCCCTCGAGCGGTGTCTTCAGAAAGGCCCGCCCCAGCAAAGTATTGGGCACGATCAGCAGCGCGAACAGCACCGCGACCAGCCCCGAGGTGATATGCTGCTCGGCGCGATAGACGAAGTTGAAGTTGAGCGCGAACTGCGCGATGCCGAGCACCGCCGCAAAGGCCATCGCGCGCGGCCCGATCCATATCCGCTCGCGCCGCATCGCGGCGAACAGGAACATCGCGATCGCCGCGACCGCGAAGCGATAGGTCACCGACCAGCTCGGCGGAACGACGCCGAGCTGCCCCTTAATGACGATCCAGGTCGATCCCCATATCAGCGTGACCAGCGCGAAGGGCAGCAGGACGCGCGGGCTGAGCAGCGTCGGCGCCGCGCCGCTCACAGCGCGCCGATCGCGGCGGCCAGCGGCGCGACCGCTTCCGCGTCCTGATCCCAGCTGACGACGAGGCGCGCCGCGCCCTCGCCCCAGTCGTAGAAATCGAACCCGGCCGCGCGCAACTTCGCGGCTTCCGCGGCGGTCAGGCGGACGAACAATTCATTCGCCTCGACCGGATACATCAGCCGATCGCCGCACGCCGCCGCGAGCTTCGCCGCGCCGGCATTGGCGGCGCGCGCGTTGGCGAGCCACAGATCGTCCTTCAGCATCGCGCGGATTTGCGCCGCGACGAAGCGCCCCTTGCTGAGCAGATGCCCGCCGCGCTTCTTGAGTTCGCGCACCCCGGCGCCGCCGCTGCCGCCGAAAAAGACGATCGCCTCGGCCATCATCGCGCCATTTTTCGTGAAGCCGAACGACAGCGCATCGACCCCGGCGCGCCACGTCACGTCGGCGGGAGCGCAGCCGAGGAATGCGACGGCGTTGGCGAAGCGCGCGCCGTCCATGTGCAGCTTCAGCCCCTTGCCCTTCGCGATCTCGCTGATCTCGCCGATCTCGCCGGCGCGCCACGCGAGGCCATATTCGGTCGCGTTGGTGATGCTGACCGCCGCCGGCTGGACCTGATGTACATCCTGCCGGATTCCCGCGATCCGCGCCTTCAGCGCCGCAGCGTCGATCTTCGCGCCGCGCCCCGGCAGCGGCATCAGCTTCGCGCCGCCCGAATAGAAGCTCGGCGCGCCGCATTCGTCGACCTCGATATGCGCCTCTTCATAGCAGAGAATGCCCTGCCACGGCCGCACGAAATGCGCGAGGATGATGCTGTTCGCGGCGGTCCCGGTAGGAATCCACACGACCTCGCATGTCGTCTCGAACAGGTCGGAAAAGGCCGCGTCGAGCGACTGGCTGAGCGCATCGCCGTCATAGGCCGTATCGACCCGGTTGGCCGCGGCCATCGCCTCCATCACCGCCGGATGGACGGTTGCGGCATTGTCGGAGAAGAAGCGGGTCGCGGTCATCGACGCGCCTTAGCGCAGGTGCGCGCCGCTTGCTAACCCCTCATTTTCGCGGCGGTTCGTTGGCGTCAAATGCCGAGCGAATCCGCGCAGTCGAAGGCCGAAGCGAGCTTTTCGCGGAAGCCCGAAACGTCCGACCCCACGTCGACGAGCACGGCATCGCCGACCGAGCCCGCATCGATCCGCTCATGGAGTGCGATGGTCAGCGAATCCTCCACGAACAGGTCGCCGACGAAGCGGTTATGCGCTGCGAAGCTCAGCCGATCCGGCGCCGATTCGATCACCAGCGCGCGCCATGCGGGGCCATAGCTCGACTTCACCCACAATTTCGTGCCGACGGGAAGCGCGCGCGTCGGCTTGCCCGTCACCACCGCGACATTGATCATCGTGCGGTCGGCCTCGTTGAAGGCCTGACGAATCTCGATCGATCCGCCGCCGAAACGCGCGGTGCATTCGCCCACGGTGCGGTTCGCATAGCCGAGCTCGGCGTAGGAGGCATCGTTGAACGCGGGCGTCAGGCTGGCGGCAGCCAGCAGAAGGGAGAACATGGACCAAGCTCCTGCCGAAGCCGGGCCCGTGCCCGGCCGCTCTATTGACCCTGTTTCGCGAGCAATTTCAAGCGCAAGGCGTTGAGCTTGATGAAGCCCGCCGCGTCCTTCTGGTCATAGGCGCCGGCATCGTCCTCGAAGGTCACATGGCGTTCGCTGTAGAGGCTGAACGGCGACTTGCGGCCGACGACGCTGGCATTGCCCTTGTAGAGCTTGAGGCGGACGGTGCCGGTGACGTTCGTCTGGCTGTGGTCGATCGCGGCCTGCAGCATCTCGCGCTCGGGCGCGAACCAGAAGCCGTTGTAGATGAGCTCGGCATATTTCGGCATCAGCTCGTCCTTGAGATGCGCCGCGCCGCGGTCGAGCGTGATGCTTTCGATTCCCCTATGAGCTCGCGCATAGATTTCGCCGCCCGGCGTCTCGTACATGCCGCGCGACTTCATGCCGACAAAGCGGTTCTCGACAAGGTCGAGGCGGCCGATGCCATGCTTGCGGCCGAGATCATTCAAGGCCGCGAGCAAGGTCGCGGGCGACATCGCATTACCGTTGAGCGCGACACCATCGCCGCGCTCGAAATCGATCGTGATATATTCGGGCGTGTCGGGCGCGTCTTCGGGATTGACCGTGCGCGAATAGACATAGTCGGGGGTTTCTTCCCACGGATCCTCGAGCACCTTGCCCTCGGACGAGGTGTGGAGGAGGTTTGCGTCGGTGCTGAACGGGCTTTCGCCGCGCTTGTCCTTCGGCACGGGAATCTGGTTCTTCTCGGCGAAGTCGATCAGCGCGGTGCGGCTGGTCAGTTCCCACTCGCGCCACGGCGCGATCACCTTGATGTCGGGGTTGAGCGCATAGGCCGAGAGTTCGAAACGCACCTGGTCATTGCCCTTGCCCGTCGCGCCATGCGCGACCGCGTCGGCGCCCGTTTCCTTCGCGATCTCGACCAGCCGCTTCGAAATCAGCGGGCGCGCGATCGAGGTGCCGAGCAGATAATCGCCCTCGTAGCGGGCATTGGCGCGCATCATCGGGAAGACGAAGTCGCGCACGAACTCCTCGCGCAGATCGTCGATATAGATGTGCTCCGGCTTGATCCCCATCAGCTCGGCCTTGGCGCGCGCAGGCTCGAGTTCCTCGCCCTGCCCGAGGTCGGCGGTGAAGGTCACCACCTCGCAGCCATAGGTGACCTGCAGCCACTTCAGAATGACGCTGGTATCGAGGCCGCCCGAATAGGCGAGGACGACGCGCTTGATGGACTCGGACATGGCTGTACCTTTGGCGAGGGAAAGACGCGGGCGCGGCTAGCAGGGAGCCGCCCGAGGCGCAACCGGCTTGGCGCGCGTTCGCCCGCAGGCTATCGTCGGCGGCCGGGAGAAAAGCCATAGCCAAAGCCGAAATCAAGACCAAGGCAACCGGCCTCCCGGTCGCCGACTTCATCGCCGCGGTGCCCGACGCGCGACGCCGCGACGAGGCCTCGGTGGTCGACGCCATGCACCGCCGGGTCACCGGCCTCGAGCCCAGGATGTGGGGCCCCTCGATCATCGGCTATGGCAGCTATGAGTATAGTTATAACAGCGGCCGGTCGGGCACCATGTGCCGCGCCGGATTCTCGCCCCGCAAGGCCGCGATGACACTCTATCTGATGGGCCATTATTGCGACCGCCAGCCCGAGGCCGACGCGCTGCTCGAAAAGCTCGGCAAATACAGGAACGGCAAATCCTGTCTTTACATCAACAAGCTTGCCGACGTGGATATGGATATACTCGAACAGCTCGTCAGGTTGAGCTGGGACGTGATGAACGAGCGTTACCCGACGTAACGTCCCTCCGCATCACCCATATAGTCGCGCGTCAGCGGCAGCGCGTGGCGGCTGCGCGCGAACTGGATCTGGTAATTGCCCATCCCGCCGCTCTCGAACGCCGCTGTCGCGCCGGCGAGGTAGAAGCACCACATGCGAAAGAAGCGATCGCCCATCATGGCGACGATCTCCGCTTCATGCGCGAGCGTCCGCGCATACCATTGACGCAGGGTCAGCGCATAATGCAGCCGCAGCGTCTCGACATCCGTCACGATCAGCCGGCTCTTCTCGCTCGCCGCCAGCGTCTCGCTGAGCGCCGGGATATAGCCGCCGGGGAAGATATATTTGCGGGTGAAGGCGTCGGTCGACCCTGGCCGTCCGAAGCGGCCGATCGTATGGAGCAGCATCACGCCGTCGGCGGTCATCAGGTTCGCGGCGGCGCGAAAGAAAGTCTCGAAATTGGGCGCGCCGACATGCTCGAACATGCCCACCGAAACGATGCGGTCGAAGCGCCCCGCGTCGCGCGCGGCAAGGTCGCGATAGTCGATCAGCTCGAATTTCACCCGGTCGGCGACTCCCGCCGCCGCGGCGCGCTCGCGCGCGAGCGCGAGCTGCTCCTCGGACAGGGTGATGCCGAGCACTTCGACCTTTTCGAGCTTCGCGAGCGTGATCGCCATCCCGCCCCAGCCGCAACCGATGTCGAGCACCCGCTGTCCCGGCGCGAGCGCGAGCTTCGCCGCGATATGCGCCTTTTTCGCGGCCTGCGCTTCCTCCAGCGTCATGCCGGGCCGCGGCCAGTAAGCGCAGCTATATTGCATGTCTTCGTCGAGGAAGAGACGGTAGAGGGCGTTGCCGATGTCGTAATGATGCTTGACGTTGGCGCGCGACCGGCGCCGGCGGTTGATCGATCCGATCCGCGTTTTCAGCCAGTCGACCTGCTCGCCGGCCCATGTCCTATCCTTGAGCGTCGCGCCGCGATCCCACGGCGTGTTCATGCGGATGAGGCCGACAAGCTCCATGATGTCGCCCTCGACCAGCTCCATCTCGCCATCCATGAACGCCTCGGCGGCGCCGAGACGCGGGTCGAGGATGATGCGGCGCATACCCTTGCGGCTGGTGAAGCGGACGGTAACCTCTGGGAAACCCGGCGCGGGCTGGCCGAATTCCTCGCGCGCGCCATCGGGCGCCACGATCGTGAGCCGCCCCTGATGGATGACGCGGGAGAGAAATGGACGCAGGATCGACATTCTATCGACCAAATATCTATCTCGGAAAAAGGTTGCGATCAAATTCCCGCATACCATTCATAATCGACGCGGTCCTCCCAATAGCCGCCCTTGCCCGCGCCGATATGGTCGAGGCTCGCGACCGCCTCGATCGCGTTCACATATTTGGCGTGCTTGTAGCCGAGCTGGCGCTCGATGCGCAGGCGCAGCGGCGCGCCGTTCTGGTTGGGCAGCACCTTGCCGTACACGCCGAACACCAGCAGCGCCAGCGAAATACGGGTTCAAGTCAGCCAGGCGCAGCGGCGCGCCGTTGGCGATGGGCAGCACCGCATCGCCCAGCGCCCAGGCTAGGATCGTCTGCGGATGCAAAGCATCGACCATGTCGCAGCTTTCATAATAGAGCGCGTCGCCGAGCCGGTCGGCGCAGCGGAAGACGATATAGCGCGCGCTGTCCTTGACACCGGCCGCTGCGAGGATCCGGCGAAGCTGCACGCCGGTCCACCCGCCGATCGCGCTCCAGCCCTCGACGCAGTCGTGGCGCGTGATCTGCGTGCGCTGCGGCATCGCGCGGATGTCGGCCAGCGACAGCGACAGCGGCCGCGCGACGAGGCCAGAGACCTTGACGCGCCAGTCGACGAAACCGCTCGCGGCGTGCGCGGCATAATCGGAGCCCGCGGGCAGGCGCGTGCCGTTCGGCCGGAAATAAGGCGACAGGTCGGCGCGGGTGAATTCGCGCGCGAGCGCGTCGCGGTCGATCAGCGCGCGCTGGCTCGCGCGGTTCATTTCCTCGCCCATCGACAGGATTGTGCGCACTACGGGCGCCTCGTTGATCGCGTCGCAGCCCGAAAGCAGCGGCAGCGCCCCCGCCGCGGCGACGAGCCCGCCGGCGCGTGCGATCAGTTCGCGGCGCGGAAGGATGAGGCTACTCACGCGCGCGCGCCCTTCTCCGGCGGCAGGCGAAACCAGCCGGTGATCATCGACCGCAGCTCGTTGGCCGGCCCGGCGAGCAGCACCATCGCGATGTGGACGAAAAAGAAGGCGACCAGCGCCCAGGCGGTGATGAAATGGATCGAGCGCGCCGACTGGCGCCCGCCGAAAATGTCGGTGAGCCACGGCCAGGCCGCGTTCATCCCGGGCGACATGGTGAGGCCCGTCGCGATCATCAGCGGCAACGCGACGAAGATGACGCCGATATAGCTGAGCTTTTGCAATATGCCGTAGCGCGCCGCGGCCTCGCCCTTCGGAAAGCGCAGCCGCGCATGATCCTTCACGTCGCGCCAGATGTGGCGCGGCGACCATTCGGCGCGGCGGACGTGCAGATCCTTGCGCAAATGCCCGCCGAAGAGCGTCCAGAGCATGTAGAGCGCCAGCCCCACCGACAACAGCCATGCGAACAGCAGGTGCCAGCGCCGCCCGTCGGCGAGGCTGTAACGCGTCGGGATCGTCGCCCAGCCCGGAAACGCCCGGGTCTTCGTCGCCCCTTGCGCGTCGGTCCATCGGCCGAGCACGCCCGTCGTGTCGACCTTCCAGTTACCGACCCGCAGATAGCCCGTATCGGCGGTCGACCCGATCGCCAGCCAGGCGCGATCGAAATTGGCGCCATATTCGCCCCAATAGAGGCGCGGGTGTGCATTGAAGATCATCAGCCCGCTCATCAGGAGGACGAGCAAGGCGGCGGCATTCACCCAATGCCAGATGCGCACCGGCAGCCGGTGGCGATAGACACGCGCTGGCGGCGTCGCGGGAGCAAGATCGGTCATCGTTTCCGGCACACCCTTCAAGCCCCTCCTCTTCAGGGGAGGGGCTTAGAGGGTTCGGTGCCCGGCACCGTCTGGTTACGCGACGACCTGTGCGGCATATTCTTCGCGATAACGAGTGCGCAAGCTGACCTTGTCGATCTTTTCGCTGCCGAGCTTGGGCAGCGCGTCGTTCGACATCCAGATCTTGCACGGCACCTTATAGGGCGCGAGGCGCGCGCCGAGGAAGGCGGCCAGATCGTCGGCGGTCGCGCCGCTGCCGGGCTTCATCCAGACCACCGCGCCGACGCACTCGCCGAGCCGCTCGTCGGGAAGCCCGAACACGGCGCATTCGTTCGCGTCGGGATGCTCGTAGATCGCGGCCTCGACCTCCTGGCAGCTGATATTCTCGCCGCCGCGGATGATGATGTCCTTCTTGCGGTCGACGATGAACAGATAGCCGTCCTCGTCGAGATAGCCGAGGTCGCCCGAACGGAAATAGCCATTGTCGAAGAAGGCCGCCCTGGTCGCTTCGGGATTGTTCCAATAGCCCTCGAAATTGCACACCGAGCGGATACACACTTCGCCGACGCCGCCCTGCGCCACTTCGTTGCCGTTGTCGTCGAGGATCGCGAGATCGACGAGCGGCTTCGACGCCGGCCCGGTCGACAGCGGCTTGGCGAGGTAATTTTCGTTGATGATGCCGCAGCCGACCGCGTTGGTTTCGGTAAGGCCATAGCCGAGCAGGGGCTTGCCCTCGCCCATCTCGGTCGCGAGGCGCTTCACATGCTCGGGCGGGCGCGGCGCGCCGCCGCCGGCGTAGCTCTTGCACGTCGACAGGTCGTAATTCTTGCGGTTCGGGTGGACGAGGATTTCATAGCTCATCAGCGGGACGCCGACGAAATAATTGACCTGTTCGTCCTGGATCAGCCGCATCGCCTCTTCGGCGTTCCATTTCGGCATCAGCACAAGTTTGCGGCCGAGCGCGAAGCTTTGCAGGAACACCGGGATTTCCGCGGTGACGTGGAACAGCGGGGTGCAGATCAGGGTTGCGGGCTGGATGTCCGACATCTGCCCGTCCTCGGTCAGCAGATGGACGATACTCGCGGTCTGCGTGACATAGTTGAAGATCGCCTGGCACACCGCTTCGTGGCGCGAATAGGCGCCCTTCGACTGGCCGGTCGAGCCGGAGGTGAAGAGGATGGTCGCGAGATCCTGTCCGGTCAGGGCGGGCAGCACCGTCTCGGCACTGCCGCCCGCGCCGGTGATCGGCGCGATCGCCTGCTCGATCGGCTGCGCGATGTCGAGCGTCACGACCTTCGCGCCGTGCTGCACGCCGGGCTCCGCGAGCCTTGCCGCGCGCTGAACGTCGGCGATGACCAGCTTCGCTTCGCTGTCCTCGATCCCGGCCGCGAGTTCGCCGCCCTGCCACCAGCCGTTGAGCAAGGTCGCGCAGCCGCCCGCCATCAAGATGCCGAGATAGGTAACGCACCACGCATTGGCGTTGCGCATCGCGAGGCCCACGCGGTCGCCGCGCTGAACGCCGAACCCTTCGACCAGCCCCGCCGCGACCTGCCGCGCCGCGGCGTGGACCTGTTTGAACGACAGCCGCTCGCCGCCTTCGACCAGGAAGGCCGCATCGCCATGCTGCGCCGCGAAAAAGGCGACATAGTCGGCGATATTGGTCGGCGCGTTGGTGATGAAGGGAAGCTCGCGGCCGAAGCGTTCGACGATCCCGACCTGGATCGGTCCGCCCGGACCGGTGATCAGATTATAGGCGGCTTCCAGGCGCAAATCGAGCGCAGATGGCATCGTGTATCTCTCCTCTTGGTCTCGCTCGCCTTACCCCTTATGGGGAGGCCTCTCCTGGGGAAGGACAGCGCGACGATATGTTTCTTTTTGCAACCTTAGCCGAAGCAACGCAATATCTTAACTTTCAGGATTTGATGGGGCCCAACAGCGAGATCGCGTTCAGCGTCTTCGGCCTTCCCATCCGCTGGTATGCGCTCGCCTATCTCGCCGGGATTTTCATCGGTTACTGGTATCTGCTCAAGCTGATCGCGCAGCCCGGCGCGCCGATGGCGCGGCGTCACGCCGACGACATGATCTTCTATGCCATGCTCGGGATCATCCTTGGCGGGCGGCTCGGCTATGTGCTCTTCTACAATCTCGGCAACTATCTCCAGAAGCCGCTCGACATCTTCAAATTGTGGGACGGCGGCATGTCGCTGCACGGCGGGGTGATCGGCGTGCTGGTCGCGATCTGGTATGTGACGCGGAAGGAGAAGCTGAGCTTCCTGCGCTTTTGCGACTATATCGCCTGCGTCGTCCCCTTCGGCCTTTTCTTCGGCCGCCTCGCCAATTTCGTCAACGGCGAGCTATGGGGCCGCGCGACGACCGTGCCATGGGCGATCATCTTTCCGGGCAGCGGCACGCTGGACCCGCGCCACCCGAGCCAGCTTTACGAAGCCGGCCTCGAAGGCGTCGTGATGATGGCGATCCTCGCCTTCTTCTTCTGGCGCACCGACGCGCGCTACAAGCCGGGTTTCCTCTTCGGCATGGCGGCGATCATCTATGGCCTCAGCCGTTTCGCGGTCGAGTTCGTGCGCGAACCCGACGTCCAGCTCGGCACCTTGCCGTGGGGACTGACGATGGGGCAGACGCTGACCATCCCGATGCTGCTCGCCGGTTTCTGGCTCGTGGCGACCGCAAAGGGGCGCCGCCAGCGGGTCGAGCCGATCGCCGGACCCGATGCCGTTGCGTGACGCACCTCCGGCGCCGGACAAACTGATAAGCCAAATCGCGGCGTCGCGGCCGGCGACGGTCGCCGACTATATGGCGGCGGCGAACGCGCATTATTATGCGACGCGCGATCCGCTCGGCGCCGCCGGCGACTTCACCACCGCGCCCGAGATCAGCCAGATGTTCGGCGAGATGATCGGGGTCTGGATCGCCGATTTATGGTCGCGCGCGGGCAGCCCGGCGTTTCGCTATATCGAACTCGGCCCCGGCCGCGGCACGCTCGCCGCCGATGCGCTGCGCGTCATGGCGCGCTTCGGCTGCGCGCCGCAGGGGGTCCACCTCGTCGAGACGAGCCCGGCGCTGCGCCAAGCCCAGCGCGCGCGCCTGCCCGGCGCCGAACATCATGACGAGGTCGACGCGCTGCCCGACGACCTGCCGCTGATCATCGTCGCGAACGAGTTTTTCGACGCGCTGCCGGTCCATCAATATGTCCGCACGGCGGGCGGCTGGCGCGAGCGCATGGTCGAACGCCGCGAGGGCGCCTTGGGGGCCGTCGCGGGCGAGGTTCCGGCCGAGACATCCGTGCCCGCTTCGCTCCGTGGCACGCCCGAGGGCACGATCGTCGAAACCGCCCCGGCATCGGCCGCGATCATGCAGCGATGCGCCTTTCGCCTCGCGCGGCAGGGCGGCGCGATGCTGGCGATCGACTATGGTTATGCGGGTCCCGCCGCGGGCGACACGCTGCAGGCGGTCAAAGCGCACCGCTTTGCCGACCCCTTCGCCGATCCGGGCGAGGCCGACCTGACCGCGCATGTCGATTTCGCCGCGCTCGCCGATGTCGCACGGCGGGCGGGCGTGGCCGCGAGCGCGCTCGCGACCCAGGGCGCGTGGCTGCGACGGCTCGGCATCGACGCCCGGCTGCAATCGCTGGCCGCCACCGCCCCCGACCGCGCCGACGAATTGCAAGGCCAGCGCGACCGCCTCGTCGAGCCGAAAGCGATGGGCGATCTGTTCAAGGCGATGGCCTTCACCGCACCGCACTGGCCCACGCCCGCAGGCTTTGAAGGAGACGCCGCATGACCGCCGTGCAACTGGCAACACCGGCCGATGCGGAGGCGATCGCCGCCTTCGCCAACGGATCGTTCACGCACACCTTCGGCCATATCTATGACCCGGCCGATCTTGCGACCTTCCTGGCCGGCTGGAACCCGCCCGACCGCGTCCGCGCGCAGATCGCGAGCGACGAGCATGACATCGCGCTCGTCCGCGACGGCGCGGGCGCGATCCTCGGCTATATCAAGATGGGTCCGCTCGATTTCGATCTGCCCGCCGACCAGCCGACCGGTGGCGCGGTCGAATTGCACCAGCTCTATGTGGCCGAAGCCGCCAAAGGCACCGGCGTCGCGGCGGCGCTGATGGACTGGGGCATCGCCTGGGCGCGCGAGCGGGGGTCGATCCTCTACCTCACCGTCTTCACCGAGAATGACCGCGCGCAGGCCTTCTACCGCCGCTATGGCTTTTACGACGTGGGCCGCAACGCCTTCCGCGTCGGCAACCATATCGACGAGGACCGCTTCTTCAGGCTCGACCTGTGAGCGCGCCCTTCGTCACCGCGCCGACGCTGGACGGCACCGCGCACGGCTTCTTCGGGCGCCACGGCGGCGTGTCGGCAGGCGATCTCGCGTCGCTCAACTGCGGGCTCGGGTCGGGCGACGATCCCGCGCTGATCGCCGAGAACCGGCGGCGCGTCACCGAGGCGGTTTTGCCGGGCGCGACGCTCGCCGGCCTGTATCAGGTCCACGGCCATCGCTGCGTCATCGTCGATGCAAGCACCGACCTCGCCGCGCGGCCCGAGGCCGATGCGCTCGCGACGCGCGCGCCCGGCATCCTGCTCGGCATATTGACCGCCGACTGCGTCCCGGTGCTGTTCGCCGACCGCGAGGCCGGGGTCGCCGGCGCGGCGCATGCGGGCTGGAAAGGCGCGCTCGCGGGGATCACCGACGCGACGCTGGACGCGATGGAGAGCCTCGGCGCGAGCCGCGCCAACATCGCCGCCGCGATCGGCCCGTGCATCGGCCGCGCCTCCTACGAGGTCGACGATGGTTTCGTGCAGCGCTTCGTCGGCGACGATCCCGCGAACGAACGCTTCTTCGCCGCGGGCAAGCCCGGCCACGCGATGTTCGACATCGCCGCCTATGTCGCCGCGCGGCTCGCCGCGGCGGGCGTCACGCGAATTGCCATCGGCGGGCAGGACACCTATGCCGACCGCCAAGACTATTTCAGCTATCGCCGCGCGTGCCATAAAGGGGAGAATACCTATGGTCGTCAGCTGTCGGTGATCGGTCTCGCCTGACGACCGACAGTCAAGGATCGTCATCCCGGCGTAGGCCGGGATCTCGACCTCGGGTTACGACGCACCGGCGAGATCCCGGCCTACGCCGGGATGACGGAGAAGAAGAGAAGTGGGGGAGCGATGACAAGGACGCGCTGGCTGGGATTGATCGGCGGGCTCGTCGTCTTCTGCATCATGCTTCTGCTCCCCGCGCCCGCGGGCATGGAACTCACCGCGTGGCGCGTCGCGGCGCTGACCGTGTTGATGGCGATCTGGTGGATGACCGAGGCGCTGCCGCTCACCGTCACCGCGCTCCTCCCCTTCCTCACCGTGCCCGCTTTCGGCGTGATGGACGCCAACGCCATCGCCAAGGAATATTATTCGCCGATCCTGTTCCTGATCCTCGGCGGCGCCTTCCTCGCGCTCGCGATCGAGCGCGTCGGGCTGCACCGCCGCCTCGCGCTCGCACTGCTCAAACGCGCCTCCCCCACCGCATCGGGTCTACTCTTCGCCTTCATGACGGCGACCGCGCTGCTCAGCATGTTCATCTCGAACACCTCGACGACGCTGATCATGATCCCGATCGCGCTCGCCGTCGTTCGAGCCGGCGGCGTGCAAGAGGGCGAGACCGATGGCTTCGCGGGCGCGGTGATGATGGGAATCGCCTTCGCCGCCTCGCTCGGCGGACTCGGCACCCTCGTCGGCAGCCCGACCAACGCGATCGCGGCGGGGCTGATCGAAAAGGCGCTCGACTTGCATATCTCCTTCCTCGACTGGGCGATCTACGGAGTGCCGATCGTGCTGCTGTCGATCCCGATCGCGATGGCGATTCTCGCGCGTGTTCAGCGACTTGCCGACCATCCCTTCGACGGAACCGCAGCCGCGGCGGCGCTCGGCAATCAGGCGATCTGGTCGGCCGCCGAGCGCCGCGTCGTCCCGATCTTCCTCCTCGTCCTCGTCGCATGGATCGCGCAGCCGTGGCTCGAGCCGATGCTGCCCAAAGGCGCGCTCACCGACGGCACGATCGCGGTGGCGGGCAGCCTGCTGCTCTTCATCCTGCCCGACGGTACCGGCCGCCCGCTGCTGCTCTGGAAAGAGGCGGACCGCGCGCCGTGGGGCGTCATCATGATGTTCGGCGGCGGGCTCGCGCTCGCCGCCGCGATCACCGCGAGCGGGCTTGCCGCGTGGCTCGGCGCGGTGCTCGCGCCGCTCGGCAGCGTGCCGACGATCCTGCTCGCCGCGACGATCGTCGCGCTCACCATCCTGATCACCGAATTCGCGAGCAATGTCGCGACCGCGAGCGGGATCATGCCCGTGCTCGCGGCGCTGATCGCGGCGACCGGGGTCGATCCGGTGCTGCTCGCGCTTCCCGTCGCGATGGCGGCGAGCTGGGGCTTCATGCTGCCGTCGGGCACCGGCCCCAACGCGCTCGCATGGGCGACGGGCCATATCGCGCTGCCGCGCATCCTGAAGGCGGGGCTCGCGCTCGACATCATCGGCGCGCCGCTGCTGATCGGGATCATCTGGACCATCGCCGCCTTCGCCTGACGCCGCGCAATATAGTTTCAAATGAAACATGGGGCGCTATAAGGGCCGCGATACTCAAGGAGCACCCAATGGTCATGCGCGGCAAACCCAGGACGAACAGCAAGAAGATCGGCGACAAGGAGTTGAACCCCGCCACGCTGATGATGGGGCTCGGCTATGATCCGGTGCTGTCCGAAGGTTCGCTGAAGCCACCGATCTTCCTGACCTCGACCTTCGCTTTCGAAAGCGCGGCGGCGGGCAAGCGTTTCTTCGAACATATCACCGGCAAGCGCGAAGGCCCCGCCGACGGCCTCGTCTATTCGCGCTTCAACGGCCCCAACCAGGAAATTCTCGAGGATCGCCTCGCGGTCTGGGACGGCGCCGACGACAGCCTCGTCTTTTCAAGCGGCATGTCGGCGATCGCCACGCTGCTCCTCGCGCTCGTCGGCCAGAATGACGTGATCGTCCATTCGGGCCCGCTCTATGCCGCGACCGAGACGCTGATCGCGCGCGTCCTGTCGCGCTTCGGCATCGGCTTCGTCGATTTCCCGGCGGGCGCGACGCGCGAGGAAATCGACGCGATCCTTGCCCGCGCGAAGGCGCTGGCGGACAAAAAAGGCGGCAAGGTCGCGCTCGTCTATCTCGAAAGCCCGGCGAATCCGACCAACGCGCTCGTCGATGTCGAAGCGGTCCGCGCCGCGCGCGACGCCGCCTTCACCGGCGATCAGAAACCCGCGATCGCGATCGACAACACCTTCCTCGGCCCGCTGTGGCAGAAGCCGCTCAAACAAGGCGCCGAACTCGTCGTCTACAGCCTCACCAAATATGCCGGCGGCCATTCGGACCTCGTCGCGGGCGGCGTGTCGGGCGATCAGGCGCTGATCAATGCGATCCGCCCGATGCGCAACACGATCGGTACGATCTGCGATCCCAACACCGCCTGGATGCTGCTTCGCAGCCTCGAAACGCTCGAACTGCGTATGAGCCGCGCGGGCGAAAATGCGCTGAAGGTTTGTACGTTCCTCCGCGACCATCCCAAGGTCGAAGGCCTCGGCTATCTCGGCTTTATTCAGGACGCGCGGCAGAAGGACATCTACGACCGCCACTGCACCGGCGCCGGATCGACCTTCTCGCTCTTCATCAAGGGCGGCGAGGAGGAGAGTTTCCGCTTCCTCGACGCACTCAAGATCGCGAAGCTCGCGGTCAGCCTCGGCGGCACCGAGACGCTCGCGAGCCATCCCGCGGCGATGACCCACCTGTCGGTCCCCGACGAGCGCAAGAAGGCGCTCGGCATCACCGACAATCTGGTACGCGTGTCGATCGGGATCGAGGACGCGGACGACCTGATCGCCGACTTCGCGCAGGCGCTGGACGCGGTTTGATCCCGTTCGTCATTGCGAGGAGCGAAGCGACGAAGCAATCTCCAGCTATCGGCAAGGCGGAACGATGGCTGGAGATTGCTTCGCTCCGCTCGCAATGACGACTTCTAATTCTTCCCCCGCCAATCCACCACCTGCCACCCCATCGTCGGTGCCAGCTTCTTGAGCCCCCGCGACGGCGTCGTCGCCACCGCCTCGTCGGCGAAGCGCAGCATCGGGTGGTCGGAGACATGGTCCGAATAGGCGCGGACATGCGTCGCCTCGCGCGTGATGTCGTTCGCCGCCAGCCAGTCCGAGATGCGCGCGAATTTCGCGTCGCCATAGCAATTGTCGCCGGCGAGGCGCGCATGGATATGGTCCGCGCCATCGGGCTCGTCGAGCCGCGTCGCGAGCACGTCGTCGATCCCCAGCCGCCGCGCGATCGCATCGACATAAAGATGGAAAGACGCGGTCGCGAGCAGCAGCCGGTATCCGGCCTCGCGATCGGCGGCGATCTGCTCGAGCGCCGCCGGATGCAAGCCCCGTGCGACCACCTTGTCGGCATAGCTTTCGGCGAGCGGCGCGATCTCGGCGCGGCGGAAACGCTTTCCCACCAGCAGCCGAAGGTTGATCGCCTTCAGCCGCGAACGGTCGATCAGCCGCAGCCCATAGGCCGCCCCCGCCAGCCCGACGAGCGGCAGGAGCAGGAGCCGCCATTGCTGGCGACGGCGCGCAACATGGATGAGGAAACCGCTGTAAGTGCCTGAACGCGTTATCGTCCGGTCCATGTCGTACATGGCGACGCGATGCGCATAATCGGGAACGGAAATGGCGGGCGGGTCGTCCATCCCTCTTCCTTAGTTGGGGGGCTGACCGCCGCCAAGACCCGACAAGCTGGACCATGGATTCGCTTGCCGTCATCGGGCAAATAAGACAATGTCGCCCGCACGATGGTGGCTAGGGCGGATTTCGAACATAGCGACGGTGCCGGCGGCGCCGAAGTCCGCTTCACCGGCCGGCTGACGCTCGCCCGCCTCGGCGACGTGCCCGCGCGGCTCGACGCGCTCGGCCCGATCGCGACGATCGACCTGTCGGCGATCGACCGGATCGACACGGTCGGCGCGTGGATCGTGACGCGCACCGCCAAGGAACATGGATCGAAGGTGATCGGCGCGAGCGCCGAGGCGGAACGGCTGCTCGACGCGCTCGCCAGCGACAAGAGCGAATATCGCGTCCACCGCGACCGCCGCCCGGCGTGGATGCGCATGCTCGAACAGGTCGGCGACGCGAGCGTCGCGATCTGGAACGAGCTGCTCGGCATCGTCGGCTTTTTCGGCGCGATGATCGTAGCCATCTTCAACCAGATTCGCGCCCGCCGCCGCCTGCGCTGGAACGCCATCGTCACGCGCTTCCAGACCGTCGGCGTCGATGCGCTCCCCATCATCGGCCTGATGAGCTTCCTCATCGGCATCGTCATCGCGCAGCAGGGCGCGGTGCAGCTCGAGCAATTCGGGCTCGAGGTGTTCACGATCAACCTCGTCGGCCGCGCCTCGATCCGCGAACTCGGCCTGCTGATGACCGCGATCATGGTCGCGGGCCGCTCGGGGTCGGCCTTTGCCGCGCAGATCGGCACGATGAAGCTGACCGAAGAGGTCGATGCGATGCGCACCATCGGGGTCTCCCCCATGGAGGCGATCGTGCTGCCGCGCGTCGCCGCATCGACGATCACCATGCCGCTGCTCGGCTTTTACGCCAGCCTGTGCGCGATCGCGGGCGGCGGCCTCTTCTCTTGGGTCGGGCTCGACATCCCGCCGCTCACCTATATCCAGCGGCTGCGAGAGATCATCCCGATGACCGATTTCTGGATCATGCTGATCAAGGCGCCGGTGTTCGGCGTCCTGATCGGCGTCACCGGATGCTATGAGGGGATGCAGGTGCGCCAGAATGCCGAAGAGGTCGGGCAGCGGACAACCTCGGCGGTGGTCGCCGCGATTTTCCTCGTCATCGTCCTCGACGCCTTCTTCGCGGTCTTCTTCTCTTCGCTCGGATGGAATTGATGGCCGAAGAGACCGACAACGAAATCCGCGAGGAGCTGGCGGCCGCCGATGCGGTGCGGCCCGAGAAGTTCGAACGCGCCATATGTATCCGCGGCCTCAGGAACCAGTTCGGCGACGCGGTGATCCATGACGGGCTCGACCTCGACGTGCGCTCGGGCGAGATATTGGGCGTCGTCGGCGGATCGGGTACCGGCAAGTCGGTGCTGATGCGCTCGATCATCGGGCTGCAAACGCCGACCGCGGGCGAGATCGAGGTCTATGGCAAGACGCTCGACACGATCGCGGACGAAGAGGAATCGCGCGACCTGCGCCGGCGCTGGGGCGTGATGTTCCAGGGCGGCGCGCTGTTTTCGACGCTCAGCGTCGCCGAGAATATCCAGGTCCCGCTGCGCGAATATTATCCGCGGCTCGACAAGCAACTGCTCGACGAGATCGCCGCCTACAAGGTCGAAATGGTCGGCCTGCCGCCCGACGCGGGACCCAAATATCCGGCCGAGCTGTCGGGCGGGATGGTCAAGCGCGCAGGCCTCGCGCGCGCGCTCGCGCTCGACCCCGCGCTGCTTTTCCTCGACGAGCCGACCGCGGGGCTCGACCCGATCGGTGCCGCCAAATTCGACGAGCTGATCCGCGAACTCGCCGACACGATGGGTCTCACGGTCTTTCTCATCACCCACGATCTCGATACGCTCTACGCCACTTGCGACCGTGTCGCGGTGCTTGCGGAAAAGAAGGTGATCGCGGTCGGAACCATCCCCGAACTGCTTGCCACCGAGCATCCGTGGATACAGGATTATTTCAACGGACCGCGCGGCCGTGCCGCCGCGGGCTGCAACGTCGCAACCGGGCGGCAGGATAGGAAAAGCTGATGGAAACACGGTCGAACAATGTGCTCGTCGGCGCTTTCGTCCTCCTTTTCACCGCCGCGCTCGCCTTTTTTGTCGTATGGCTCGCCAACGACAGCGGCGGGGCCAAACGCGAATATGACATATTCTTCAAACAGTCGGTCGACGGGCTTAACAAGGGTGCGCAAGTGCAGTTCTCCGGCGTCCCGTCGGGACAGGTGCGCGAAATCGCGCTGTGGCCCGACGATCCGCAGTTCGTGCGCGTGCGGATCGAGGTCAACGAGAATGTCCCGATCCTCCAGGGCACGACTGCCGCGCTCGAAGGCGTCGGCTTCACGGGTGTGTCGCAAATCTCGCTCGATGGCGCGGTCAAGGGCGCACCCCCGATCGCCGACAAGGGGCCGGCGGGCAAGCCGGTGATCCCGACGCGCGTCGGCGGGCTCGGCGAACTGCTCAACACCGCACCGCAGCTGCTCCAGCGCCTCTCGACGCTCAGCGAGCGCCTCGCCGAACTCGCGAACGACAAAAATCAGGAAAGCTTCGCCAATATATTGAACAATATCGAAGCGACGACCGCGACGCTCGCGCGCAACGGCCCGGCGCTCGAACGCGCGCTCGCCGACACGCGGATCGCGGTGCAGCAGGCGGGTCAGGCGGCCGAGCAGATCGGCAGCCTCGCCGCCGCGACGCAGGGGACGATCGACCGCAACGTCGACCCGGCGATGCGCAACCTGCGCGATACGCTCGCCTCCGCGAACGAGTCGATGAAGACGCTCGAGGGGGCGATCGCCGATGCGCGGCCCGGCCTCAAGACCTTCAGCGAAACGACGATCCCCGAAGCCAATGCGCTGATCCGCGATCTGCGCCGCACTTCGGCCTCGCTGTCGAGCCTGACCGACAAGCTCGACCAGCAAGGCGCCGGCGCGATTCTCGGCGGCAGCAAACTGCCCGATTACAAGGAATGAGGATGCCCATGATGCGTAGACTTCGCGCCCCGCTGATTGCCGCTGCCGCCGCCGCGACGCTGTCGGGCTGCATCGGGCTCGGCGGCAAGACGCCTCCCTTCCTGCTGACGCTCGATCCCGAGACCGCGCCGCAGGCGGGCGCCGCGCGCACCGCGGCCGAGGCGGCGACGCTGACGATCCTGATCCCGACCGCGCCGCAAAAATTGCGCACGACGCGCATCCCAGTGCAACAGGACGGTGCGAGCGTGACCTATGTGAAGGACGCGCAATGGGTCGAGGCGCCCTCGCGCCTGTTTCAGCGGCTGGTGTCCGAAACCGTCGCCGCGCGCACGTCGCGCGTCGTGCTCGACGAAGGGCAATATCTGACCGCGCCGGGCGAGCAGCTCGCGGGCCAGCTGATGGAATTCGGCGTCGATGCGCGCACGAACGAGGCGGTCGTCGCCTATCAGGCTATGCTGGTGGCGGCGGGGGGCAAGACGGTCACCCAGCGCCGCTTCGAGGTGCGCGAGCCGATCGGCGGCAAGGTCGAAGCGAAGCCCGTCGGCGAAGCGCTGACCCGCGCCGCGAACAGGGTCGCGGTGGACGTCGCGGGATGGCTGGGCGGATAGCAATCCTGCGGCTCGCGTTCCTTGCAAGCGCATGAGGTGCTTGCCGCCGCGGACAAGCTGATCTAAGGCGCGCGCCCACAACACCCTTTCTGTCGATTCGTGCAGCCTCTTTCGGGTTTCCGGCTGCGCTATTCCTTTCGAGCCCGCAGACTTGAAAGGATCATGCCATGGCATGGATCATCCTCACGATCGCCGTTTTCACCGAAATCTGCTGGGCGCTCAGCCTCAAATGGGCCGCCACGATCGGCACCTGGCAGGCCTCGATCCTTCCCGTTTCGCTGAGCTTCCTCAACATGGCGCTGCTGGCCTTCGCGATGCGCGGCATTTCCGCCGGCACCGCCTATGCGATCTGGACCGGGCTGGGCGCGGTCGGGGTGATCGTCGGCGGGATGGTCTTCTTCAATGAGAAGGTCAGCGCGGTGCAAGTCGGCTTCATGGCGCTGATCGTTATCGGGGTCGTGGGGACGAAGCTGTTTTCAGCGAGTTGAGCGGGGAAACACAGCCAAGGGCCGGATGCTACCCCTTCGGCTCCCCACCCCCAAAACCGCCTCACCCCATCAAACTCTTCGACGCCTGCTCGGTGACGTCGCGCGAAAGCCCGGGCTGCGCCAATATCCGCTCCAGCTCGGCCCGCATGAGCGCCTGCCGTCCCTCGTCGAACCGCTTCCAGCGGCCAAGCGGCGGGATCATCCTGGCCGCGGTCTGCGGATTTTTCGGGTCGAGCGCGATGACGAGGTCGGCGATCAGCCGATAGCCCGCGCCGTCGGCGCGGTGGAATGCCGCCTGGTTGCCCGTCAGTGCGCCATAGAGCGACCGCACGCGGTTAGGGTTCGCGAGCGTGAAGTCGGGATGCCGCGCGAGTTCCTTCACCGCATCGACCGTATCGGGGCGCAGTGACCAGGCCTGCACCTGGAACCATTTGTCGAGCACCAGCGGATTGTCGCGATAGCGTTGATAGAAGATGTCGAGCGCCGCGACACGCTCTTCGCTGTCGCCATGCGCGAGCGTCGCGAGCGCCGCCTGCCGCTCGGTCATCCCGTCGGCACTGGAGAAAATGCCAAAGGCGAGCGCCGCGGCATCGTCGAGACCCGCCGCCGCCAGATAGGCGAGCGCGACGCCGCGCAGCCGCCGCGCCCCCTTCGCGCCGGGCGACAGGTCGGTCGCCGGCGGGGCATCGCCGGAAAGGACCGCGCGCCATTCCGCTTCGAGCGCAGCGCCGATCGCCGCCTGCAACGCCAGCCGCTCGCGGCGGATCGCATCGGGATCGACCGTCACCATCTGGTCGCCGATAAAGGCTTCGCTGGGAAGCAGCACCGCCTCGGCGACGAAGGCGGGGTCATTCGCGCGGCTGCCAAGCGTTTGCCCGACGGCGTCGATCACGGCGCGATTATCGGCCGCCTTGCCCGACACCGCGGCGACGAGCGTGTCGAGCATCAGCTGCTGCAACGCTTCATAGCGGGCGAAGGGATCGTCGTCGTGCGCGGCAAGCCAGGCGAGTTCGCCCTCCTCGCGCGCGAAATCGACGATCACCGGCGCCGAAAAGCCGCGGTTGATCGAAAGCATCGGCCGGCTCCGATAGCGCCCCAGCGGCACCGCCATTTCGGCGCGGTCGAGCAGCACGAGCCGCTCGCCCTCGCCATCGCCGCCGGCCCGGTCATAAGCCTTGATGCGCAGCGGGATCAGCATCGGCGCCTTGTCGGGCTGCCCCGGCGTCGGCGGGACGAGCTGCGCCAGATGCAGCGTGTGATCGCCGGTCGCCGCGTCAACGTCGATCCGCGCGGTGATACGCGGCGTGCCTGCCTGCCCGTACCAGAGGCGGAACTGGGTGAGGTCCAGCCCCGCGCCCTCCTCGATCGCCTTGACGAAATCCTCGCAGGTCGCCGCCTCGCCGTCGTGGCGCTCGAAATAGAGGTCGGTGCCCTTGCGGAACCGCTCGGGGCCGACCATCGTCGCCATCATGCGGATGATCTCGGCGCCCTTGTTATAGACGGTGGCGGTGTAGAAATTCGAGATTTCCTGATAGGAGTCGGGGCGGATCGGGTGCGCCAGCGGCCCGGCATCCTCGGGGAATTGCGCCGCGCGGAGCAGGCGGACATCCTCGATCCGCTTGACCGCGGGCGATCCCATGTCGGCCGAAAAGCTCTGGTCGCGAAAGACGGTGAAGCCTTCCTTCAAACTGAGCTGGAACCAGTCGCGGCAGGTGACGCGGTTGCCCGACCAGTTATGGAAATATTCATGCGCAACGACGCCTTCAACCCCGTCATAGTCGAGGTCGGTCGCGGTGTCCGGGTCGGCGAGGATATAGCGGGTGTTGAAGATGTTGAGCCCCTTGTTCTCCATCGCCCCCATGTTGAAATCGCCGACCGCGACGATGTTGAACAGGTCGAGGTCATATTCGCGGCCATAGACCGCCTCGTCCCATTTCATGCTGTTCTTGAGCGCATCCATCGCGTGGCCGGTGCGATCGAGATCGCCCTCGCGCACCCAGATGCCGAGTTCGACCTTGCGTCCCGACATGGTAGTGAAGCTGTCCCGGTTGACGACAAGGTCGCCCGCGACGAGCGCGAAGAGATAGGAAGGCTTCGGCCACGGATCTTCCCACAGCGCCCAATGTTTGCCATCCTCGCCCTCTCCCCGCTCGACGCAATTGCCGTTCGACAGCAGGATCGGGAACGCCGCCTTGTCACCCTCCATGCGAACCTTGTAGCGGCTCAGCACGTCGGGCCGGTCGGGGTGGAAGGTGATGCGGCGAAAGCCCTCGGCTTCGCACTGGGTGCAAAGCATGGCGTTCGACGCATAGAGCCCCATCAACTGGGTGTTCGCCGCGGGGTTGATGACCGTCTCGATTTCCACCGTCGCCGCGGTCCGCTCGCCGAGATCGACGATCAGGTCCAGGCAGGCCGGTGGAAAACATCTGGGTCACCGACATCGAGGGCGTGGTGTACGAGGGCCGCACCGTGCTGATGGACCCAGATGTTTTCCACCGGCACGCCGAGATCGACGATCAGGTCGTCGCCGTCCATGCGCCAGTCGTTCCAGCTCTCGCCGTCGACGCGCACCGCGGCGGGGGTCAGCCCGTCGCCCCGCAGCATCAGCGGCGTCGGCGCATCGGCATGGCGCACGACCGACAGCGCCGCGGCGACCTTTGTTTCCTCGAGCCCCAGCGCGAAATCGAGCGCGATGTCGGGAACCTGCCATTCGGGCGGGCGATAATCGCCGCGATGGATGGTGACAGGAATGGCGGGGGTGGAAGAGAGGTCGGTCATCCAATCGATCTAGGCAGGACGCCGCCGACGCGCAATAAGGCGCGCGATGGCACAGATGCTGATTTTCGGAATGGGCTATGCCGCGAGCCGCCTCGCCGAGCGCCTGCGCGCGCGCGGGTGGGAGGTCGAGGGCACGACGCAGGGCGGGCGTGCAGGCAGCATCGCTTTCAGCGACGAGCGCGCGGTACATGCGGCGCTGCGCGGCGCGACGTATATCCTCTCGTCGGTCCCGCCAGCCGACGGCGGCGACCCCGTGCTCGCGCGCTATGGCGAAGCCATCGCGCTCGCGCCCGCGACATGGATCGGCTATCTTTCATCGACCGGCGTTTATGGCGATACCGGCGGCGCGTGGGTCGATGAAAGCGCGCCGGTCAAGGGCCGCCGTGCGGATCGCAACGCCGCCGATGCAGCGTGGCAGGCGCTGCGCGGCGATGTTCGCGTCTTTCGCCTGCCTGGCATCTATGGCCCCGGTCGTTCGATCCTCGATCGCATCCGCGAAGCCCGCGCGCACCGGATCGACCTGCCGGATCAGGTCTTCAGCCGCATCCATATCGACGATATTGCGGGCGGCGTGATCGCGTCATTCCGGGGCCCGCCAGGCATCTACAATCTCGCCGATGACGAGCCGTGCCACCAGAACCGGCTCGTCGAATGGGGCTGCGCGAAGCTCGGCGCGCCGCTGCCGCCGCTCCGGACGCTCGACGAAGCCGGCCTCTCGCCCGCCGCGCGCGCCTTCTACGCCGAAAACCGCCGCGTCGCGAACGGCAAGGCGAAGCGGCTGCTCGGCTGGGCCCCGCGCTATCCGTCGTTTCGGGAGGGTCTGGCGAGTTTGACCTGACCCCATCTCGTCATTCCCGCGAAAGCGGGAACCCAGCGAGCAGACGCTGCAACTGGGTTCCCGCTTTCGCGGGAATGACGGAAAAAATTGGGTGGGCTAGATCAGTACATCCACCGTGTGGATCAGCACACCGACCAGCCCGCCGACGAGCGTGCCGTTGATGCGGATATATTGGAGGTCGTCGCCGACGGCATTTTCCAGCCGGTCGGTGATCGTCTTCGCATCCCAGCCGCGGATCGTGTCCGACACCAGCTTGAGCGCCGTCTCGCCATAGCTGTCGACCATGCCGACCACCGCGCGGCGCGCATAGCGGTTGAGCGTGCGCTTGATCGCGGCGTCCTCGCCGAGCATCGCGCCGAACTGGGTGACGAGCTCGCCGATCCGCCCCGCAAGCATCGTATCGGGATTGCGCGCCGCCTTGAGCAGCGCACTGCGGCCCTGCTCCCACAGGCCGTCGAGCCACCGTTTGACCGCCTTGTTCTCGAGCAGTTCGTCGCGGACCTTGGCGACCTTGGCCTTGACCTCGGGATCGTGCTGGAGGTCGAGCGCCATCTTGGCGAGCCCTTCCTCGACGCGGATGCGCAGCGGATGCGTCTCGTCGACCGCCATTTCGCTCAGCAGCTTCGACAGCCCCGCGACGATGCGGTTCGAGATGCTCTCGTCGAGCCCGGTGAAACGCACGATCGCATTCGAATTGTCGTGGACCATCTGGTGGATCAGATGCTCGTTGAGTTCGAGCGTCTTCGATCCCCATTTGACCATCGCATCCAGTAAGGGTTGATGCCGCCCCTCGGCCAGCGCCGCCTGCAGCGCCTGTCCGAGCAGCGGCGCGACGTCGAGTTCGCGCAACCGGTCGGCGATCGCCGACTTGACCATGCCGCCGAGCCGCTGCTGGTCGAGCGCGCCGAGCCCGTCGGCGATGATCCGCGACGCGCCGAGGCGCAACCGCCCACCGCCCTCGCCCGGTTCGGAGAGGAATTTGCCGACCGCGCCCGCGACGTCGACCGTCTGCATCTTGCGCGCGATCAGGCGCGGCAGCAGGAAATTGGTGAGCAGGAAACGCGCGAGCGTGTCGCCGATACGGTTCTTGTTGCGCGGCACGATGGCGGTGTGGGGGATCGGCAGCCCCATCGGGTGGCGGAACAGCGCGGTGACCGCGAACCAGTCGGCGAGCCCGCCGACCATCGCCGCTTCGGCGAAGGCGCGGACGAAGCCGACCGCGGGATGGACGTCCTGATAAGTTTTGGCGCCGACGAAGACGATCGCCATGACGATCAGCATGCCGGTCGCGACGACGCGGATATTGGAGCCTTTCGCCGCGATGGCGACGCCCATCGGCCGGCTGGAAGCGATGTCGGTCATGCGAACCAAATGGCGAAACGGGGCAAAGGTTGCAACCGGCGCGGTCGATCGCCGCGCCGGCCGCTCCTCATGTCACTCCGCCGGATCGGGCGCGGGCGCCGCGTGCGGCCGCGTGTCGTCGCCCGCCTTGTAGGTCAGCAGGTTCGTCGAGAAGAAGCGGCCGAGGCGCTTCTCGATGCTGTCGGCGAGGCTGAAGCCCGCCGGCACGATCAGCAGCGTCAGCAGCGTCGACAGGATCAGCCCGCCGATCACGACCACGCCCATCGGCGCGCGCCACGCGCCGTCGCCCGACAGCGAGATCGCCGTGGGGATCATGCCCGCGACCATCGCGACCGTGGTCATCACGATCGGCTGCGCGCGCTTGCGGCCCGCATCCATCAGCGCCGCGGTCTTGCCGATCCCCTTGTCCATTTCCTCGATCGCGAAATCAACGAGCAGGATCGAATTCTTGGCGACGATGCCGAGCAGCATCAGCAGCCCGATGAACACGGGCATCGACACCTCCATGCCCGTGACGAGCAGACCGAGCAGCCCTCCGAGCGGCGCGAGCAACAGCGACGACATGTTGACGAGCGGCGACAGGAAGCGGCGATAGAGCAGCACCAGCGTCGCGAACACCAGCAGTAGGCCCGAAACGACCGCGACCATGAAATTGGTCAGCATCTCGGCCTGCCATTTGGCGTCGCCCTGGATGACCTTGCGGATGCCCTGCGGCATATTCTTGATCGACGGCAGCGCGTCGATCTTTTTCTGCGCGTCGCCCGTCACCAGCCCCGGCGCGAGGTCGGCGCCGATCACGATACGCCGCGTCTGGTTGTAACGGCGAAGCTCGGTCGGGCCCGCGCCAAAGCCGATCTCCGCGACGGCTTTCAGCGGCACCGTCGTCCCGCTCGACGTCGGAACCGGCAGATTCTCGATCGTCGCGAGGCTGCGGCGCGAATCCTCGGACAGCAGCACGCGGATCGGAATCTGGCGATCGGACAGCGAGAATTTCGCGGCATTCTGGTCGATGTCGCCCAGCGTCGCGATGCGGATCGTCTGGCTGAGCGCCGCGGTCGTCACGCCAAGCTCGGCGGCGAGGTCCATGCGCGGATTGACGATGATCTCGGGACGCGGAATGTCGCCCTCGATACGCGGTGCGCGCAGTTCCTTGAGCCCACGCATCTCGCCGACGATCTTGTTCGCATGGCGTTCGAGCGCCACCGGATCGTCGCCGCCGATGATGAAGGTGATGTCGCGGCCCGAAAAACCGCCCGACTGGCTCTGGAACGATACGCGCGCGTCGGGAATCGCCGCCATCTTCGGCTGCAGGCCGCGCTCCCATTCGACGCTGGTGACCGGCCGGTCCTTCTTCAGCGTCAGAAAGGCATTCCCGCCGGCGATATTGACGTCGTAAAAGGCGTTTTCGACGATGGGATCGTCGCGCAGGATCGCGTTGATCTGGTCGGCGATCTTCTCGCTCTGCGCGAGCGTCGTGCCCGGCGGCAGCTCATAGCGGATCTGGCTGTAGTCGCTGTTGGTGGTCGGCTGGAACTGCTGCGGCAGGATACCGAACAGACCGAGGCTCGAGAGAAAGGCCAGGATGCCGATGCCGACGATCCACACGCGATGGTCGAACAGACGCGCATAGGCGCGCTGGACCATGAACTTCGCCCAATTGGTGAAGGCAAAGCGGCGCATGCCCATGGCATGTGCGATTGCTCCGCCCACGATCATCAGCAGGCTGGTCAAAAGCAGGACCATGATCGCCGACAGCGGCGTCATCAGCAGGAAATGCAGCGCGGGGTTGGGCGCATCCTGTCCCGCCGGCACCGGCTGGAAATATTGGAAGGTCAGCGCAAGCACCGCGATGCCCGCGAAAATGAACGGCACCAGGAAGAAGATCAGCCGCGTCGGGAACGCCTCGTAGCGCGCCTTCACCGTCTTCTGCTTCGCGCTGTCGAGCGTGAAGGCGAGCACGCGTTCATAGCGGTCGATCCACGGCCCTTCGGCGTGGCTCTGTTCGCCCTGCGCCGACAGGAAATAGGCCGCGATCATCGGCGTGATCATGCGCGCGACGGCAAGGCTCATCAGCACCGCGAAGACGACGGTCATGCCGAACTGGATAAAGAACTGCCCCGACACGCCGGGCATCAGCGCGACCGGCAGGAACACCGCGACGATCGACATCGTCGTCGCGACGACCGCGAGGCCGATCTCGTCGGCGGCGTCGATCGACGCCTGATAGGCGGTCTTGCCCATGCGCATGTGCCGGACGATATTCTCGATCTCGACGATCGCGTCGTCGACGAGCACCCCGGCGACGAGGCTCAGCGCGAGCAGCGACAGGCCGTTCAGCGAAAAGCCCATCATCTCCATGAACCAGAAGGTCGGGATCGCCGACAGCGGGATCGCGAGCGCGCTGATCAGCGTCGCGCGCCAGTCGCGCAGGAACAGGAAGACGACGACGACCGCGAGCACCGCGCCCTCGATCATCGCGAGCATCGAACTGCGATATTGTTCCTTGGTATATTCGGTGCGGGTGAACAGGATCTTGAAGTCGACCTTGGGGTTGTTCTTCTTGATCTGCTCCAGCTTCTTCATCGTCTCGTCGTGGATCGTTACGTCCGACGCGCCCTTCGCCTTTTCGATCGAAAAGCTGAGCACCTGACGCCCGCCGATCTTCGCGAGGTTGCGCTGCTCGGCATAGCCGTCGGTGACCCTGGCGACGTCGGCGAGGCGTATGGTGCGGCCGTTGCCGATCGAGATGCGCGTCTCGCTGAGCTGATAGGCACTGCCCGCATTGCCGAGCACGCGCACCGCTTGTTCGGAGCCCGCGATCTCAGTGCGCCCGCCCGCGGCGTTGACGTTCACCTGCCGCAACTGCTGGTTCACCTGACTCGCGGTCAGGCCATAGCTTTGCATCCGCGCGGGATCGAGGATGACGCGAATTTCGCGGTCGACGCCGCCCGAGCGGCTGACCTGGCTCATCCCGGGGATCGAGAGCAGCTCCTTCGCGACCGTATTGTCGACGAACCATGACAGCTGTTCGAGCGTCATGTCGGTCGCCTCGACCGCGAAATAGGTGATCGGGCCGCCCGCGATGTCGACGCGCACGACCTGCGGTTCGAGAATACCGTCGGGCAGGTCGCTGCGGATTTGCTGAATCGCCTGATTGACGTCGTTATAGGCGCGGTCGATCGGCGTACCGATCGCGAATTGCACGAAGGTCCGGCTGTTGCCTTCGCTGACATAGGACGACATTTCGTCGACCCCGCTCACGCCGCGGATCGCCGCTTCGACGCGCTGGGTGACCTGCGTTTCCAATTCGGTCGGCGCGGCGCCCGGCTGCACGACGATCACCTGCACCGCCGGAAATTCGACGTCGGGATTGTCGTTGACGTCCATCCGGTTGAAGCTGACGAGCCCCGCGAGCAGCAGCAGTATGAACAGGACGATCGGCGGCACCGGATTGCGGATGCACCAAGCGGAAATATTGCGGAAACTCATGACTCAGGCGCCCTTGTGCGAATGCGAGGCCGATGACCGGATCATTGCGGGGTTTTCTGCATCACCGGCTTCACCTTGTCGCCGACGTTGAGGAAGGCGCCGGCGAGGGTCACGACCCGCTCGTTGCCGGTGAGGCCCGAGGCGATCGACACGCCGGCGTCGCTGACCGTGCCGACCTTGACCGGCTTGCGTTCGATCTTGTCGTCCTTGCCGACGATCAGCACGAAATTGCCTTCGGGTCCGCTCTGCACCGCGCTTTCGGGAAGCAGCGGCGCTTCGGCGGTGCCCGAGACGAGCCGCGCGTCGGCGAAACCGCCGGGACGCAGCACCGACGAATAGGGAACCGCGATGCGCACCATGCCCTGGCGCGTGTCCATGTCGACGACCGGCGACACCTGCCACACCTGGCCGGCGATCTGGACGTCGGTGCCGACCGGGGTGACGGTCGCGCGCGTGCCGACCTTGATGCGCGCGAGATCGGCCTCGGCCATCTGCGCGAGCATTTCCATCTCGCCGCCGCGCGCCATACGGAACAATACGCCGCTGCCCGCGCCGACGATCTGGCCGACCTCGACCTGTCGCGTCAGCACCAGCCCCGCCGCGGGCGCGACGATGTTGAGCCGGTCGTTGCGCGCTCTCGCCTCGGCATATTGCGCCTGCGCGACGCGCACGCGCGCATTGGCGGCGTCGCGGGTCGCGCGCTTGCGGTCCATATCGGCCTTCGAGATGAAGCCGCGGCCGACGAGCGCCTGTGCGCGTTCGAGTTCGGCCTGCGCCAGTTCGGCGTCCGCCTGCGCGACGCGGATCGACGCCGCGAGGCTCGCCGCCTGCTGCGTCTGCACCGAACGGTCGATCACCGCCAGCGTCTGCCCGGCGCCGACCCACTGGCCGGGCTCGACGAGGACGCGAACGACCTCGCCGCCCTCGCCCGCGACGCCGACCGGCATTTCGCGGCGCGCCGCGATCGTGCCGTTGGCGGCGATCGCCGCCTCGACCGACACGCGGCCGGGAACGACCACGGTGACGTTCGGAACCGCCGCGGCGCCCGCCGCCCCTTCGGCGTCAGCCGCGCCCTTGCCGCTGGTGAAGGCGTAATAGGCCGCGCCGAGCGCGAGCGCGATCAGCACCAGCGCGACGATCAGCCGCGTGCGCTTGCGCCGGCTGTCGTCGGCGTCTTCATAAAAGCTTTGCGTGCCCGCCAGGCTGTCCATCGAATCCACTTTCCGCTCGTAGTTCACGCCGAAAATCCTCCCTGCCTTGCGCGGCATCATGATGCGGAAGGCGCGAGCGCCCACCCCCTTCGATCCCGCACGACAGGATCAATCCTCTGTCGAGGTGTATTACCTAATTAAATCACCACTGGCAAGAGGCGAAACTTCGCCAACCCCCATGCGCCCCGGAGCGCGCGCCATAGACGCCTTGTCCTGCGATTTCCAGTGGTTGCGGGCATGAAAAAGGGCGGCGCGCCCTTGCGGCGGCCGCCCTTTTCTTCGCGCCGGCCGATGCGGCCGACTATGACCGTCCGGCGGTCAGCGCACGCGGCCGCGGCGCACGAGGTTGACGATCCCGAGCAGGATCACGGCGCCGAGAAAGGCGGTGAGCAAGGTCATCGGATCAAAGGCGTCGCCGCGCAAATGGCCGCCGCCAAGGAAGCTGCCGAACAGGAAGCGGCCGAGGATCGACCCGATACAGCCGACGACGATGTTCAGGAAAATCCCCTGCTGCGCGTCGGTGCGCATCACGATGCTGGCAAGCCAGCCGATGATGCCGCCCATGATGATTGCGATAATCCACGTAAGCATAATATGACCCCCTAAGATCGTATTGGCGCCTGACCCTGCAGGCCTGTCCTTGGTAACCCAAATATCTGAAATCGCCTAGCGGAATGGCGGCGGCGGAATGCGGCCATCCGCCGCCGTTCCGATCAGCGGACGCTGCCGCGCCGGATCAGGTTGATGATCCCGAGCAGCACCACCGCGCCGATAAAGGCCCAGAGCAGCCCGACCGGGCTGAAGGTGTCGAGGCTCGCCCCCATGCCGAAGAAACTGCCGAGAAAATTGCCCAGGAACGCGCCGACGATCCCGACGACGACATTCAGGATGATGCCCTGTTGCGCATCGGTGCGCATGACGATGCTCGCCAGCCAGCCGATGATGCCGCCGACGATCAATGTGATGATCAAACCCATGATTTTCCCTTCCCTGAACCGGCCGGGCGCGCGCCGGGGGCCGGCGATTGTCGAAACGTCCGGTCGTACCCGGACATCGCTTCAGCGATATCGAAACAATGCGGTCGGGGCTCGAAAGGTTCCCGGCCGGCCCGTCCGGGCGCGGCCGGGAAAAGGGGGATCGGTTCCTGATCGGGAACGTCTCCGGGTCGCAAGATGGCACTAAGCAGCCGCGTTTGACGCTGGTGTGACGAAAATCACCGCCGCGAAAATAATTGGCGCGCGCGAAGGAGGGACCGGAAGACAGAAGGCGGGGATGCACGCGAGATAGCGCGATGGCGCAGACGGGAGCACCGTCCCCTTATGTCGTCATCCCGGCGAAGGCCGGGACCTCGCCGGTGCGTCAGGACGAGACGATGGGATCCCGGCCTTCCGCCTTCGGCGGAAGTTTATCCTGAGCGCCTGCAAGGCAGTCGAAGGGCCGGGATAACGCGTCAATGAAGATCATCGAACTCCAGAGCACCCGGCGGCAGCCGGGCCGGCACCCGCCCGCCCGGCGCATGCGAAATGGGGGCCGGCATCGCTGCCAACCCCCACTATCCGGTTTTGCCCTGCCGGCTCCGTCCCGCTTCATCCCGGTCCGCTTCTCTTGCGATCAGCGGCCCGCAAAACGATGCGTCGCGGCGCCCGCCGGAGCAATCCGGCGACGGTTTGGTCGGCCCCCTTTCGGGGGCCGGCCGCACCTGGAAAGCCCTTCATCATCTCTTCTTGCGTCCGCCGAAGCGGTCGCTGTCCAAGCGATGGACTGCATTTCCCGTACCCGATCGGGTTCGTATCAACTCGTGGGAATCGCTACGTTCCGTGATCAGGCTATCGGTCGATTTCCTCGTCCGTCCGTCCGTTCTCTTCCGGCTAGTCTTGCAACTACCCTTGATGTCCCGGTGGTCCGACGTCTCTGTCGTCCGATGATTGGAAGCTGACATGAAGCGTTCGGAGCGCCAACAAAAAAAGCGCCAAAAGCCGCCCGAAACCGCCCGCGCTTGTGGATAAGTCCGGCATTAGCAACAAGCGGATTCGTTGCAGCAATATTGCAACAACATTGCAGCATTTCTGGAGCCCCTCGCCGAACCGACTCGGGGCGCCAGATGACGGAAGCAGGACGGGACTCGCCCGCCGCGAAAAAAGAGAGCGGGCTCCGCAGGACCCGCTCTCCATGATTGCCACATAATATGTATCAGCCTTTCACGGTCACCTCGACCCGGCGCGCCGCCGAATTGTCGGTGCCGGAGGTCGTCGCCTCGGCGGGTTTCTCGAGCACCACCCTTTCCGGTGCGAAGCCGAGTTTCTCAAGCGCCGCCTTCACGCTCTGCGCCCGGTTCTTCGACAGTTCGGCATTGGCGGCCGCGTTGCCCGTCGGATCGTTATAGCCCGACACGGCCAGCGTCGCGGCCGGATTGCCGTCGAGATAGGCCTTCACCCCCGCCGCCGCGGTGGACAGGTCGTTCGACACTTCCGACTTTCCGGTGTCGAAATAGACCGTCAGCATCGGCTTGCCCTCGCGATCCGCCGCGACGACGCCCGCGCCTTCCGGAATGGCGGCGGTCGCGGCCGTTCCCGTCGCGCTGCCGGCCGGCGCGACGGTTTCGCTGACGGCGGCTTCGTCGGTCGGCGGCGCCACGGCGGCTTCCTGCTTCGAGCAATAGCGCAGCCCGAAGAAGATCAACGCCGCAAGGACCAGCGCGAGAAGGAGCCAGCCCAGCCAGCCCATGCCGCCACCGGCCTTTTCATCATCGCCGCTCGAATAGGCGGTTTGCGGCGCCGAAGGGGGAGGTGGCGGCGCGGCGGGCGCAGGATCGGCCGCGGAACTCGCGGCGACCGCACCGCCGGCCCCCAGGCCCGCTGCGGCGAGCGGCGCGACGGGCGCGGTCTCCCCTTCGTTCGTGCCGGCATCGCCGGCTCCACCCGCGGCGGCCAATCCGGCCGCACCGGCAACACCCGCGGCGCCAGCGGCACCGCCAAAGAGGCCGAGCAGGCCGAAATGCTGCGCGAGAAGATAGTAAACGGTGACGCGGTTCTTTGTCCGGTCTTCCTTCATCCGCTCGCCGACACCGGCGATCGCGGCATCGAGCGTCGCGTCATCGTCGGTCAATCCAAGCTTCTTTTTGAGGAAATTCTCGCGAACCCGGTCGGTCTCCTTTTTGTCGCTGAAGGAAACGAGCGAGGAATCGCGGTTCCGAAGCGCGATGCCGAGATATTTGACGATCGCCGACACCACCGCCTCGTCGGCGTCCGCGACATATTTCCTGACATCCGCCAGCCAATCTTCTGCCATGCGATTATCCTCCTGCCAGACGCAAGGGTTCGCCGTCAGACGCTCGCACGGGGGGCGAGACTCACGTCTTAGAAGCCGGAACTTATATCATTTTCCGGAAATGCAATATCGCAGCCCCGGGCGTCCGCCCTATCGCTTGCCCAGGTCGCCCTTGCCCACCGTCCCCGACGCCATGTCGAGCATCCGGTCGAGGCTCTTCCTCGCGGCGAGGCGAAGTTCCTCGTCCATCTCGATCCGCGGCTGGAGGTCGCGCAGCGCGAGGTAGAGCTTCTCCATCGTGTTGAGCGCCATATAGGGGCAGATGTTGCAGTTGCAGTTGCCGTCCGCCCCCGGCGCGCCGATGAAAGTCTTCTCGGGCAGCGCGAGCTCCATCTGGTGGATGATGTGCGGCTCGGTCGCGACGATCAGCGTGTCGCCGGGGAAGCTCTTGGCGAACTGCAATATGCCGCTCGTCGAGCCGACATAGTCGGCATGGTCGACGATGTGCGGCGGGCATTCGGGATGCGCCGCGACCGGCGCGCCGGGATGCTGCGCCTTCAGCTTCAGCAGCTCGGTCTCGCTGAACGCCTCGTGGACGATGCACACGCCCGGCCACAGCAGCATGTCGCGCCCGAACTTGCGGTTCATATAGCCGCCGAGGTGACGGTCGGGGCCGAAGATGATCTTCTGGCTTTCCGGAATCTGGCTGATGATCGTCTCGGCGCTCGACGAGGTGACGATGATGTCGCTCAAGGCTTTCACCGCGGCCGAGCAATTGATGTAGGTCAGCGCGATATGGTCGGGATGCGCTTCGCGGAAGCGTTTGAACTGTTCGGGCGGGCAGCTGTCCTCGAGGCTGCATCCCGCGTCCATGTCGGGCAGGACGACGATCTTTTCGGGGCTCAATATTTTCGCGGTCTCGGCCATGAACTTGACACCGCAAAAGGCGATGACGTCGGCGTCGGTATCCGCCGCCTTGCGCGACAGCTCGAGCGAATCGCCGACGAAATCGGCGAGATCCTGAATTTCGGGCTTCTGATAATAATGCGCGAGAATGACGGCGTTGCGCTCCTTGCGGAGGCGTTCGATTTCGGCGCGCAGGTCGAGGCCCGAGAGATTCTCGCGGATGGGAGCAGTCATGGCATTTCCTTATATGGCTTAGCCTTGGCGCCCCCCTACACCCTGCCCCGCGGCAGGGCAACGCGGCTCAACCGCCGGCCAGCCACGTCGTGAGCGCGATGACGGGGGGCGTCATCGACAGCAGCGATATGGCGACGCGCGTCGCGATGACAACCGCCGCGATCGCCCATGTCGCCGGATGCACCGCGCCGCGGGTCCGCCGATCATAGGCCGCGACGACCGCGACGGCGGCCAGCTGGCATAGCGCGACCGCCGGTTCCGCCCAGGGTCCCATCAGCGGGATGGGGAGCAGCCGCCCCAGCGCGGGTTCAAGGATGACGATCGTCGCGCCGATCATCAGCCGCCGGTGCCAGTCGGTCGCGCGCCGCCGCCGGAGCGCCCAGGCGACCATCGCGCCGAAGACCAGCGACTCGGTCACGGTCAGCGCGAGGAAATAGGGCGGCGTGAAGAAGGGCGGAAAACGGTTCAGCATCAGTGACGCGACACCGGTGAAGACGCCGAGGCCGGTGATGAAGATCGCCAGCAGCCCGCCAATCCGCCCGAGTTGACGATGCCGCGCCCGATTGCCCCGCGACACCAGCACCGGCTGCGCGATCAGCAGCGCCAGCCAGGCGAGCATCGCGGCGCCATGGACATGAACCCAAAAGGGCGCCGCGACTGGATCGACGAAGCCCCGGAGCGCGAATTGCAGAAAGCCGAAGACGATGAAGACCGCGAGGCCGATCGCCATGCGATGCCAGAAAAGCTCGGCGCGCGCGGCGCCCCCTGCCGTTGTAGCCATGCCCGTTTCCCCTGCCCGACCCGGCGCGAGGATAACGCAGCCGCGAAAGCGCGAAAAGCCGGGTTTTTACTCAGGATCGGCGAAGCGCGCGGTCACCTTGGCATCGATGCCGGCGGCCTTGAGCGGCATGGCGAAGCTCTGCTCGACCGCGGTGCGCGCCGCGCCCTGGGCAAGGCGCATCGGCGTCGCGCCTTTCGCCTGCTTGATCAATTCCTCCTGCGCATTCTTGCGGTTGGCGGCGTCGAGCACCCGCTCGGCATCGGTCAGCGTCAGCAATATCTCGCCATCGCGATATTCGCTGATCGCATCGATATCGATCTCGGGACCCGCGAGCCGCAGCGGCGGCAGCGTGACGGTCAGCGCACCCGCCGCCGCGTTCCAGTCGAGATCCGACTGTTCGAGTTTGCCGAGGTCGAGTTCATAGCGGACGGTGCCCGGCATGATCAGCGTCTTCTTCGCGCTGAGCCCGAGCCGGCTCTGCGTCGAGGTCACCACCGCAACATAGCGCGCGGTGAAAGGCACCAGCACATTCTGTTCCTGCAATCCCTGCAGGCTCGCCGCGACGACGGTTTCGGGGTCAGTGCCCCGCTGCCAGTCCTGCCAGGCGCGCCAGCCGAAGAACAGCGCGAGCGCGAGGATCGCAACGAGCGCGGCGCGGAACAGGCCCTTGCTCATGCCACCAGCCGCCAGCTTTCGGCGTCGCGCGCGACGCGGCCGCGATTTTCGAGATCGATCAGATGCGCGAGCACCGATCGGCCGGCGGCGCCCGTCAGCCGCGGGTCGAGCCCCTTGTACATATGTTTCACCATCTCGGGGATGACGCTTGTGCCCTTTTCGAGTTCCCGCAAGATCTGCCGCTCGCGCTGTTTGCGGTGGCCGAGCATCCCGCGCACCAGCTGCCGCGGCCGCGTCACCGCGGGGCCGTGCGCGGGGTAATAGACGCGGTCATCGCGGTCGTAGAGTTTTGACAGGCTCGCCATATAGGCCGCCATGTCGCCGTCGGGCGGGCTGACGACGCTGGTCGACCAGGCCATCACATGATCGCCGGTGAACAGCGCCCCTGTCTCGACCAGCGCGAAACAGAGGTGGTTCGAGGTGTGCCCCGGCGTCGCGACCGCCTCGATCGTCCAGCCGTCGCCCGAAATCCGCTCACCGTCGGTCAGGATGCGGTCGGGCGCATAGTCGGCGTCGAAAGCCGAATCGGCGCGCGGGCCATCGTCGTTGAGCGCCAGCGGCGCGCAGCCGATGATCGGTGCGCCGGTCGCTTCCTTGAGCGGCGCGGCGGCAGGCGAATGATCGCGGTGGGTGTGCGTGCAGAGGATCGCCGCGACGCGCTGGCCCTCGACCGCGCGCAGGATCGCATCGACATGCCCCGCGCCGTTGATGTCGGCGGGATCGCCGATGCTGAGTCCCGATCCGGTCGGCCCCGGATCGATCACCGCGACGTCGCTACCCGCGCCGACGATCCACGTCTGCGTCCCGGTGAAAGTATAGGGCGACGGGTTCGGCGCGAGCACACGGCGCACCAGCGGCTCGTGCTGCTCGCACTCGCCGGCGCGGATGCTGTCGGGCCAGGGCTTTTCTTCGCTCATGCCCTTCATGTGGCATCGCGCGCCGCGAAGGAAAAGAGGTGGCGATGAAAGATCACCGGAATGCACGGATTTGAGTTTTTTTCGGCAAGATAGCTTTCGACCGGTAGTTGCCCTCTCCTAGTCAAGCCCCTCCCCTTCAGGGGAGGGGCAACGCAGACTTGGCAGCTTGCTGCCTAGTCGCCGTGGGGTGGGGGCTATCGGCCTCGCGCAAAGGCCGATGGCCCCCACCCCAACCCCTCCCCTGAAGGGGAGGGGCTTGATGGATCGCAACGTCCGCTATCCACCCCAAAAGCGGGCGCCGCCTCCATAGCCCCATCCGCGAAAAAGGGAGCGGCACGGGCCGCCCCCTTTCCCCGCCCCTGCCGCCGGCTCCACCGGGGAGCAGAAGCCGGCGTCGAAGCTGGTCGGGCCAAGTTGAGAATTTAGTGGCCCGATTTCTCCAGATCGGCCATCGCCTTGTCGAGGTCGGCGGCGATCTTGGCGCGCATGTCCTCGGACATCGCGCGCGCCCATTTGCTTTGAGCGAAGGACTCGCGCGTCTTCTTGAGCGCCGACAGATGTGCCGCCAAGCTCGCCGCCGTGTCGCCGCACGAGAACATATAGACGCTGCTGCGCTTGCTGCCGTCGGCCTCCTCGCGCTTGACGATCGGCGCCGCCGGCTTGCCGTCACCGCATTTGCTGATGATCCGGGTCTTGCCGTCCGCTGTCCACGCACCATGCGCTATCGGCGGGAGTGGCGGCATCGGGGGCAGCGGCGCCATGACGGTGCGAATGCGCTCCTTTCGTTTCGCCTCCAGCCTGTCGGCGATCGCTTCGGCGCGCTTGCCCGAAATGCCCTGCTCCTTGAGCGTCGCGAGGACGTCGTCGCGGGACAGGCTGCCGGGCGTGCGGATTTCGATGCGGCGCGCCTCGTCCTTACCATCGATGCGCGCGGACATCGCGGCGGGCGCCTTTTCGCCGTCCTCGCGGATTACGATGCGATGCACTTCGCGCTGCGTGCCGCCCTCGCCGGTCGTGACATTCTCGTTGTGTTCGGTGAAAACCATGACGCCCGGCGCATCGAGCACTTCGGGGGGCGCTTCGGGCGGCAGCGGCGCTTCGGGGGGAGCCGGCGGCGCCGGCACGTCGGCGGTCTGCGCCTTCGCCACGACGATCCCCGCCGGAACGAGCGTGGCGGTCGTCGCAAGCACGGCCAGCGTCGCGCCGCCGACGAGCAGCCGGCCGGCGAGGCCGCGCTTTTTCGAAATATCTCGCTGCGTCAACATCGTCAGCCTCTCCTGCAGATTGTCATGCACCGCCATCGGCGCGGCGAGCGACAGGCGCGGGCCGACCGCCGCCTTGACGATCGCGGTGGCGTAGCTGGCCGCCCGATCGGTCCCCTCCCGGTCGCCCATTCTCAGCACGCGCGCGTCGCACGCGGCCTCCTGGTCGAAGCGAAAGGCACGGATCGCGCGCCAGGCAAAGGGATTGAACCATTGGGCGGCGAGCAGCACGAGCGCCGCGCTGTTCGCCCAGAGATCGCCGTGGCGATGGTGCGACAGCTCGTGGTCGATCGCCAGCGCGCGCTCCTCGGCGACATAACGCGCGAAGAAATCGTGCGGCACCGCGACATGGCGCTGCCACAGGCCGAAGGCGACCGGGCCATCGACGGCATCGGACATGATCAGCCGGATTTTTCCGATCGGCTCCAGCTCGACGGCATCGCTCAGCACTTCGCGCCGAAAGCGGCGATGCGAGACGATCGCGGCGACCAGCACGGCAGCCATCCCGGCCGCCCAGACGGCGAAAAGGAACGGGGTCAGCCCGGCGAGCGACCAGAGCGGTTCGGCGGCCGATGCGGGCGCCGCGACCGGCAAGTCGGCCGGCACCACCACCGCGACCTCGACCGCGGGCGTCACGATCACCGGATCGGCGAACGGCAGCGGCGGCAGCACCAGCCGCAGCGCGGGCACCGCCCACAAGGCATAGGTCAACCGCGGGCCGAAATGCCGCGCAAAGGGCTTGCGGACGATCAGAACCAGCAGGACGAGCACCGCCGTGGTGAGCATGGTGTCGCCCCACGCCTGCAGCAGCATCGCGGCGCTCATGACTTGAGCTTCTTCAGGAGCGCCTCGATCTCGGCGATGTCGGTGTCGGAGAGCGCCTCGCGGTCGGCGAGATGCGCGATCAGCGGACTGACGCGGCCGCCGAACAGGCGATCGACGAACCGCTGCGATTCCTCGCCGACGGCCTCGGCGCGCTCGATCGCGGGACTGTAGAGATAACGCCGGCCGTCGGCCTCGGCCGTCACCGCGCCCTTCTGGACCAGCCGCGCGAGCAGCGTTTTGACCGTCGCTTGCGTCCAGCCGTTGACTGCGCCGATGCGCCGGGCAAGATCGGCGGCGGTCTGCGGGGCTTCGTCCCACAGCGCCGCCAGCACCTGCATCTCCGAATCGCTTGCTCGTTCTGCCATGCGGACCCCTCCCATTGGCGCGCGTCGATCTGATACGACTACAAATGTAGTCAAACGGCTGAACGCTTGCTGAACGAAGCTGAACGCTGGTCGATTCTCCCTGTCGCGCAGCGATGGGGAGGCGGCAGCGCGGAGCACTGACGGAGGGGCCAAGGCGCAGCCTCTCCACCACCCGCTACGCGGGCGCGCCCTCCCCATGCCTTCGGCACAGGGAGGATCACATCTGTCGGAATATTTGACACACTCCGCCGCTGGTAAGGAATCGCTAACCAGCGTCCCGCGCAAAAATCCGCGAGCCTCGGAAACTGGCACGGCGCTTGTATGGTATTCGCTGTTCCCGAGTGTTCCGCTCAACTGGAGCGGTGGGGGGCATCGGTCTGGTCCCTGATGCCCCCTGCCCCCACCCGGGAAAACCCCACTTGCCCCCGACGCAGACGGGGGGCGGAGCGGCCGAAAGGCCCCGCCCCCCGGATGCTTTTCAACCTTCCGAAGTTTCCGGCACGCCGAACAGCGCGGCAAAATCGCGTCGCTTTTTCAGCAGATCGTCGAGGCTGTAACCGTCGAGCACCTGCATGAAGGCCGCGAGCGCCTCGGCGAGCGCGCCCGTCAGCCCGCAGGCGGGCGCGACGATGCAGCCGCCGCAATCGACGAGGTCGAAGCCCTCTTCGGTATGGCGCACCACCGCGCCGACGTTGATCGCGGTGGCCGGCCGTGCAAGGCGCACCCCGCCGAAACGGCCGCGCACGCTCTCCAGATAGCCCGCGTTCACCAGATCGTTGACCACCTTCATCAGATGGTTCTGCGAAATGCCATAGGCGCGCGAAATCTCGGAGATCGGGGTCAACCGCCCGTCTTCCCGCGCCCCCACATAGAGGAGCACGCGCATCGCATAGTCGGTGTAGCGCGTCAGGCGCATTGCAGTCCTTTGGAAAGTCGGGCGCGGACATAATATGTATTCTTGTTGCATGTTTCAAATCGCGCACATACATGCGCCGTAAATACATCATTGGAGCGAGTCGTGACCCACGCTGCACAGATCGACGAAGACAGCCTTACGCGCGTCGTCGCGCTTTTTTATGAGCGCGTGCGCCAGGATCCGGAACTGGGGCCGATCTTCAACGAGACGGTCGACGACTGGCCGCTGCACCTGGAAAAGCTCGTCGCCTTCTGGTCGTCGGTGATGCTGACCAGCGGCCGCTACAAGGGCAGCCCGATGGCCGCGCACCTGAAGCACAAGGCGCGGATCACGCCCGCGATGTTCGACCGCTGGCTTGCCCTGTGGGGCAACACGACCACCGAGATCATGGCGCCCGACGCCGCCGCCGCGATGCAAGCGAAGGCGGCGCGCATCGCCGAAAGCCTCCAGCTGGCGCTCTTCTTCCGGCTCGACGACCCCGCCGGCCGCCGCGCCGCCTGAACCACAACCCACCCCTTTTTTTTCATCTCCCCTCCAGAACAGGAATCCAAAAGTCATGCGCACTGCGTCCGCCCACGCGATGGAAATCGTCAAGGCCACCGCCCCGGCACTCGAAAAGCACGGCCTCGCGATCACCACGGCGATGTACGCCCGGCTGTTCCGGAATGAAGAGATCGAAGCGATGTTCGACCGCGCCGCGCAGACGAGCGGCGAACAGCCGAAGCGGCTCGCCGCGGCGATCCTCGCCTATGCGAAGAATATCGACAAGCTCCAGAACCTCGGCCCCGCGGTCTCCCGCATGGTGAGCCGCCATATCGAAACCGGCGTCCGGCCCGAACATTATCCGCACGTCGCCAACGCCCTGCTCCCCGCGATCCGCGACGTGCTGGGCGAAGAGATCGCGACCGACGCGGTACTCGCGGCATGGGGCGAAGCCTATTGGATGCTCGCCGACATTCTGATCTCGGCCGAAGCGCAGGCCTATGAGGATGCAGAGGCGGCGTAAAATGCCAGCAATCGGCTGAATAGCGGACCTATGTTTCATCGTCACCCCGGGCTTGACCCGGGGTCCATTCACGCCAGGGCTGGAGGAATGGATCCCGGATCAAGTCCGGGATGACGAGGGGCTGAAAACGGCCGAAACTAGCCGTCGCCCCCGCGAAGGCGGGGGCCGCCAGCGGCCTTAATCAGCAGTGTTGCGTAAACCGACAGCGGCCCCCGCCTTCGCGGGGGCGACGGTTGTAGGCAACGTCCGCTCCCACCTCAATGCTGACAAAAAACCCGCCGGGGCCGAAGCTCCGGCGGGCTTTTGTTTTCAGTAATGCGCCCTTATTCGGCGCGCGTCGGGATGCCGTCCATCAGCGTGTGCAGTTCGCCCGCTTCCCACATTTCCATCATGATGTCGCTGCCGCCGATGAATTCGCCCTTCACATAGAGTTGCGGGATCGTCGGCCAGTCCGAAAATTCCTTGATGCCCTGACGGACTTCCATGTCCTGCAGCACATCGACCGTCTCATATTCCACGCCAAGCCGGTCGAGCATCGCGATCGCGCGCGAGGAAAAGCCGCATTGCGGAAACAGGGGCGTGCCCTTCATGAACAGCAGCACGGGGTTATTGGCGACCAGCGTGGCGATGCGGTCGTGAGTGGTCGGGTCGGTCATTGTCAGTCTCCGGGCAGGCGCGCCATCGCGCCGGCGAAATATCCACCCCCTATGAGGGGATCGCGGTCGTCAATTGCAAGGCATGAAGTTCGCCGCCCATGCGTCCTCCCAAGGCTGCATAAACCGCCTTGTGCTGCGCAACGCGGGTCATTCCCTGAAAGGAGGCGCTGACGACATGCGCGGCATAATGGTCGTTGTCGCCGGCGAGGTCGGTGATCGTCACCTCGGCATCGGGGAAGGCCGCGACGATCATCGCCCGCAGATCGTCCTCGCGCATGCCCATGGCGATCGCCTCAATTCTCGCTGTCGATGAACTGGCGGCGCGCTTCGGCCGCCTTGTCGTTCAGCGCGGCGCGGATTTCGGCGTCGCTGATCTCGACGCTCGCCGCGGTCAGGTCGCCCGCGAGCTTGCGGATGACGTCCTCGTCGCCCGCTTCCTCGAAATCGGCCTGCACGACCGCCTTGGCATAGGCGTCGGTTTCCTCGGGCGTTAGCCCCATGCGTTCGGCCGCCCATTCGCCGAGCAGCCGGTTGCGGCGCGCGGTGATCCGGAACTGCACCTCCTGATCGCGTGCGAATTTCGTCTCGAAAGCCCGTTCCCGATCGTCGAATGCGCTCATCTTGTCCTCGTGCGAATGAATCTCTCTTTGCAGATAGGTCGGCGGCCCCGGCGGCGCAAGCCGCCTGTGCGGCAGATCACTTCCCTTTCGCTTACGAAAGGTTTAGGGTTCGTCGTCAAGGGAATGGGTCGTACCGCAGCAACGAAGACTGCGCCTTGCCGGCATCGCGTCGGCACGGCGCCTTCACGCTTGTGTTTGGGGGATCGGTGATGACTCGACGTTCGCATTTCGCGCCGGCTCTGGCTGCGCTGGCTTTGGCCGCGCCGGGAACCGCGCCGGCGCAGGAAAGCGACCCGACGCTCCGCGACAGTTTTTCGATCGGCGAGCACGGCGGCTCGCTGTGCGAGGTGCAGGCCACCGTTCACGACCGCGTGACCCAGGGCATGTTCGACCGCGCCTGGACGATCGTCTGCCGCGACGCCAGTCAGCCCGTCGGCACGGTGCGTGCGCTGCGCGCCAGCGCCGATGCGGCGCGCGCGCGGATCGAACGCGCCCGCGCCGGCACGATCACCTGCGCGGCCGATGGCGCCTGCACGGTCAAGGACAGCAATGTGGCGTGGACGACGCGCATCGAAGCCGACGGCGACACGAGCTATAGCGTCGAAGGCTTCGCCGCCTATGACGATGCGCTGCGGATCGCGCTCGAGTCGGTGCGTCAGCGCCGGGTCGTCCCCGGCGTGATCGAGGTCGCGACGATCTCGGTCGGCGACAATGACGGCTTCGCGCGCACGCTTGCGGGATCGATCGACATCGACAAGGCGCTGGCCGAGGGCTATCGCCGCAATCATAGCGGCGATTATGCCGAAGCCGCCGAATTTTTCGAGGCGCTGTCGCGCCGCGCGCAGGACGAACAGGCGGCGGCCGGCATCGACCCCACCGAATTCACGCTGAACCGCGCGCTGCAACGCTCGAACCTCGGCGAATTTGCCGAAGCCGAGCGCCTGTTCGCCGAGGTCGAGGCGATCCCGACCAGCGATCCCGTCCAGCTGCGCCTCCGCCGCAATTTCCGCGCGATCAACGCGCTCAACCAGCGCGACTACGACCGCGCGGCGGCGCTGCTCCAGGCGCCGATCGCTCCGCTGACCACCGGCGTGACGGTCGCGGGCGATGCGGTGACGCTGACCCCCGAAATCGTGGCCGGCGTCAACAGCGGCGACAATGCGCGCGTCCTCCGCCAGGCGAACGACCGCGAGCGGCTGACCCCGGTCGAGCGCGCGCAGATCATCGATGCGCAGGCGGTTCACTTGCTCGGCACCGCGCAGCGGCTGCGCGGCGATGCCGCGGCGGCGAAGGCCGCGCAGTTGAAGGGGCTCGGCGATGCGCTCGCCGTGCGGGAGGGCCGCGTGACCTCGATCATCCGGCTGCGCTCGCAGATGCTCGGCGAACTCGCCCTGGCCGAGGAAGCGGTCGGCGACACCGGCGCCGCCGACGCGCGTTTCGTCGAATCGGTCGGCCTGCTCGCGGCCGAATATCCCGAAACCACCGCGCTCGCTTCGGCGCGCGCGCGCTACGCCGCCTTCCTCACCCGCCATGGGCAGGACGACAAGGCGATGGGCATCTATCGCGAGGTCGTCGCGGCGCTCGCGAACTCGCAGCGTTCGACCGCGGGCATGGCGAACGTCATGGCGCCCTATTACCGGCTGCTGGCGACCCGCGCCGCGACCGATCCCGCCGCGGTCGGCGAATTCTTCGTCGCCAGCCAGCTTCAGATCCGTCCCGGCGTCGCCGATACGCAGGCGGTGCTGGCGCGCGAATTGTCGAGCGGCAGCGACGACGGCGCGCGGCTGTTCCGCCAGGCGACGACGCTGAACCGCGACATCGAACGCGCGCGGATCGAGGACGCCCGCCTCGCCCAGCTTCCCGCCTCGCCCGAAGTGGGTGCGCTGCGCGCCGACATCCGGACCCAGCTCGACAATCTGACCTTCCAGCAGTCCGAAACCGTCGTCCAGCTGGCGGCCTTTCCGCAATATCGCGTCGTCGCGTCGGGCAAGCTCGAGCTTGCCGAATTGCAGCAGGTGCTGCGGCCCGACGAGGCCTATCTCAAGATGCTCGTCGTCGGCGAAGGCGTCTATGCGATGCTGATCGAACCGGGCGGCGCACAGCTCTGGAAATCGGACATCGGCGCATCGGACCTCGAGCGGGCGGTCGACACGATCCGCTCGACCATCTCGATCGTCGAAAATGGCCGCCGCGTCACCTATCCCTTCGACGCCGCGACTTCCTACAAGCTTTACGGCCAGCTTTTCGGTCCTGTCGCGGCCAGGCTCCCGGCGGTGCCGCACCTGATCTTCGAGCCCGACGGCGCGATGCTGCGGCTGCCGATCAATCTGCTGATCACCGCCGACACGGGACTCGCCGATTATGAGCGGCGGCTGCGCGACCCCGATGCCGACCCGTTCGACATGCGCCGGATCGCATGGCTCGGCCGCACGGTCCGCCCGAGCACCGCAGTATCGACCCTCGGCTTCCGCAACGCGCGGCAGGCGCCGCCGTCGAAGGCGAGCCGCCAATATTTCGGGCTGGGGGAAAATCTGCCGGTCGAGGGTCGCCTGCCGTCCACCGGCACCCGCGGCGCGGCGGACGGCGGCGCCGATCCCGACTGCCTGTGGGACATCGCCCAATGGGGCCGCCCGATCTCGGCCGACGAGCTGGTCACGGCGCGCGACGCCGTGGGCCGTGCGGCCGGAACGCTGCTCACGGGGGGCGCCTTCACCGACACGGCAGTCAAGAACCGCGCCGACCTCGCCGATTATCGCATCATCCATTTCGCGACCCACGGCCTCGTCACCGCGCCGCGCCCCGCCTGCCCCGCGCGCCCCGCGCTCGTCACCTCGTTCGGCGGCGCGGATTCGGACGGCCTCCTCAGCTTTCAGGAAATCTTCGACCTGCGGATCGACGCCGACCTCGTCATCCTCTCGGCCTGCGATACCGCCGGCGCGGCGAGCGTCGCGGCGACGCGCGAAGCGGGGCTGTCCGGCGGCGGCAGCGCGCTCGACGGGCTCGTCCGCAGCTTCATCGGCGCCGGCGGACGTTCGGTGATCGCGAGCCACTGGCCCGCACCCGACGATTTCGACGCGACCAAGCGGCTGATCGGCGGCCTGTTCACGGCCGACGAGGGAGTGAGCGTCGCCGACGCGCTATGGGCGACGCAGATGCGGCTGATGGACGATCGGCAGACCTCGCACCCCTATTATTGGGCGGGCTTCGCGATCGTCGGCGATGGCGGTCAGGCGCTGCTGCAGCGCGGCACGACCACCGCAGGCAAGGGAGAGGGTGCCGGCCGCGCCGCCCGCTGATCCTATGAACGCGCCCGAAGCCATCACCCCCGCCGCGGCGGACGCACCCGAGCAGGGCGGCCAGCGGGCTGCGGTGCCGCTCGGCAAGCGCGTGCGCCGGCTGGCGACGCAGCTCGGCCCGTCGCGGCTGGCGGCGACGATCGTCTTTCTGCTCGTCGCGATCCTGATCGCACGTTTCAGCTGGCAGTTACCGCTGATCAACGCCGCCGAGCGCGCGCTTTACGATGCGCGCGCGACGCTGATGGCGCCCAAGGCCGGGCAGGACCGGCGCATCACGCTCGTCACCTATAATGACGAGACATTGTTCAACACCGGCATCCGTTCGCCGCTCGACCGGACCTTGCTCGCGAACGCGCTCGGCAATCTCGACCGGATGGGCGCAAAGGCGATCGGCATCGATATCGCGTTCGATTCGCCGCGCCCCGACGACGATTTGCTGAAAGCGCAGCTCCGCGCGATGCGAACGCCGACCTGGCTCGCCTACGCCGAGCAGGCGAGCAATCCGAACACCATCTTCTATGAGCAGCAGAAATTCCTCCAAACCTTCATCGCCGACGTCACGACCGCCAAGACCCGGCCGACGAGCGTCCTGTTCCGAACCGACGACGACGATGTGATCCGCAAATGGCCGCACCGGCCGCCGAACCTGCCGCCGTTGATGGCGAATGCGCTCGCTCCGGTCGATCCCGCCTATGCCGATTATCAGGGCGGCATCCGCTTCCTCGTTCCCGCGCGCGCCGCCGCGGGGCAGGAGGAACCGGTATTCGCCAACATCCCGATCGACACTTTCGCGATGCCGATGGACGCCGAAATGCGCGCCGGCTTCGCCGAGTTGGTGAAGGGCCGCTATGTGCTGATCGGCGGCGACATCATCGACAATGACCAGTTCAACACGCCACTCAGCCGCTTTCCCGACGCGATCACCGGCCAACATGAAACGATGATCGGGCTCGAGGTGCATGCGCATATGCTCGCGCAGCAGCTCGATCGCGCCTGGGCGCGCCCGATCCCGGCACCGGCTCTCTGGGCGCTCGCGGTGCTGATCGTCGCCGCGGGCGGGCTCACCAGCCTGATCGACCTGCGCGCGCGCTGGGTCGCGCTCGCTTTCCTCGGACAGATGGCCTTCTTCGCCGCCTTCCCTTTCTGGCTGCACGGGCGCGGCGTCGACACGACGACGCTGCCGACCTTCGGCTGGGCGGTCGGCTGGCTGTTCGGCTATGCAGCGGTGGGCACGGCAGCGCGCACGATCGGATCGCGCCAGCGCGCCTTCGCGCAGTCGGCGCTCGGCAAATATCTGCCCGCCGATGTCGCGGCGCAGATTTTGCGCGATCCCGACCAGCTCTCGCTGCACGGCGAGCGGCGCAACATCTTCTGCGTCTTCACCGACCTCGAAGGCTTCACCAAATTGAGTCATGCGGTGACCCCGGAGACCGTCGCGCGCCTGCTCAACGAATATCTCGACCGGCTTTCGGACATCGTGCTCGACCATGGCGGAACGATCGACAAATTCGTCGGCGATGCCATCGTCGCCTTCTGGGGGGCGCCGCTCGGCCGCCCCGACGACGGCGAGCGGGCGGCCGCGGCGGCGCTCGCCATGTATGAAGCGGGCGAGACATTCCGCACCGACCTCGCCGCCGAGGACGTGCCGCCGATCGGCATGACGCGCGTCGGCCTGCATGTCGGCGACGCGATCGTCGGCAATTTCGGCGGCGAAGGGCGTATCCAATACACCGCGCTCGGCGACAGCATGAACACCGCCTCGCGGCTCGAGGCGGCGAACAAGAGCCTGAAGACCGGGGTGCTGATCTCGGCCGAAGCCGCGGCGCGCTCGGGCCGCGACGATCTCGTGCCGATGGGCCGCGTGACGCTGCGCGGGCGCGCGCAGCCCGTCGACGTCCTCACCCCGCGCCCCGATCTTGTTCCGGAACGGCGCGCCCGCATCGCCGCGCTTGTCGCCGCGCACGCGGCGGGCGATAAAAAGGCGCATGTGACCGGCGCCACAGCATTGGCCGCCGAATTCGCGCAGGACGCTTCCATCCTGTTCCTGATCGAACGCCTGAACGAAACCGAAAAGGGAGAAAGCTATGTCCTTTCCTGACTTCCGGATGCGCCGCCTCGGCCTGACCGCCGCCGCCGCCGTCGCCGCCCTGACCATCGTCTCCGCCGCCACGGCGCAATCGATGGTCGTCCGCTCGACCGGCCCGTCGGCGGCCAAATATCCGACCGGGGCACGGCTCAAGTCGACCGACAAGCTGACCCTCGTCGCGGGCGATCGGATCGTGCTGATGCAGTCGGGCAAGACGCGCACGCTTTCCGGCCCCGGCACCTTCGGCGCCACCGGCACGGTGCAGGCGAGCCAGTCGCTCGGCGCCAACGTCACGCGGATGCTTGCGAAGGGGCCGACGATGCGATCGCGCGGCGGATTTTCGCGCGAAGGCGTCACCCAGATGCCGACCGAGCTTCGCGCCCCCAATCTCTGGCTGCTCGACTATCGCGAGGGCGGGACCTTTTGCGTCCTCGACCCCGCCATGCTGATGCTGTGGCGCCCCAATATGCAGGGCGACACCGCGCTCGAGATTCAGAGCGGCGACAAGAAGACGACTGTGGCGATCGTCGACGGCGCCAATTTCCGCAAATGGCCGACCGATGTTCTGCCGGTGCAATATGGCGCCGACTATCGCCTCTCGGGCGGCGGGCTGGCGCAGCCGGTGACGGTGCGTTTCACCGCCATGGAAAACGCCCCCGATACGGTCGAGGGGTCGGTCGACATGCTGATGGCGAAGGGCTGTACGTCGCAGCTCGACCGCCTCGTCGATACGATGTCCGAAGCGGAGGCGGGCTGAGCAAAGGGATAGGGCGCAATTGAACGCGCCCTATCCGTCTGATATATTCCTGGGAAATACCGCCTGTCGCGTGGCGGAACCTTCCTTGGGTCGAATTTGCCTCGCCGGGTTGCCGGCGGCGCCAATGAAACAGGCGCGCCGCGATCGCGGCGCGCCGAAACGCAAGGGGTGGTGATGGCCGTGTCGGGGGATATGCGATTTCATGGGGCCGCGAGGTCCGGGCGCGCGGCGATCCGCAAGGCTCTGGCCGGCTCGGCGGGATTGATCGCGACAGCCCTGCCCGCCGCCCTGTGGGCGCAGGCGACGCCGCAGATTCCGACGCGCGAGGAAATCCAGCGCCCGGCGCTCCCCCCCGCCATCCAGCCCGGCGAACGGATCGTCGCGATCGACGACGGGATCGAACGTGCCCCCTGCCCGCTTGCCGACCCCGAATTCGCCCATATCCGCTTCACGCTGCGCGGGGTCGAATTTTCGAGCGTCGAAGGCATCGACAACGCGCTGCTCGCGCCGAGCTGGTCCGATCGCGTCGGACAGGAGCTGCCGATTGCGGCGGTGTGCGAGATTCGCGACCGCGCCGCGACGATCCTGCGCTCGCAGGGCTATCTCGCCGCGGTCCGCGTGCCGCCGCAGACGATCGGCGACGGCATCGTCCGGCTCGACATATTGTCCGCGCGCATGACGCGGATCGAGGTGCGCGGCGACGCGGGCGCCAACGAAGGGCTGCTGCAACGCTATCTTTCGCGGCTCGACGATGCGCCGGTGTTCAATATCGCCGACGCCGAACGCTATCTGCTGCTGGCGCGCGACATCCCGGGGATGGACGCGCGGCTGACGCTGCGCCCCGGCGCGGTTCCCGGCGAGGTCATCGGCGAAGTGACCGTCACGCGCACGCCCGTGACCTTCGACTTCAATGCACAGAATTTCGGGTCGCGCGACGTCGGCCGGTGGGGCGGCAATGCGCGCGCGCGCTTCGCGGGCCTGACCGGCATGGGCGATCTTACGACGGTCAGCTTCTATGCCACCCCCGATTTCGACGAGCAGAAGGTCGTGCAGGCGTCGCACGAGTTCCGCGTCGGCGGCGAAGGGCTGCGCCTCGGCGCCAGCTACACCTATGCCTGGACGCGTCCCGACCTCACCGGCCTGCCGATCAAGTCGAACACCCAGATCGTCAGCCTGTTCGGCTCCTATCCGCTCGTGCTGACGCAAGCGCGGCGCTTGAGCGTAGGCGGCGGGCTCGACATCATCGATCAGGACATCAGCCTGACCGGCGTGCCGCTCAACAGGGACCGGCTGCGCGTCCTCAATCTGCGCGCCGATGCCAGCTGGATCGATCCCGCTTCGATCGCCGGGCGCGGCGGCTATAATCCCGGCGAACCGCGCTGGTCGCTCGCCACTTCGCTCGAAGCACGGCAGGGCGTGAATTTTCTTGGCGCCAGCGACGATTGCGGCCCCGGCGGCACGGCCTGCTTCCTGCCCGGCGCGGTGCCGCTGTCGCGCATCGAGGGCAAGCCGGACGCCTTTCTCGTCCGCGCCAACGCGCTCGCCGAATGGCGGCCGGCCAAGCTGTTCACGCTGTCGGCGGCGCCCCGCGCGCAATGGGCGAACGATCCTTTGCTCGCCTATGAGGAATTTTCGGGCGGCAATTTCACCGTCGGGCGCGGCTTCGACCCCGGCACGGTGATCGGCGACAGCGGCGTCGCGGTGGCGCTCGAGGCGCGCTACGGCTCGTTCGTTCCCGCCAATACAAAGGCCTTTGCTTTCCAGCCCTTCGTCTTTTTCGATACCGCCTGGGTGTGGAACAAGGACACGGCCTTCGACGGGCTCGATCCGCAGAAACTCTATTCGGCGGGCGGAGGCGTTCGCATCGCCTATGGCAATGTCGCGCGGCTCGACATGACGCTGGCGGTGCCGCTCAACCGCGGCGGCTTCCTCACCGAGCGGCCCGACCCGCGGCTGCTCGTGTCGCTGACCACCCAATTCGGCGTGCGGAGACGCTGACATGAGCTTTGCATCGAGGACAACGGACATGCGTGCCACCGCCAGCTTTTCACCCCTCCACAAAAGGAAAAGACGCCTGCTCGAGAGCTGCGCGCTCGCCGCCGGCATGGCGGCGCTGGCCTATGGCGCGCCGGCGCTGGCGCAGGTCGCTGGCACCGGAACCATCGTGAGCGGCGGAGGCACGCCCAACGGCGTCAGCGGCACCACGACGACAACCACCGTCACCCAGGCGCAGAATGTGATCAACTGGGTGCCCACCGACAGCGCGCCGACCGGCGGCGACATCGATCTCCTGCCGTCCGGCTCGACCTGGAATTTCGTCGGCACCGGCGACTATACCGTCCTCAACCGCTTCGTGAACGGCGGCGGCGGATCGCTCAGCCGCCAGATCGCGCTCAACGGCACCGTGAACAGCTATGTCGGATCGACCACCGGCCCGCGCGGAGGCAATATCTGGTTCTACAACGCCGGCGGCATATTGATCGGCGCGAGCGGCGTGGTCAACGTCGGCAGCCTGCTGCTCACGACGAACGACATCGTCACCACCGGCGGCCTGTTCGGCCCAGACGGTTCGATCCGCTTCAATGGCGCTTCGGGCAGCACGTCGGCGATCACCGTCAATGGCGCGATCAACGCCAATGTCACCGGCAGCCCCGGCAGTTCCTATGTCGCCCTGGTCGCGCCGCGCGTCGTCCAGGCGGGCGCCGTCCGCGTCGACGGATCGGCCGCCTATGTCGCCGCCGAGCAGGCGAATATCCGTATCAACGGCGGCCTCTTCGACATCGACGTCACCGTGGGCGCGGAGAGCGGCACCGCGATCACCCACACGGGCACGACCACCGGCCCGGCGCATCTCGACACCAATGGCAACCAGAGCCGCATCTATATGGTCGCCATTCCCAAGAATGACGCGGTCACGATGCTGGTCAGCGGCGCGATCGGCTATGACGATGCGCTTTCGGCGCAGGTCGATCCCGACGGCGCGGTGCGCCTGTCGGCGGGCTATAATATCGTCGGCGGCGAACTCGCCGCGGCGCCCGTCAACGCCACGGCCGCGAACATCACCGCGGGCGATACGCTGTTTCGCAGCGATACGACCGCGCGCGCGAGTGGCGCCTTCGCCGCCGCGCCGACGTCATCGGAAGGCCAGTTCTTCGTCGAGGGCAGCGGGACCTTCGCCGGCGATGCCAGCGCGGTGCTGACCATCGGCGCGGACCAGCTGGGCGGCGCCACAGGCGGGCTGACGATCCAGTCGGGCGGAACCGGCGGCACCCCCGGCAATGCCGCGATCAACGTCACCGGCGGCACGCTTTCGACGCCCGCAGGGTTGGCGATCCTGGCCTTTGGGACGCCCGACGCGGTGACCGGCGATGCGCAGGGCGGCATCGCCGGCCTGACGATCACCGGCGGCAATGTAAGCGCCCAAGGCGTCACGGTCGACGCCAGTGGCTTCGGCGACCTCGACGCGGGCGGCACCAGCGCGACCGGGCGCGGCGGCAGCGCCAGCATTTCGGTCAGCAACGCCGGCAGCACGCTGACGGCCGGCAATATCTTCATCAATGCGGCCGGAAGCGGGGACAACAGCTTCAGCGACCTGCCGGCCGTCAACGGCGACGGCATCGGCGGCACCGCGACGCTGACGGTGGCGGACGGCGGCGCCGTCGGCCCGGTAGCCCTGTTGTCGCTCGACGCGACGGGAACCGGCGGCTTCGGCCTGACCCAGTCGGGCGATGGCACCGGTGGCACCGCGCGCATCAGGGTATCGGGGGCCGGATCCTCGCTCTCGGCGACGCAGAGCTTCGTCCAGGCGGGCGGCGACGGCGGCGGCGACTTCGGGCCCTTTCAGACGCAGAACGGCGGCGACGGCATCGGCGGAACCGCGGAGTTTCTCGTCAACGCCGATACGGCATCGACCGTCTCGGCCGGGCAACTCCTCGCGTCCGCGCTCGCTCGCGGCGGCGATGCGAGTGGTAGCGAGAATGCCAGCGGCGGCGACGCGGCCGGCGGCACCGCCACACTGACTGTCGATGGCGGCGTAAATGCGCAATTCACCGCGATCACGCTCAACGCCTCGGCGGCGGCGGGAAGCGGGTTCAGCCCGAGCGGGACGACGGGCCAGACGGGGACCGCCACCGCGAACGACGTGACGCTTTCAGCGACCAACGGTTCGACGATCGCCAGCAGCGACTACATCAACCTCTTCGCGGTGGGCATGGGCGTTTCGGGCGAGAATTTCGGCGCGGGCAGCGGCGGCGATGTCGCGGTCGGCGCGACGGCGGGCGGCGCGATCACGACGGCGAACACGCTGACCGTTCAGGCGATGGGCGGCAGCATGGGCTCGATCGGGCAAAGCGCCGGCAACGGCATCGGCGGCGACATCGACTTCATCGCCGACGGCGGGACGATCCAGGCCGGAATCTTCGACGTCGATGCGAGCAGCGACACGGTCGGCGTCACCGGCGCGGGCGGCACCGCGCAAGGCGGGACGATCGACCTTCTCGCCTCGGACGGCGGCCAGATCATCGCGACGCAGGATGGCTTCAACAATTTCACCGCAAGCGCGCGCTCGGGCGTCAGCGCGGCGGGAACGGCGGCCACCGGCGGCACCATCCAGCTGATCGCCGATGCCGGCACGATCGACCTTGCCGTCGGCGCCGACATCACCGCCGACGGCACGTCGGGCGGCGGCTTGGGCGGCCCGACCGGCACCGGCGGCGCGATCCTGATCCGCGTCGCAGCCGACGCGAGCAGCCGCATCGACGCCGGCGACCTGTTCGCATCGGCTGGCGGCCAGACCCAGGCCGAAAGCGAAACGCCGCCCGGCGTCGAAGCACCCGCCGGCAACGGTCAGGGCGGAACGATGACGGTGGAGGTCGCCGGCGGCGCCCTCACCGGCGGCTTCTTCGAACTGTCGGCGGGGGGTGCGAGCGCGGGCGGCGGAACCGGGACCGGCGGCACCGCGACCTTCACCCAGACGGGCGGAGCCGTATCGCTCGGCGACATGAGCATCGACGCCGACGGTGTCGGCGGCGATGCGCAAGGCGTGTCGGGAACGGGCGTCGGCGGCCTCGCGACGATCACTCTGTCGGGCGGCACGATCAACGTGGCCGACATCACGGCCTCGGCCAACGGCCAGGGCGGTTTCGGCCTGTCCGGCGATGACTTCGACCCGCTCAATATCGTGCCGAGCGGGACCGGCGGCCTCGGGCGCGGCGGCACGGCGACGATCAGCATCGACGGCACAGCCGTGGTCGAAGCCAGCGTCATCCAGGCCAGTGCGCGCGGCGAAGGGGGCGACGGCGGGCAGTTCGACACCTTCTTCAGCGACACGCCCGGCACCCCCGGCAATGCGGGCGAGGGCATCGGCGGCACCGCGACGGTGAATGTGCGCGGCGGCACGACGACCGCGAGCAGCCTGACCGCCGATGCGTCGGGGACCGGCGGCAATGGCGGCGACAGCTTCTTCTCCAGCAGCGGCGCCCCCGCCACCGGCGTCGGGGTCGGAGGCACCGGCGGCGCGGGCCGGGGCGGCACCGCGACGATCGCGCTCGAAACCGCGATCGATGGCGTCGGCGCGGCGAGCAGCCTCGCGCTCGGCACGGGCGGCGCGGGAGGTCTCCACAATGTCGGCGGCGACGGTGGCGACGGCTTTGGCGGGACGGCGCAGGCGATCGTGACCGGCTTCGAGGCCGGCGACCTCGCGGTCATCATCGATTCGACCGGGATAGGCGGCAATGGCGCCGACGGGGGTGACGGCGCGGGCGGCAGCGGCGGCAACGGCACCGGCGGCACCTCGCGGATATTGGCCGAGGGCGCAGGAGCGAGCCTGACCGCCCTGCAGAGCAACCTCATCTCGGCCGGCATCGGCGGCAATGGCGGCGCGGGCGGACTCGGTTTCGGCTTCCCTGCGGTCGCGCCCGACGGCGGCAATGGCGGCGACGGCCAGGGCGGCACGATCGAGATTGCCGCGAGCGAGGGCGCGACCGTCGCGCTCGGTCTTGAAGACGGCGGCGACTTCGTCTCGCTCTCCAGCAGCGGAAGCGGCGGCGTCGGCGGGCTCGGCAGCAACAGCAGCTTCGGCGAAGGCAATCAGTCGGGCAATGGCGGCGACGGCGGCGCGGGAACCGGCGGCACCATCCGCCTTGTCGCGACGGGCGGAACGATCACCTCGAACGGCGAAGCGGTCGACATCACGGCGAGCGGCCTTGCCGGCGCAGGCGGCAGCGGCGGCACCGGCCAGGGCGGCGGCACCGACGGCGGCCTCGGCAATCCGGGACAGACCACCGGCGGCCGCGTCGTAATCGAAACCGCGGCCGGCGCCTCAGGGCTCGGCGAGATCGATCTCGGCCCGACGAACATTGCGGCGAACGGCGATTTTGCGGGACGCATCGAATTGCGCGCGGGCGGCAATATCAGCTTCGCGGGCCTTACGGCCGAAGCACTCGGGATCGCCGCACCGACGAACAACGACACCGATACCGCGCTTGCGGGCATCTTCGTCGCGCCGACCGGCGGCACCATCGCCAGCCAGGGCGACGCCACGCTGACCACCGACGGTTCGATCGGCGTCCATGCCCAGTCGAACGGCATATTCGACGTCGATGGCACCCTTACGATCGACGCGGGCGATCAGATCGACATCCGCCATGATGCGCGCGAAGGCGACGCTCCGACACTGCGCGCGAGCGGCGACCTGATCGCGACCGCGGTCACCAGCATCAGCGGCGCGCCGGGCAGCCTGATCGCCGCCGGTGGCGCGCTATCGCTGACCACCCCCGGCACGATCGGCGTCGACGGCCTCGGGGGGGACCCTGGTGCGCCACAACGAGCGCACCCTGGACAGTTCGAGATCGGCGTCGACGGCCTCGCGGGCGGCGACATCATATTGACCAGCACCGGCGCGACGAATGTCGAGCATGCCGAAGCCGTTAACGACTTCACGGCAGACGCGGCCAGCTTCGCGACCGGGCTCAATTCGATCATCACCGGCGGCGACATCGAGATCACCTCGCCGGGCGCGGTCGATCTCGGCAATTCGAGCGCGGGCGGCTTCGTTCAGGTTTCGGGGCAGTCGATCGCTTTCAACAATATCGACGCCGGTCTGACCGTCGGCCTGACGGCGAACGGGACGGCGCCGGGGGCGGAAGGCATCAGCGGCGGGTCGATTGCGGCCGGCGGCGACATCAACCTGTTCGCGGACAGCATCGCGCTGACCGGCCCGGTGACGGGCGACGCCTCCTTCTTCGCCTTCGGAACCGGGGGCGCGGTTTCGGTGAACAGTGCCGACGTTGCCGGCACCATCTCGGTCTTCGCGGCCGACGATCTTGCCGGCAGCTTCGTCGCAGGCGGCGACATCTTCCTCAATTCTGACGGCAATATCGATGCGTCGGCGCAAGCCAACGGCGGCTATGTCGACGGCAACGGCATCGGCACGGAGGGCAATCTGTTCGTCATCGCCGCGGGCGACGCGGCGCTGACCGACAGTTCGGCGGCGCGCATGTTCGGCGTCAGCGCCGGGGGCGCCGCATCGATCGATGGCGGCATCGCGGGCGAGGACATGCTCGTCGTCGCCGCGACGACCGCCAGCCTGACCGACGTCAGCGTGGGCGACGACCTGACCGTCCGCACGCCCGGCAACATCGATGCGATCAACGTCAGCGCGACGGGCGCGGGCGCCGACACGCATATCCTCGACTTCTCATCAGATTCGGGCAGTCCGATCTTCACGATCGGGGTCGGTGAAGGAAGCGAAGGCGTCAACGGTGCCGACATCGTCATGGCGTCAGCGAACGGCGCGATCGACGCCGCCGGCCTTTCGGCGGGCGACGATATATTGCTCAACGCCGCGAACGGCATCGCGGTCAATGGCGCGACCACCCTTGGCCTCGGCACGACCGGCGGCGACAGCAGCATCCGCACGCAGGGCGGCGCCACGACGCTCGCGGGCATCGATGCGTTCAGCGACGTCGTCGTCGATGCGGCGGGTATTGCCAACCTCTCGGGTATCGTCGCCGCCGGCCGCAACGCGACAATCACCGCGCAGGACGTGACCCTCGCCGCGCTGAGCAACCTCGGCGGCGGCGTCATTCCGACGCTGAGTGCGGACGGCGATGTGGTGGTCAATTCGGCGGCGGGCATTGCGGGCGGCGGGGTTCGCGCGCTCGGCGACGCGGCGCTCACGGCAGGCACGGCGATCAACCTCACCGCGATCGAGGCCCAGAATGCCGCACTGACCGGCGCGACCGGCATCGACGTCGGGGCGGCCACCGTGCTCGGCGCGGCCAGCTTCGACAGCGGTAGCGGCGACATAAGGATCGGCAGCCTGCTCGCTTCGGGCCCAATCGACGCCAGCGCCGATGCGATCCGCATCGAAGGCGGCGGCGACCTGACCTTTGCGTCCCTCACCACCGACGTCGGCGACGCCTATGTCCGCGCGAGCGGTGACCTGTCGGTCGCGAGCGGCGACGTCGCCGGCACGGCCGACCTCGGCACGCAAGGCGAAAGCATGAGCGTCGGCACGCTCAATGCCGCCAATGCGATCCTGGTCAATTCGGGCGGGTCCCTGAACCTCGATAGCGTGACCGTCGCGGGCAACCTCGACGCGAGCGCGCTCGCCTCGCTCGGCATCACCGGCGTCATCACCGGCCAGTCGATCGCGCTCACCTCGGCGGACATCGCGATCGGATCGGCGGGCCGCGTCGGCACCGCGGGCGTCACGCAGCAATTGTCGGTCGCGAACAGCGACAGCGACAACCAGACCTTCGTCGGCGGCGCGCCGGGCGGCAGCGTCGCGGGCTATCATATCGACGCCGACGAACTGACCCGCCTTTATGGCAGCCAGATCGACATCTTCGCGCCCGCGGTGCAGGCGGTGGGCAGCAGCGCGGTCGGATCGGCCGCGCCGCCCGACATCGTCGTCGACGGCTTCACCATGACGGGTGGCGCGTCGGGGTCGAACCTCGGCGCCAACGGCGCGCTGACGATCCGCACGCCGGGCAAGATGCGCATCGTCGGCAATGTCGAACTGACGGGACTGACCGACGCCAACGCGCTCAATCTCGCTGCGGGCGACGCGCTGGAGGTGATTCTCGGTCAGGGCAGCGTTCGCCTGGTGAATGGCGCCGCCCCGGCGGGACAGCTCAACATGGTCTCCGACGACATCATCGTCGCCACCGCCGAAGCGATCGCCGACGTCGGCGCGGCGACCTCGACCGCCGCCATCAACACGCGGCTCGAGCAGAATGACGGTGTCGTGCTCGACGAAGGCGCGCTCTTCGCACGCGGAATCCGTGCCGAGGTCGTCGGCGGCTTCTATGTCCAGAACAGCGGGGCGGGCACCGATTTTGCCCAGCGCCGCGGGCTGATCTTCGGCGCCGGCGGGCTCGATGTCGTCACCGAAGGGCCGTCGCGCATCGTGGTCAACGGCGTGCAATTGGGCCCGAACGGTCAGGTCACCGGCCTCGACACGCTCCAGCTCCTGACCATCGCCGGCGCGGCGCCGGTCGCCGGCAGCTATGATCCGCGGTCGACCGTCAACGGCTGCCTCCTCTCCAGTCCGGCCGTCTGCGCCACCGTCGTCTTCGACATCGACAACAATTTCCCGGTGCAGGACGTCATCGACGAGATCGACGGCGACGAGGACAGCGCGGGCGAAGGCAACACGCTGCCGCAACCGCTGATCACGATGCGCGAGGTCGACCCGCTGACCGGCGCGCCGCTCCTCGACGATCCGGTGACCGGCGCGGGCAACGACGATCTGTGGACGCCGCCAGCGCAGTAGCCGCCGTTTCGGTTGACGGATCGCATCGGGGCGAGGCATGGGCGCGGTCATGACCGACGCCCCTGCCTCCCCGCTAAAGTTGTTCAACAGCCTGACGCGCAGCCTCGAGACCTTCGAGCCCGTCCACCCCGGCGTCCCTGGCGATCCGGCTCAGCCGCCGGAGGCGCGCGTCTATAGCTGCGGCCCGACGGTCTATAATTATCCGCATATCGGCAATATGCGCGCCTATGTCTTCGCCGACACGCTCGGCCGCACGCTGACGTACAAAGGCTACAAGCTCACCCACGTCATCAACATCACCGACGTCGGCCATCTAACCGACGACGCCGATGCGGGCGAGGACAAGCTGGAAAAGGCCGCGGCCGAGCGCGCGCAATCGATCTGGGACATCGCGCGCCATTATACCGAGGCCTATTGGGCCGACATCGAGGCGCTGAACATCCGCCAGCCCGCGCACTGGTCGATCGCAACCGACTATGTCCCGCAGATGATCGAATTCGCAAAGGCGATCGCCGACAAGCATTGCTACGAACTCGACGGCGGCCTCTATTTCGACACGACGACGGTCGCCGATTACGGTCGCCTCGCGCGCCACGGCACCGACGAAGGCGAAAGCCGTATCGACCCCGTCGACGGCAAGCGCCACCCCGCCGATTTCGCGATCTGGCGCAGGACCCCGCCGGGCGAGAAACGCCAGATGGAGTGGGATTCGCCCTGGGGCCGCGGCGCGCCCGGCTGGCATCTCGAATGCTCGGTGATGTCCGAAGCCCTGCTCGGCTTTCCGTTCGACATCCACACCGGCGGCATCGACCACCGCGAGATCCATCATCCGAACGAGATCGCGCAGAATCAGGCGCACAGCTGCAGCGACGCGAGCGGCGCGAGGCTGTGGATGCACAATAATTTCCTCGTCGATCGCTCGGGCAAGATGTCGAAGTCGAGCGGCGAGTTCCTGCGCGTGCAGCTCCTGATCGACAAGGGCTACCACCCCCTCGCCTATCGCCTGATGTGCCTGCAGGCTCATTATCGCAGCGAGCTCGAATTTTCGTGGGAAGGCCTCGGCGCCGCGCTGACGCGATTGAAGCGGCTGGTGATGGCGGCGGCACCGGTTCGCGATGCGGAGCCTGCCGAACCCGCCGACCGCCGCCTCGCCGAACTGCTCGCCAGGTTCGACACGGCGATGTCCGACGACCTCAACACGCCCGTCGCGCTGACCCTGCTCGAAGAAGCGGCGGCGATGAAAAAGATCGACGGGGGCCAGAAGCGCGCGACGCTCGCCGCGATGGACGCGGTGCTCGGCCTCGACCTGCTGACGATCGACCGCGCCGACTTGCGCGTCCGGCCCAAGGCGGCGACTATCGCCGAAGACGAAATCGAAGCGATCCTCGCGCGCCGCAAAGAAGCCCGCGCCGCCAAAGACTTCGCCGCGTCCGACGCGCTCCGCGACGAGCTCGGCGCAGCGGGAGTCGAGGTAATGGACGGCGATCCGCTCGGCTGGGAGTGGCGGCTCGACAACTAGCCTCTCGCCCGCCATGATCGGTTGCAGAATAGAACCGAAGAGAGGTCAAATGTCGAAAACCGTTACCGTCCTGTCGGGCCTGATCCGTCCGCTCGTCGAAAACCGCCTGCCCGGCTGGGTCGAACCGCGCTTCTTCGCGTCGAAAGAGGAGGCAATGGAGCTCGCGCCCCAAGCCGAGATCGGCTGGTTCGACATGTACGACAAGAAGGACATGGCCGCGGTCATCACCACCGCGACGCAGCTCAAATGGCTCAATTCGATCTACGCGGGGGTCGACGGCATGCCGCTCGACCTGCTCGCCGAGCGCGGCACGGTGGTGACGAACGGCGCGGGGATCAACGCGATCACCATCGCCGAATATGTCGTAATGGGCATGCTCACCATTGCGAAGGGCTATCGCGACGTCGTCCGCGCGCAGGAGCGCCGCGAATGGCTGCTCGATTCGCCCGGCAAGGTCGAGCTGTTCGGGTCGAAGGCGCTGCTCCTCGGCTATGGCGCGATCGGCAAGCTGATCGAGGAAAGGCTGAAGGCCTTCGCGGTCGATGTGACGGTCGTCCGCCGCTCGCCCGGAGCGAACACGCTGACCCCCGGCCAGTGGCGCGCGAAGCTCGGCGACTTCGACTGGGTGATCCTCGCGGTCCCCGCGACCCCCGAAACCGACGGCATGATCGGCGCGGCGGAACTGGCCGCGATGAAGCCGACCGCCACGCTGATCAACATCGCGCGCGGTAGCGTCGTCGATCAGGACGCGCTCGTCGCGGCGCTCGACGCGCAGCGGATCGCGTCGGCCTTTCTCGACGTGACGACGCCCGAGCCATTGCCCGCCGACGATCCGCTGTGGAGCCTCGACAACGCGCATATCACCATGCACCTGTCGGGCCGCGCGCAGGACAAGATGTTCGTCCGCTCGGCGCAGCGTTTCCTCGAAAACCTCGATCGCTGGAAAAAGGGCGAGCCCGTCGAACCGCGGGTCGATCTGACGCTGGGCTATTGAAGCCGTGATGTGGCTGCCCGCACTTTTTCTCATCGCCGGATCGGTGCCTGCTCCTGAATGTTCGGTGGACCGGGAGGCGATGCTCGCCTTGGACGAGCGCGCGTTCGATCAGGACATGAACGGCGGATGGCGCAGAGTGGCCGGGCGCTCCGGCTGCACGTCGGCAGCGGCAGATTTGATCGCCGCCTACCGGGAGGCTCACCCGGATCATACGACGATACTCTACTGGCACGAGGGGCAGTTGAGGGCCGATGAAGGACAAACCAAAGCGGCGATCGCGCTTTTTGAGCGATCGTATGACCGAGGGAATATCTGGAACATCGACTCCGGCTGGAACAGCTATGTCGATGCCACCATAGCCTTTCTGCGTCAGGATATGGACGGCCTGAAGGCCGCGAGACAAGCACTTGCCACACTACCGCCCCCGGCAGAGCAGCCCGGCGCAAGGCCCGAGGCGAAGGCGATCAAGACCCGGTCCTGGCCGCCCAATTTGGGCGTCGTGGATGGGTTGATCCGTTGCTTCAGCAAACCTTACCGCCTCGCTTATGGCGAGGCTTGCCGGTCAGGGAAGTCCCGGTGATCGCGCCGCGTCATCCCGGCCGTTCGGCCTTCAGCGCACGCACGAGCGGCTGCAGCTCCTCGTCATATCTGGCGAGCGTCGCGCGGACGCCGGCATTGTCATAGAAGCTGACGAGTTCGCGCCCGTTCCAGCGATGCAGCGCATAGGCCGGGTCTTCAGCGACGATCATCGGCCGTTCGTCGGGACGATCCGCGTCGATCGGGCGAAGGTCGAGCGACACCTGCGGCGCGGTCGACGAACAGATCGCGATCGTGCGCCCCTCCCACGCCACCGTCACGCTGCGGTGGAGATGCCCGCAGATCAGCCCGCGGACCTGCGGATGGCGGCGAACGACGCTGGAGAAGGTCTCCACCCACGGCTCGTCCGGATGAGTGTTCATCCATTCGATTCCGCTTTCGACCGGCGGATGGTGCATCACGATATAGGTCGGCTTGACCCTGTCCTTCGCCAGCTCGGCGTCGAGCCACGCCGCGCGCCGGTCGCAGAAGGCGCCGCCATGCCGGCCCTCTTCGAGCGTGTCGACCGTCACCAGCCGGAGTTCGGGAAGCTCGACCGTATATTGGACGAAGCCGTTGCCGTCGTCGAAGCCCGGAAAGTGCGCGTGAAAATTGTCGCGCAGGTCATGATTGCCAACGCTCGGCCACACCGGAAAGGGGCAGCGCGCGAAGATGTCGGCGAGCCGGCGATAGCTTTCCCCGTCGCCGCGGTCGGTGATGTCGCCCGTCGCCAGCAACAGATCGGGGCGGTTCGGCCCGTCGATCAGCATGCCCAGCACCCGGTCGAGGCGCTCGCGATTATATTCGGCCGGATTGCCCGGATCGAACCCGATATGAATATCCGTGATCTGTGCGATCAGCATATCGGCCCCCTGCCCCGGCCGGTTCCCCCCGACCGCCCAAAACCTATCCGCCCCGTCTTGCCCCATGCAAGGCGGGTGTGCGCCACGTCACTTCGTAAAGGCCCCGCCCCCCGGTTCCTGTGATCAGGCTCACACCATAGGTAGCACGCAGAGGTTTATTTGTGATTGCGGTCACATTTTTCTTGGCTCTGCGCTGCGGCATCCACGGTTTGCCGCCGTCCGAATGATATTCGTGACACATCGCGCATGGCGATTCGGTCGCGGTTTCGACCTTGACCAGCCGCGCGCCATTTTCGCCCACATGGCAGTCGCGGCACTGGCGGACGCCCGGCACGAGCAGGTCGGTCGACGCCTTCGACGCGGGCGCGGCGACGTGGCAATCGGCGCACGCGGTTTCCTTGTGCGCGTCATGGTCGAACCAGCCCTTTTGCAGATAGCGTGGCGTCTGGTCGACCGCCGCGACGCGCCAACCGTTCCCTGCTTGCGGCGCGAAGATCGTATGACAATCGTAACAGGCGCCGCCCTTCGAAAAGACCGCACGCACCGCATCTTCTGCGCGTGACGGCCGCACCGCGACCTCGTTGAAATAGATGTTGTAGACCTGCCCCTCGGCATAGGCGCCCGGCCGCCGCCGCTGCATCCCGCCGAGCTGGAGCGGCCGCGCCGGCGGCGCCGAGCGATAATAGGCGGTGAGGTCGGCCGCGACTTGATCGGGATCGCCATGCCGCAAGGTCCGCGTCACCCCGCCAACCGTCTCGAAAGCGAGGCTGTGGCACATCGCACAGTCGCGCTCCATCTCGACCGGCTTGACCCGCACCCCGTCGGCCTCGACGCGATGGCAATTTGCGCATTCGAGCTTCTTGCCGAAATCAAAGCGGCCGCGGAAACTCGCCGCCATGCGCGCGACCCCGCCGGTCGCCTGCAAGTGCATGTCGTGCGGGAATTTGAGGCCGTTGTAATCGACGACGCCCTTGGTCAGCGTCGTGCGCACCAGCTTGCCGCCGGTCGCGGGGCGGACGAGCGGGCGGAATTCGGGGTGGCTCGTCCCGAAATCACTGGCGTCGGCGAGCGTCGTCGGATGTCCCGCGGTCTTGAGCCGCGCCGACATGCCGTCGTGACAGTCGGCGCAGAATTTCTGCGGCGTCGCCGCCATCGGCCCCGCGCCCTCATGCTCGGTGTGGCAATCGACGCAGCGCCCCTGCGGCTTGTTGAAGGTCTTGGCGAAGCCCGCAAGGATGCGCTCGCCCACCCCCGGCGGGTGGCGCGCGGCGAGCAGCATCGCGGTCGGCGCATTGGCGTGCGCCGCGCTCATCGCCTTGTGCTCGCCGGTGTGGCACCCGACGCACGCCTTGTCGGTCACCGCGACGAAGGGCTCGACATGGCACGACTGGCAGTCGTTCTTCAGGCTCGCATGCGCGCTCGACAGCGGACCCGACAGCCACGCGCTGTCGGCATGATAGCCGTCGGGGCGCTCGTTCACATTTTTATAGCTGTACCAGGCCCAGATCGGCCCGATCAGGAAGGCGAGCAGCATCAACAGGCCGAACGCCCACGCCGCGATGCGCTTGCCGGGCATCGTCCCCGCGAGCGAAAAGGCCTTCGCCTCGTCGACGTCCTTCGACGATTGCGACAGCTCGTCGATCCGTTCGACGAGCAGGATGATCTTGTCGTCCTCGCGCGCGATCGTCAGCCGGTGCCCGCCGAAGCGCAGCTCGGCGCCCGCCGCGCTGTCGATGTCGGCCGCATCGACGCTGCGGCCGTTGAAATCGAACCCCAGCCCTTCGAGCGCCGCGACGCGCACATGGCGCCCGTCGCTGCTGCTGATCGTCGCATGGTGGGGGTTCACCGCCAGATCGGCGACATGGATGATGTTGCCGGCGTCGCGGCCGAGGGTGATCGTATCGCCCGGCAGCGCCTGGTCGCGGACGATCTGCTTGCCCGTCTTCGTCGTCGCGATGCGGCGGAGGATGAAGCTCATCGTCCGCGCCTCACCAGTAGAAGAAGACGCTGATGACATGCGCCGACAGCGCCGCGATCAGCGCGAAGGTCAGCGGCACATGCACATAGAGCCAGATTTCGAGCAGCGCCCGGATGCGAAGATGCTTGCGCAGCCGGGCCAGCGCCGCCTGCTTCTGGGACAGAAGCCCGATGACCTTTTCGCGCACCTCCGCCTCGCTGCTGCGCGACGCCGACAGGGCGCGATGGGCGGCCGCGGTCGCGCAATTGCGGTACCGCCCGCCGAGCCGCGCCCGGATACCGCCCGCGAACGGATCCTCGTCGAGCGCGGCGAGCACCGGCGCGGTGTCTTCGGGGGTCAACGGCTGCGCGGCGCTGTGCAACTGGCGGTCGAAGGCGCGGATCGCCTCGAGCATCTGCATCTGCGTCATCTCGTCGCGATTGTTCGAGAGCGCCTGCGGCAGCGTCGCATAGACGATGACGCCGTAGAGCCCCGACAGGATCACCAGCATCATCAGTGCCCAGGCGAGCGTGTGGACATTCCAGCCAAGCTGGAATCCCGTGTGCCAGGTGCCGATGACGATCAGGCTGAGCCCCAGATAGACATGCGCCGATGTCCACGCCTTCAGCGACCAGTGGCTGCTCGTCATCTTGCGCTTGCGATAGCCAAGCGCGGTGAGCCACAGGATCAGCAGCGCGCCGATCGTGCCGAGCGTATAGCCGTACCAGCTGCCGCCATTATGCCGCGGCGTGACGTCGATCAGCGCGTAGGAAGTGATGATCAGCAGGCACAGCCCGCCCGAAATCTTCGCCCAGCGAAAACCCGCATAGCGCAGGAAACCTTCGTGCCGCCGTTCACGGACCCGCTCGGTCTGCGTCGCCTTGTTACGGCGTCGCTCGAAAAGCGTCGCCATCAGTCCGCATCCTCCTCGAGCCGCGCGATCGACAGGAATTCCTCGGGCGACACGCGGATCGCGGCGCCGGTCGGGCACGCCCGGACGCAGGCGGGACCGCCCGATATGCCCTTGCACATGTCGCACTTGACCGCGATTTTCTTGGGCTTCTCGTCGCCCAATTGCTTCTTGGTCCATTTGGGCGACGGCTCGCCCGGCCCCGGGCCGAAACCGGTGAGCAGCCAGCGCAGCAGGCTGGGCTTCTCGGGCGGTGCGGCTTCCATGCGGATCACGCCATAGGGGCAGTTGCGCATGCAGTTGCCGCAGCCGATGCAGCCCGGCTCCATGAACACCTCGCCGTCGGGACCGCGGTGGATCACATTCGGCGGGCAGTCGGCCATGCAGTGCGGATGTTCGCAGTGGCGGCAGCTCGTCGGGACATGCAGGTGGGCGAAGGTCTTGCCCGCCTCGCGGTCGAGCCGCGACAGCCCCTCATGGCTGTCGGCGCACGCCTTTTCGCAATTGTCGCAGCCGACGCACAGATTCTCGTCGATCAGCAGCGCATCGGTCGCCTCGCCGAGCCCTTCCTTCATGATGAAGCTCGCGGTGTCCGAATAGAGGTCGACCGCGCTCGAATAGCTCGCCTTGCGCGATTCGATGAAGCTGTTCATCTGCGCACGCTCGGCGACCGCCGCTTCGGTCGCCTCGCGCACCTGCGGCCGCGCCGCGAGCATCTTGCGAAAGCTTTCGCCGGTGAGCTTGATCAGCTCGGCGCCGACCGCGGCCTTGACCGTGGCATTGCGCGGCGCACCGCTCAGCACGCCCATTTCGCCGAAGAAGCTGCCTGCCGGGAGATAACGGAGGAAGATCGGCTTGCCGCCGATATCCTTCTCGACCACCATCGATCCCGAGCGGATGACATAGACATCGTCGCCCTGCTCCCCCTCGGTCAGCACGACCTTGCCCGCGGGCACGCGCTCGACCTCGGCGGTGTCGACGACGGGACCCAGGTCCTCCACCGTCAGTCCGCCCTTGAAGATCTGGAGCAATTGCCGTTCGAGCGAGATGCGGTTGATCGCACGTTTCGCGCCCGGCACCGATGCCATCAGCTTCAATGCCGCGGTGCGCGACACCTCGACGAAGATGCTGTCCGCCCCCGCGCGGATCGTCGCGCCGCGCTTGCGCCCCGAAATCAGCCCGACCTCGCCGAAGATAGATCCCTGCTCGATCGGCACGGTGACGCCGGGTCCGACCTCGACCTCGGCAAAGCCGTCGGCGATGGCGAAGAGCGACGATCCCGGCTCGCCCTTCTCGAAGACGACATCGCCCTTGCGATAAAAGGCGACCTTCGAATCGAGCATGAATTCGCGCATTTGCAGCGGCGACACGTCGGCAAAGATGCTGACGCGCGCGCGCAGATATTCGAGCCACTCGCTCACCGATTTCTGCTGCGGCAGTCCGGCGAAGATCGCCGCGAGATCCTTTTCGTCCGCCGGGGTCAGGCCGCTATTGCCATTGATGAACTCGACGACGTCATAGCCCTGGTTCATGCAATGCTTGATCAGCGGATAACCCGCGAGCGCGCCGATCACGAAGATGCCCGGAACGGTCGATTCGAACGTCGGCGACAGCTTGGGAAAGGCCTCGCGGTCGGGTCCGGTGAACTCGATCCCCATCGATTCGACGAAAGCGCGCGGCGCGACCGATCCCAGCCGCGCGACGATGACGTCGCACGGAATCCGCTCCTCGCCGTCGGGCGTCTCGAGCGTCAGCCAGCCGGGCTCGACCTTCTTCGGCTGCGTCTCGGTGCGGATGCTCATCAACCCGTTTTCACCCGCCTCCATCATGTCGGAGACATTCTTCGCCTTGGCGCGCGCGAAATCCTTCGAGCGGTTGAGGATAGTGACCGTATTTTCGAGCGCCTCCTCGGCGACGCCGAGCGCATTTTCGATCCCCGCGTCGCCCGAACCGACGACGGTGATATGCCTGTCCTTGAAATCCTCGGGATCGTCGACCTGATAGATGATGTGCGGCAGGTCATATCCGTCGCAGCGCAGGCGGTTCGGATTGCCCTGCGTGCCGATCGCCAGCACGATATTCTCGGCCTGATAGACGTCGCCCTTGGCCGTCTTGATCGCGAACGCGCCCTGCTGCCCCGTCACCTCGACGACATCGGCGTGATACGCGACCTCGACCTTGTTGTTGACCGCATCCTCGTCCCAGTTGCCGAGGATATATTCGCGCGCGCCCTCGGCGAAACGGCAGTCGGAGCGGAGGTCGAGCCGCTCGGGCGTTGCGAGCACGCGCTTGCCCTTCTGATATTTGAAGATGGTGTCGGAAAGATGGTCGGTCTTTTCGAGCAGAATGTGGCTCATGCCGAGCTGCCCCGCGCGCGCCGCCGCGCTGAGGCCCGCCGGCCCCGAGCCGATGATCGCAACTTTGACGACCCCGCTCACGCCGGCGCACTCGCGCGGCCGAAGCGATCATCCACGATCAAGATGCTGGTGAACGCACGCACGGGCACCCCATTCCCCTCAATCGCTTCCCCAAGCGACCACAACTACGGATGCGACCCGGACTTATGTCCTGGGTGCAAGGCTATGCCCTTGAAAGCGGGAAAAGGTCAACCGATGAGGCGGAGATTTCCGTTGCTGCGACACGTTCGCAATTTCTAGGCGCGGAGCGCGTTCGCCCCTTACCCATCCCTTACCGTGCCGGTCGCACCTGATTGTCGACGCCGCTCACCGTCAGCTTCGGCTTGCCCGTTCCGGCGACCCGCCAGGTCACGACATTGTCGACGCCCGACACGCTGAGGGGCGCACCGGGGCGCAGGATGATACCGATCCGATTACCGACGCCGGTGACAGTCAGGCTGGGGCAATCGCCGATGAAGTCGATGTGATTGTCCGATCCCGACACTTCGGCGGGCCGCCCTTCGCAATCGATGCGGTGCGCCTGATCGACGCCGCTGATTGCCGCGCCGTCACGGGTTCCGGCGCCGCGGTTCGGTTGCGCGGCGAGCGGCGCGGCGGCGAAAGCGAGGTGGGCGGCAAGGACGGGAAGCAGATATTTCGCGGCGGCATGATGGCGGAACAAGCTCGTCTCCTCTGTTCCCCGCCTCGAAATCCCCTTGGGGTTCAATGACCTGTGACAGCCGCCGCGTCAACCGGCCGGTGGCGGTCAGGCGAGCTCGAACATTGCGGCGATGCGATCGGACTGCGTCTCCTCGAGGCGCGACCAGCCGTCAGGGCCGAGCTTTTCGAGCGGGCGGAAGCGCGCCTTGTACGCCATCCGCGCCGACCCTTCGATCCAGTAACCGAGGTAGACATAGGGCAGCCCGGCGCGCGCCGCGCGCTGGACATGATCGGCGATGATATAGGTGCCGAGCCCCTCGCGCAGCGGATGGTGCGCGTCGAAGAAGCTGTAGATCATCGAAAGCCCGTCGCCTTGCCGGTCGGTCAGGCAGCAACCGACGAGGCGGCCCTTGCCGCCATCCACCGCCGGCTCGCGATATTCGATCATATAGGAATCGACCGGGGTCTGCTCGACCATGTCGGCAAAATCCTGCTCGTCCATGTCGGCCATGCCGCCGTCGGGATGGCGCGAAGCGAGATAGGCGCGGAGCAGCGCATATTGTTCCTCGGTCGCCCACGGCTTGCAGGCGGTGGCGACCAGATCGCCGTTGCGGCGCAGGTTGCGCTTCTGCGAACTGCTCGGCGCGAATTCGGCAGCGCAGACGCGCACCGACACGCACGCCGAACAATCGGCGCAGCTCGGGCGATAGGCGACCGACTGGCTGCGGCGGAACCCGATGCGGCCGAGCGCGTCGTTGAGCTCGTTCGCATTGTTGCCGCTGAGCTCGGTGAACACCTTGCGCTCGGTCTTGCCCGCCAGATAGGGGCACGGCGCCGGGCTGGTGACGAAAAAGCGCGGAAAACGGAACGGTGCGGACACGCGAGAAAGACCTCCGGACTGGCGATGCGGAGCCCCCCGACGCGGGTCCGACGCGCTGTTTGCACCAACTATGCCGCGCGGCGTCAATGGTGCAAAGGCCATTTACCATTTTAGTCCGTCCCGTTCTGAATCAGGCAGAAAATTTTCTGAATCGTCCGGTAACTTTTGTGCCGATTTGAATCAGGGATAACCGTCGCCCCCGCGCAGGCGGGGGCCGCTGGAGGTTTACGAAGCCACGAAGGACAACGGCCACCGCGGCCCCCGACTTCGCGGGGGCGACGGATTATTGTCGATGGCCGCGAGTTCGCGTTTCGGTCAGCTATACCCGCGCAATTCGTCGCCGGTCAGCGTCGCGACATGGAGCACGTTGGTCGACCCCGGCGTGCCGAACGGAACCCCCGCCATCATCACGAGCTTCGCGCCCGCCTTGCCGATCCCGTGGCGCAGCGCCATGCGCTTGCCCTTGGCGATCATCTCCTCGAAGCTGCCGATATCCTTCGTCGGCACCGCATGGGCGCCCCACAGCAACCCCATGCGCCGCGCCGCTTCCTTCTTCGGCGTCAGCACCAGCAGCGGCGCGCCCGGCCGCTCGCGCGCGACGCGGCGCGCGGTCGATCCCGATGCGGTGAAACAGATGATCGCGTCGGCGGCGATCGTCGTGATGATGCTCCCCGCCGCCTCGGCGAGCGCATCGGCGGTCGTCGCGTCGGGCGCGGTCTCGGTGAAATGGAGGCGGCGGAAATAGTCGGGATCGCTTTCGACCGAACGCGCGATCGAATCCATCATGGTGACGGCCTCGACCGGCCAGGCGCCCGCCGCGGTCTCGGCCGAGAGCATGATCGCGTCTGCCCCGTCATAGACGGCGGTCGCGACGTCGGACACCTCGGCGCGCGTCGGCGAGGGCGAGACGATCATCGATTCGAGCATCTGCGTCGCGACGACGACCGGCTTGCCCATCCGCCGCGCGGTCGCGACGATACGCTTCTGGAGCGGCGGCACCGCCTCGGGGGGCAATTCGACCCCGAGGTCGCCGCGCGCGACCATCGCCGCGTCGGCGAGTTCGAGGATTTCCTCGATCCGCTGCACGCCCGAAGGCTTCTCGAACTTGACGAGCAGCGCCGCCTTGCCGCCGATCAGGCGGCGCGCCTCGGCGACGTCCTCGGGCCGCTGCACGAACGACAGCGCGATCCAGTCGACATGCTGTTCGAGCGCGAAAGCGAGGTCCTTGCGGTCCTTTTCGGTCAGCGCCGCGAGCGGGACGACGACGTCGGGGACGTTGACGCCCTTGCGGTCCGAAATCCGGCCGCCGACCTCGACGATCGTCTCGATGCGCTCGGGCGCGACGCTCTTCACGCGCAGCACCAGCTTGCCATCGTCGACGAGCAGCCGCGTATCGGGTTCGAGCGCGGCAAAGAGCTCGGGATGCGGCAGATGGACGCGGGTCGCGTCGCCCGGCGCCTTGTCGGCGTCGAGTATGAAGGGCTTGCCCTTGATCAGTTCGGCGGGGCCGTCCTTGAACGTCCCGACGCGCAGCTTCGGCCCCTGCAGGTCGACGAGGATCGTCGTCGGTCGGCCAGTCTCCTTTTCGAGCGCGCGGATCGCGGCGATCACCTTCGCATGGCCTTCATGGTCGCCGTGGCTCATGTTGACGCGAAAGGCATCGGCGCCCGCTCGGTGCAGCTGCGCGATCATCTCGGCATTGGCGCTGGCGGGACCGAGGGTCGCCAGGATGCGGACCTTGCGCTGGCGGGGGGTAAAGCTCTGAACCACAAATGCTCCGGTGACTGGATAGTTTAGGTCGGGGGGACGCTAGGGCAATGCCGCCTTGATACAGTCTAGGCAACAACCGTATAGCTATTCAATCATTCAACGGAGGAACCATGTCCTGCAGCGACGATCAGACGACCGGGAACGACGCGCTCGATAGCCTCGACGACGCCGTCGCGGCCGCCGCATTCCGCCGCCTCGTCCGCCTGCTCCAGCATCGCAGCGACGCCGCCAACATCGATCTGATGGGCCTTGCCGGCTTCTGCCGCAACTGCCTCGGCGACTGGATCGCGGAGGCGGGCGGCATGGACAAGGAAGCGGCGCGCGCGATCGTCCACGGCATGCCGACCGCGGAGTGGAAAGCGCACCATCACGTCGCGGCGACACCCGAACAGCTCGCGCGGATGGAAGAAAGCATGGCGAAGAACCCCTGACGCCGCTAGGTGGACGCCGAGGGCGATTCTCGCCACATCACCACCCAGCATCAGCGGAGTATAAAATGAGCGAAGCCACCGTGTCCGACGAACAACTGCGCCTTTTCATCGAGCGCATCGAGCGTCTGGAAGAAGAGAAGAAGGGCATCGCCGACGACATCCGCGACACCTATAACGAAGCGAAATCGCAGGGTTATGATCCGAAGATCATGCGCCAGATCGTCCGCCTGCGTAAGCTGCCGCCACACGACCGCAAGGAAATGGAAGCGATTCTCGACGTCTATAAATCGGCGCTGGGGATCGACTAGCGCCGTCTTCACCGGTTTCGCGGCGTTGCCAAACAGGTTGGCAGAAGCCAGAATGCCGGGCCATCGGGCCTAGCGAAAGGAACGGAATGCCGCTTTGACTGTGGATATTGCCCCCGCTGTGACCCCGCAACTCGTCAACACCGCGATCGTGTGGGGACTGCAAATCCTGTATGCCGGCGTCATCCTTGCCGCCGGGCTCTGGCTGGCGTTCTTCATTTCCAATGCGGCGCGGCGGCAGGCCGCGAAGCATCCGCGCATCGACGAGACGCTCGGCTCCTTTCTCGCACTGGTCATACGCTATGTGATCATCGCCTTCGTCGTGATCGCGGTGTTGCAGAAATTCGGGGTGCAGACGGCCAGCCTGGTCGCCGCGCTCGGCGCAGGAGCCCTGGCGATCGGCCTCGCGCTGCAAGGAACCCTGGGCAATGTCGCATCCGGGATCATGATCGCCTTCATGCGGCCGTACCGGATCGGCGATTTCGTCGAAGTCAATGGGCTCGAAGGGCAGGTCGTCGACCTCGACCTGTTCTTCACCCAATTGGAAACGCTCGACGACAAGCGGATTTACGTCCCCAACACCCAGGCCGTATCGAACCCGATCGTCAATTTCTCCCGCGAAGGAATCCGCCGCTGCATCCTCCTGTTCGGGATCGGCTATGACGATGATATCGACAAGGCGGCAAAGGCCGTCCGGGACGTGCTGATGGCGGACCCGCGGACGCGAACCGAACCGCCGATCTGGATCGGGGTGGACAATCTGGGCGAATATTCGGTCGATATTTCCGTGCGGGCGTGGACAAGCATCGACGATTATTTCCAGTACCGCGCCGACATGCTGCAATGGGTCAAGGAAGCCTTCGATCGCGAGGGTATCGACATTCCCTACCCGCACGGCGTCGAAATCAGCAAGGGCGAGATCGAATTGCGCATGCCGCCGATCAAGCCGCCAAGCCAGCCGCAGAACATATGAGTGCATCCGGCGGCTTATGCCTACACATAGCAGCTTAGAGTCAGCCCCTAGCCAGAAAAGATATATCCTATGTTCAGCACCACCACCAACAATGTCGAAGGTCGTCCGGTCCGCGAATATCTGGACATCGTCACCGGCGAGGTGATCGTCGGCGCCAATCTGTTCCGCGACCTGTTCGCGTCAATCACCGACATCGTCGGCGGCCGTTCGGGCAAATATGAGGACGTCCTCGCCCGCGCGCGCAAGGAAGCGATCGCCGAGATGGAAGCCGAGGCCGCACGCCTCGGCGGCAATGCGGTGATCGGCGTCGACCTCGACTATGAAGTGCTCGGCCAGAACGGCTCGATGCTGATGGTCAGCGCGTCGGGAACCGCGGTGACGCTGGGGTGAGTGCCCACATCCGTCCAGCCGCGTCGGCCGATGCCGCGCGCTGTGCCGAGATTTATGCGCCCTATGTCATCGACAATTGGGTCAGTTTCGAACGCGATCCGCCCGATGCGATTGAAATGGCGCGCCGGATAGAAGATTACGGGGCAAGCCATGGCTGGCTGGTTGCGGAAGTCGAAGGCCAAATTGCGGGATATGCCTATGGCTCGCCTCACCGCACACGAGAAGCGTATGCGACTTCGGCAGATGTCACGGTTTACGTCGATGTGGCTTTTGCACGTTCCGGAGTTGGGCGGCAGCTTTATGATGCACTGTTTCCGATTCTGAAGGATCGCAACGTCCACGCAATCTTTGCCGGAATTGCCTTGCCGAATGACGCAAGCATCGGCTTGCATGAAGCAATGGGCTTCAGGCCGGTCGGAATCTACCGCGAGGTCGGTTGGAAAATGGGCGGCTGGCGCGATGTCGGATGGTGGCAGCGGTTGCTTTGACGTTCGGTCCTGATGTAAGCGCGCCTCCAGTTCCTCCCAGCCAAAAAGAAGAGAGCCATGGCCGGCCATAGCAAATTCAAGAACATCATGCACCGCAAGGGTGCGCAGGACAAAAAGCGCAGCAGCCTCTTCTCGAAGCTCAGCCGCGAAATCACCGTCGCGGCGAAGATGGGCCTGCCCGATCCCGACGCGAATGCCCGTCTTCGGGCGGCGGTCAACGCCGCCAAGGCGCAGTCGATGCCCAAGGACAATATCCAGCGCGCGATCGACAAGGCCGCGGGCGGCGACGGCGAGAATTACGAGGAAATCCGCTATGAAGGCTATGGCCCCGGCGGCGTGTCGCTGATTGTCGAGGCGCTGACCGACAATCGCAACCGCACCGCGACCAACGTCCGCACCGCGTTCAGCAAGAACGGCGGCAACCTCGGCACCTCGGGCAGCGTCAGCCACGGTTTCGACCGGCTCGGCCTGATCAACTATGCCGCCAGCGCCGGCGACGCCGACACGGTGTTCGAAGCCGCGCTCGACGCGGGCGCCGACGACGTCGAATCGTCCGAGGACGGCCACGACATCTGGACGAGCACCGACAGCCTGCACGAAGTCGCGAAGGCGCTCGAGGGCAAGCTCGGCGAGGCCGAAGGCGTCAAGCTCGCGTGGCGCCCGACGCTGAAAAGCGAGGTTGCCGACGAGGCGGTCGCGCAGACCCTATTCAAGCTGATCGACACGCTCGACGACGACGACGACGTCCAGACCGTATGGGGCAATTACGAAATCCCCGATGCGGTGATGGAAAAGCTCGGGTGATCGGGCGCTTCGCCGCGACCGCATTGATCGCGGGCCTCCTCGCGGGGTCCGCCCCGATGGCGATGACCGCGCCCGCTGTGGCGGGACTTTGCAAGGCCGGCGAGGAACCGCTCTATTCGTGCCGCTTCGGCAGGAAGATCGGCAGCGTCTGTGGCGGCTCCGACCGCGTGACCTATCGCTTCGGCAGCGCAGCCAGAACCGAGATGGAAATCGCCAGCAAGCCCGACTGGTCGAACATCCGCCTGGGTTTCGTCAATGGGCAGCAGGGCGGGCATCAAAGCCACATCCGCTTCACGCGCGGCGACACGCATTATGTCGTGTTCGAGGGCGCAAACGGACAGGCCACGACGCGGCCCGGCTTCACCTATTCGGGCATCGCGATCGTCGCGGGGCCCGACGGCGGCAAGTCGCTGGGGCGGCTCGAGTGCGGCAACGGCCTAGACGCATCGGCGATGGCCGAGGCGGTCCGCGACCGTGCGCCGGCGGCGCTGCGCGAGCAGTTGAACGAAACGCTCGATGGCCCTTTCGACGGCTGGTTCTGACCCGGGGATCATTCTGGGCCTCGACCCCTCGCTCAGCTGCACCGGCTGGGGCGTCATCCGCGTCGAGGGCAGCCGGATCAGCCATGTCGCCAACGGGCAGGTGAAGACCGACGCCAAGGCGCCCCTGCCCGACCGACTCGCGCACCTCGACACAATGCTCGCCGCGGTGATCGCCGATCATGCGCCGATGTGCGCCGCGGTCGAGGAAGTGTTCGTCAACGACAATCCGCAATCGACGCTGAAGCTCGCCCACGCGCGCGGCGTCGTCCTGCTCGGCTGCGCGCGCGGCGGGCTGGCGGTCACCGAATATGCGCCGCGGCTCGTCAAGAAAGCGATCGTCGGCACCGGCGGCGCAGCGAAGGAACAGGTGCAGGCGATGCTGCGCGTGCTGCTGCCCGGCGCGAAAGTCGCAGGCCCCGACGCGGCGGATGCGTTGGCGGTGGCGATCTGCCATGCGAACCATCGGCCCCTGCGCTAAATCCTCCCGTCCGCTCGTCCTGAGCTTGTCGAAGGACCGTTCTTCTCTTAAGGAGAACAAAGAGTGAAAGAACGGCGCTTCGACAAGCTCAGCGCGAACGGATATTGGGGGGCTCGATGATCGCCAAACTCACTGGACGGCTCGACAGCAGCAGCGCAGGCCATGCGGTGATCGACGTCGGCGGCGTCGGCTATCTGGTCGAGGCATCGGCGCGCACGCTGGACGCGCTCGGCCCGGTCGGCGGCGACGTCACCATCCATACCGAGATGCTCGTCGGCGAGGATTTCCTGCGCCTCCTCGGCTTCGCCAAGGCCGAGGAACGCGACTGGTTCCGCCTGCTCACCAGCGTCCAGGGCGTCGGCGCCAAGGTCGCGCTCGCGATCCTCTCCGCGCTCGAAATCGGCGACCTGCAACGCGCGCTCGCCAGCGGCGACAGCGCGATGATCGCGCGTGCCAACGGCGTCGGGCCGAAATTGGCGCAGCGGATCGCGCATGAGCTGAAGGACAAGGCCGGCGCGCTAGGCGGAATCGCCGGCGGTGGCCCGGCCCTCTCCGCTACGTCCGGCCCGCTCGGCGACGCCGTCGCGGCGCTCACCGGTCTCGGCTTCAAGCCCGGCGAAGCAAGCACCGCGGTCGCGGCCGCAAGCGAAGAACTCGGTGCGGGCGCGAGCCTCGACGCGCTGGTTCGCGCCGCGCTCAGGAAGGCGGCCAAGTGACCGGCTGTGTCCGCAACGCATCCTGCCGCTGCGGCAAAATACGCATCGCCTGCACGGGCGAACCGATCCGCGTGTCGGTCTGCCACTGCCGCGAGTGCAAGGCGCGCAGCGGCAGCGCCTTTGCCGCGCAGGTGCGCTTCCCCGCCGAACAGGTCCGCATCGAGGGCGAAGCCAATGCGAAGATGTGGCAATATACCGGCGACAGCGGCAACACCGCCGACTTCTTCTTCTGCGCCACCTGCGGTTCGGGCGTCTGGTATCGGGCGCGGCCCTATCATGACGCCTATGCAATCCCGCTCGGCAATTTCGAGCCCGGCCACGGCTTCGTGCCCGATTATTCAGTCTATGAGGAGCGCAAGGAGCCTTGGGTTTCGATCACCGGCGAAGGGATCGAGCATTATGACTGAACCGGCCACCGGATCGGAACGCCCGCCCTATTATGTTTGGCTTGCCATGCGCCTGTTGGGCCTTTTGGGCATGCCCATGATAATTGTCGGATTCCTGTACGCAGTTGGCAGCCCAGTCGATAGCATCGACTTCCAGTTGGCTCTCGTGTGTCTTGTGGTTGGCGGGTTGATCGGCGACCGTGGGCCGGTCTGGCGCCGGGCAGAATACGACACATCGGAATTTTTCGAATATCTCGGGCGGCGCCTAGCGTCGAAGGGATGCCCCCAATGCGGACAGTCGGTCTTCGATAGAATGCCGCCCAGCGGCTTCGAGTTGGAAAGTGCGCGCCATTCCTTCTGGCCGACCCGCATTTGCTATGGTTGTGGCGGCGATACGACCCACAAACGTACGTCGATTCCGAAACCACCTCTTGATTAGCTGGCGATATGACCAGATTTGTAGATAAGGCGACGGCGTGACCGACCTCACCACCCCCCTGCGCACCCCCGAGGACGCCGACGCCGCGCTTCGCCCCAAATCGCTCGCCGAATTCGTCGGGCAAGCGGCGGCGCGCGAGAATTTGCGTATCTTCGTCGAGGCGGCGAAGGCGCGCGGCGATGCGCTCGACCATGTGCTGTTCTTCGGGCCGCCGGGGCTCGGCAAGACGACGCTCGCGCAGATCGTCGCGAAGGAGCTTGGCGTCGGCTTCCGCTCGACCAGCGGCCCGGTGATCGCCAAGGCGGGCGATCTCGCCGCATTGCTCACCAATCTCGAGGACGGCGACGTGCTGTTCATCGACGAGATCCACCGGCTGGCGCCCGCGGTCGAGGAGATTCTCTATCCCGCGATGGAGGACCGCGCGCTCGACATCATGATCGGCGAAGGGCCGTCGGCGCGCTCGGTGCGCATCGACCTGCCCAAATTCACCCTCGTCGGCGCGACGACGCGGCAGGGACTGCTGACGACGCCGCTGCGCGACCGCTTCGGCATTCCGGTGCGGCTCAACTTCTATACCCACGCCGAGCTCGAACAGGTGATTTCGCGTGCCGCGCGCCTGCTCGCGCTGCCGATCGCCACCGACGGCGCGCTGGAGATCGCAAAGCGGTCGCGCGGAACGCCGCGGATTGCGGGACGCCTGCTCCGCCGCGTGCGCGATTTCGCGACCGTTGCGGGCCATGCGGTCGTCGACGCGAGCGCCGCCGATGCGGCGCTCAACCGGCTCGAGGTCGATGCGCTCGGGCTCGACGCGATGGACCGGCGCTATCTCACGATGATCGCCGACATTTATCGCGGCGGTCCGGTCGGGGTGGAGACACTCGCGGCGGGGCTCAGCGAACCGCGCGACACGATCGAGGATGTGATCGAGCCCTATCTGCTCCAGGCCGGTTTGATCGCGCGCACCGCGCGCGGACGCATGCTCAACGCCAGCGCCTGGAAGCATCTGGGGCTCAACCCGCCCGCGGGATCGCAGGACGGACTTTTCGATCAGGCGAAATAGGCCGATTTCCGCGGCTTTCATTCCGCCAACCGCTCCCCATCTGCGACGAATCGTTTATGAGGGCTTTGCGGCGAGTCGCCCACCGGCTATCGGTCGGGAGAATGGTAAACGCCCCGCCTCCCTTTGTTCCCGGCGCCTTCGTCGGGGCCGAGCATCATTACCGGGCGCGCGTCTATTTCGAGGACACCGACCTGTCGGGCATCGTCTATCACGCCAATTATCTGCGCTATATGGAGCGCGCGCGGTCGGACATGCTACGGATCGCGGGCATCGACCAGCGCGCGGCGATGGAGGCAGGCGAAGGCGCGTGGGCGGTCACCGATCTCGCCATCAAATACCGCAGCCCGGCGAAGCTCGACGACGATTTGCTTGTCGTCAGCACGGTCGAGGCGGTGCGCGGCGCGAGCGTGATCATCGCACAGCGCATCCTTCGCGGAACTGACACGTTAAGCGGCGAGACATTGACACCCGTGATACTGACCGACGCGCAAGTGACCGCAGCCTTCCTCTCGCCCGGGGGCCGGCCGCGCCGCCAGCCCGCGGGGTGGGCCGACCGATTCACCGCCATCATGAATGGAGAGACTTTCCCTTGCTAGACAATATCTCGCTGGCCGCCGATGCGGCGACCTTGTCCCCGGTCGCGCTGTTCCTTCAGGCCGACATCATCGTGAAGGCGGTGATGATCGGCCTGCTGCTCGCGTCGATCTATGTCTGGGCGGTGATCTTCACCCACGGGCGCGGGGTCGGCAAGCTGATGAGCGCGTCGGAACGCTTCGAGCGCGATTTCTGGCGCGCCGACAATATCGACAAATTCTTCGACAAGAACAGCGGCGAGGACCTGCCGAGCGCGAAAGTGCTGTCGGCCGGAATCGGCGAATGGCGCCGGTCGACCAAGGGCAAGAATATCGATCGCGAAGGCACCCGCGAACGCCTCGGCATTGCGATGAACTCGGCGGTCGCGGGCGAAGTCGACCGGCTCGCCGAAAAGATCGGAACGCTGGCGACGATCGGCGCGGTCGCACCCTTCGTCGGGCTGTTCGGCACCGTCTGGGGCATTATGCGCAGCTTCACCGCGATCGCGGCGGAAAATAACAGCAGTCTCGCCGTCGTCGCCCCCGGCATCGCCGAAGCCTTGTTCGCGACCGCGATCGGCCTGTTCGCGGCGATCCCCGCCGTCATCGCCTATAACGCCTTTTCGCAGCGGCTGAACCGGCTCGAATCGCGGCTCGGTCGCTTTGCCGACGGGCTGCACGCGACGTTCAGCCGCGAACTGGAGGTCGAAGCCTGATGGCGATGTCCGGCCCCTCGGGCGGCGTCGGCGGCCGGCGCGGCCGCGGCAACCGCCGCGCGCCGATGGCGGAGATCAACGTCACCCCGCTCGTCGATGTGATGCTCGTGCTACTGATCATCTTCATGATCACCGCGCCGCTGCTCGCCTCCGCCGTGCCGATCGACCTGCCCGAAAGCCGGGCGAAGCCCGTCGAAACCGAGGATCAGGAACCGATTCAGCTGTCGGTCGGCGCCGACGACACGCTCTATATCGGCGAAGAAGTGGTGCCCGAAGCCGAGCTTCCCGCCCGTCTCGACGCGATCGCCCGCGCTAATGAGGGCGAGGACCGGCCGCGCCAGATCATGCTGCGCGCCGACAAGGGGCTCGATTACGGCCGCGTGATGCGCGTGATGGGCGAACTCAATCGCGCCGGCCTGACGCGGATTTCGCTGGTCACCACCGGCGCGAATGCTGAACCGGCCGCGGCGGTCACCGGCGGTTCAGAAACGGGGCGATAGGCTGGGACGATGGCCGAACAACGGGCATTCGGGGGGAAGGAAGGACGCGGCTTTGTCATCGCGGTGGCGGCGCATGTCCTGATCATCGGCCTGCTCTCGGTCCAGTGGACCGCGGGCGAGCGCCGTTTCGACAATCCGCCGATGGAGGTCGACCTGATCGCCGAAACCGCGGTGAAATCGACCGCACCGGTGATCAGCGAGACACCGCCCGCCGCGCGGCTGGGCGAAGAGGATGACGTCGATATTGCGGCGCCCGAGCCCATGCCGGCTCCGCCGCTTCCCGAACCCGTCGTGCGCCCCACCCCTGCCCCGACACCCAAGCAGGTCGCAAAGCCCAAGAAAGCGCCGCCGAAACAGCCGCCGGCCGCCAAAAAGGCGCAGCCCAAGGCTGCCCCCAAGGCGCCGCCCGCGAAGGACCGCCCCGCGCGCCCGACCGGACGGCTCGACGGCATCGCCGAAGGCCTGTCGAAATCGCAGCCCAAATCGCCAGCGAGCAAGGGCGCGCCCGCCGCGGCGACCGCGGCCGAGGTGCGCCGTTCGATCGACGTCAGCATCAAGGCGGCGGTCGCCCCGCGCTGGAACGGCTGCCGCGTTTCGGGGGTCGAGGTCGCCCAGCTCAAGACCGTCGTGAAATTCCGTCTGACGCAGTCGGGTGCGCTCGCAGGCTTCACCAGCGTCACCACGTCGGGCGAGACCGACAGCAACAAATTCCAGATTCCGCGCCACCAGGAATGCGCCAAACGCGCGGTGGAACTCGCCGCCCCCTTCGACCTGCCCGAAGAAAATTACAGCTTCTGGCAGAATTACACGCTCGATTTCATCAAGAGGTAAGAGAGATGCTTCTCCGTCCGATCAGCCTTTCACTCGCCCTGCTGCTGACCACCGCGCCGGTGCTCGCGCAGACCGCCCCGACCCCGCCCGCGGTTACCCCGACGACGCCGCGCGAGACGGTCGAGGGCGAATTGTCAAACGAACGCACGGTTATCGGCATCCCGCCTTTCGCCACCGCGTCGGTGCAGACGGTCGCCGGGCTGCGCACCGACAGCCTCGGCCGCCAGCTCGCCGACGTCATCGCCGCCGACCTCGAGCGCAGCGGCCTTTACGAGCCGATCGGCCCGAACGGGGTCCGCGCGATCACCCGCGCCGAGGTACAGGCGCCGCGCTTCGCCGAATGGCAGGCGCGCGGCGCCGAAAATGTCGTCCACGGCTTTGTGGACGCCGGATCGAACGGCAGCCTGATCGTCGGCTGCTATCTTTACGACACCGCGCTCGGCAGCGAGCTGGTGCGCAAGGGGTTCGAGATCCAGCCCGCCGACTGGCGCCGCGCGGCGCATAAATGCGCCGACGCCATCTATTCGCGCCTGTCGGGCGAAGCGCCCTTCTTCGACAGCCGCGTCGCCTATATCGCCGAGAGCGGGCCCAAGGGGAATCGCATCAAGCGGCTCGCGATCATGGATTCGGATGGCGGCAACCACCGTTTCATCACCAACGGTCAGGCGCTTGCGATCAGCCCGCGCTTCTCGCCGGATTACAAGAAGATCGTCTACGTCTCCTATTTGAACAACCGCGTCCGCGTCTTCGTCTACGACGTCGCGTCTGGGACGCAGAAGCTGGTGACCGAAAGCGCCAACGCGACCTTCGCGCCGCGCTGGTCGCCCGACGGCACGCAGATTCTCTATTCGATGGCGGTCGGCGGCAACACCGACATCTATCGCATCTCGGCCAATGGCGGCACGCCGGTGCGGCTGACGAACACGCCCGGGATCGACGTCGGCGGCAGCTTCTCGCCCGATGGCAGAAAGATCGTCTTCGAAAGCGACCGGTCGGGCAGCCAGCAAATCTATGTGATGAACATCGACGGGTCGAACCAGCAGCGGATCAGCTTCGGCGGCGGGCGTTATGCGACCCCCGAATGGTCGCCGCGCGGCGACCTGATCGCGTTCACCCGCATGGGCGGCGGCGAATTCCGCATCGGCGTGATGACCCCGTCGGGCGGCGGGGTGCGGATGCTGACCAACAGCTGGCAGGACGAGGCGCCGACCTGGTCGCCGAACGGCCGCGTCATCCAGTTTTTCCGCACGACGCGCGGGCGCGAAGGCAAATCGAGCCTGTGGCAGGTCGATCTGACCGGGGTGAACCTGCGCCGCCTGCCGACGCCGCAGGACGGATCGGATCCCAGCTGGGGCCCGGTCCTGCCTTGAGCAAAGCGGAACCAAAACGCCCGGCTCGGGTTCAAATATCGCGTCCGGCCGGTTCTTTTTGCCTGCAGAATGATTTCCCAACAACAACAAGAGGACAGAAAACATGACGATACGGAAAAGCACCGCGATGATCGCGGCGATCACCATGCTTGCTGTTGGCGCCTGCGCGAAAAAGGCTCCCGACACGCTGCCTCCGGCCCCCGAAGGCACCGGAACCGACCCCGGCGCGGGCACGGGCACCGGTGTGATCCCGGGGTCACAGGAAGATTTCCTCGCCAGCGTGGGCCTGGAGGGCGACCGCATCTTCTTCGACTTCGACCAGTATAACGTCGACGCGCAGGATCAATCGACGCTGCAGAGCCAGGCGCAGTGGCTCCAGCGCAACCCCGCAGTTCGCGTCACGCTCGAAGGCCATGCCGACGAACGCGGCACCCGCGATTACAATATCGCCCTCGGCGAACGCCGCGCCAATGCCGCGAAAAATTATCTGGCGTCGCTCGGCATCGACCCGAGCCGCATCAACGTCATCAGCTATGGCAAGGAACGTCCGGCCGAACTCGGCTCGACCGAAGCAGCCTATGCCAAGAACCGCCGCGCGGTCACCGTGGTTATCGGCCAGTAAGCCAGCGCCAGATGGGCGCCGCGGCGAATGCCGCGATGCTCAGGAAAACACCGAAGGGGACCCGTCGCTCGGCGAGCGGCCGGTCCCCTTTTCGTTGCGCGAACAGGGCCCAGCCGATCCCGCCGGCGCTCGCGAGCAGCAGTAGCAGTGGCAGTGCCTGCCACCCGGTCCAGCAGCCGATCGCCGCGACGAGTTTCGGATCGCCGCCGCCCATGCCCTCCGCGCCGCGCGTCCGCTTGTAACCCCAGGCCAGAAGCGCGAGCGTCATCCCGCCCGCGACGGCGCCGATCCAGCGATCGAGCAATCCCGCTCCGAACAGCGGTCCCGCCAACAGCAAGCCCGTGACCGCCAGCAGCGCGCCGAGCCGGTCGGGCAACCAGAAGTGGCGCGCATCGAGCAAGGCGAGCGGCAGGAGCAGCCAGCCGAAAAGCGCCCATAGCCAGCCGGTGATCCCGGGCATCAGGGCGAGCGCGATCATGCCGATCAGCGCCGACCCCGCCTCGACACGCGAATGAAAGCGATCGATCGGCGCGCCGCACGTCCGGCAGCGCCCGCGCGCGGCGAGCGCCGAGAGCAAAGGGATCAGATCGAGCGCGCCGAGCGGACGTCCGCACCCGTCGCACTGCGATCGCCCCAGCACCGACCGGCCCGCGGGCCAACGCAGCACCAGCGTCGCGATGAAGCTGCCGAGGATCAAGCCGATCAGACCGGCAAGGGCGATGCCCGTGCCGAAGGGCAAGGCATCGAGATATGTCACGTCAGAAGCGGCCCGTGGTCGCCAGCACGAACCCGCCCGCGCCCGCCTTGAACCCGAGCGCGGCCAGCGCCGCGGCCATCGCCGGGTCGCGGTCGACATTGATCGCGAATTGCGCGCGATACGCACCGCTGCCGTCGAACGACAGCGTCAGCCGTTCCATGCCCGACTGGCTGGCGAGCGCGGCCTGCGCGCGCCCGTTCGCACAGCTGAGCGGGCCGGAGAGGCCGCGCGACAGATCGAGGCCCGCGATGGGCGCGCTGACCACAAGCCGGATCCGGCCGCCGGCGGCGGCGCATTTGCCTGCATCATCGAAGCGCACCGTCGCGCCCTCGAAACTGATCCTGTCCACCGGGATCGCGCCCAGCCCGCCCGCCATCGAGGTCGTGCCGCTGACGTCGGACACGCCGCGCGGATCGCTGCCGTAGAGGCGTCCGGCCAGCGCGCCCAGCCGCTCGTCGGTCCGCGAGAAAGCGAGTTCGACATTCCCGCCGAGAAGCGCGAGCGGCGAAAGGCTCGCGCGCACCGTGCCGAGCGGCAAGGCCCCGAGCCGCGCTTCGACAAGTTGGCCCGACCAGACCGGACCGCGAACCTCGCGTGCGGCGACGCCCGCGTCGGTCGCGCCCGACCAAGCGAGCGCGAGCCGCATCGGGAAGGTCGCGATGAGCAGCAGCAGCGCGAGCGCGGCCCCGGCGATGATCCACCCTCTACGCGCGCTCATCGGCCGCCCTTCCGAAGCTCGGCGGTCAATCCCACGGTGCCGTCGGCCGCGGGGGTGATCGTCAGTTGGTCGACGACGAAGCCCTGCGCTTCGAGCGAAGCGAGCCAGTCGATCAGCACCGGCGCCTTGGCGGTCGCGATGGCGATCGTCGCCTGCCCGCCGCCCCGCGCCTCATTGCGGTCGAGCATCAGCCCGATCTCACCCGCCGATTGCGCCAGATATTGATCGATCGCTTGCGCCTCTGCCGCCGCCGCACCGGATTTCGCGGGGGTCCGTCCGAGCAATTGCACCTTGGCCTTGACCCGTCCCTCGCGCTCGATCGCGGCGCGATGCCGGCTTTCGAGATCGATGAACGCCGCCACCGCCGGCCGGGCAACGCCCCAGATCAGCACGCCGAGCGCCAGCACGCCCGCAACGCCGACGAGCCAGCGTTCGCGTAGCGAAAGGCCGCCCCACCAATGTCTGAGCTTGTCGGTCATGGCACCGCCCGGATCGTGATATTCGCCATCTGCTGGCCGTCGCTGCCCGCCATCGGCTGCGCGGTGATGCGATAGCCGCGCGCCTGCAGCGCGAGCAGCACCTGGTTGATGTCCTCGACGCGCGGCGCGGCGAGCGTCGTCGTCAGCGTCCCGTCGGTGCGGTGCGACAGCGTCTTGAGCGACACGCCGGGCGCGTCGCCCATCGCATCGTAAAGCGCCGAGGCCGGCACCGAGAAGGCAAGCGGCCCTCCGCCGGCCGCCGCAAGACGGCGGTCGAGTTCGGCTTCGGCCGCAGCGGCATCGCTCGCCGTCACGCCGCCCTTTTCCGCCATCGCCACGACCGCCTCGTCGGCGCGGTTGGTGTCAGAGGCGAGACGCACCGCATGGATGGCGGGAATGAGCAGGCTCACGACAACAAGGGCGACCAATAGCCGCTTCGCTATCCGCAACAGTGCCGGATCGACCGCCCAGCTCCGCTTGGGCTTCCATCCGCCGCTCAGCAGGTCGAGCGGCGGTGCGGCGAGCGTTAACAGCAGCGCCTCGCGCATCCGGCCGGGGTCGAGCGGGGCAATGTCGTGGCTGCCCGCGATCAGCGCATCGAGCTCGGGATCGGAGCGATAGGCGCGATCGGCGCTACGCACGATCTGCTCACCGCCCACCTCCACTGTCCACAGCATATCGGGTTCGGGGGGCGGCACCGCAGCGGCAGCCGGAATGAAAATCGCGGGCGCCAGATCGCGCGCCTTCAGCCACTCGGTCCACGCGGTCATCGCGGCATGGGTCGTGACCGCCACCGGGACGGCCTGCCCCTCGCCCGTCGGCTGACCCGTCACGACATGCAGCGACGCTGCATCCCCAAGGCTCTCCTTCAGCGCATCGATCCGCGCCGCGGCGGCCGCCTGCGCCGGCGCGGCGTCGGGATAGCGGAGCCAGCGCAGCGGCACGTCGGCGGCGGGCGCCAGCGCGACCAGCCGGTCGTCCGCGTCATCATCCTGCGGCTTCTCCCACGCGCCGACCCAGCCGTCATCCTGTCCCGAATCGACGATCACCCCGTCATCGACGCGCAGCCACGCCGGATGCGGTGCATTTTCCTCACCGAGCGCCGCCACCGGGGGCAGCCAGAGAACCAGCGTGCGCGGCATGTCAGTCGCTCTCGTCCCAATCGCGGCGCACGATCACCGGCGGCGTCATTCCGGCAGACGGCGCTCCGCCATTGGCATCGATCAGCGAAACTGCGGTCAAGAAACCGTCCCCCATCGTCACATTCGTCGTCAGCGTCAGCCAGCGGCTGGTCACGCCCGCCTGTTCGGCAACATCACTCGGCGGCTTGCGTCCGTCGAACACACGCGCCTCCCAGAATCGTACGCTGCTGCCATAGCCGCCCGCGGGGCGCGCCGCCAGCGCCGCCCGTGCCACCCGTGCCGCCACCCAGGCCGCCCGTCAGGCCGCCCACCAGGTTGGTCACCGGAGCCAGCAGGCCGCCAGCGCCGCCCGTGCGTCGGCGATACCGATCTCGCCGGGCAGCAGCATCGCGACCAGCGGCGCCTGTTCGGGCGCGAGCGTATTGACGTTCAGCTTTACGGGATCGGTCACCGGTAGCACGCAGATCCAGGGCCTCAGCCGCGCATAGATTTTCGGAGTGACCCCGCGCACCGCGCGCAGTTCGCTGACGTCGGCCATCTTGCGGTTGGCGGGCAGATAGGCGCCCTGCATCGATCGATAGACATTATCCTCCGCGCCCAGCCGGCCTTCGTTGCTGTCGCTGTCGATCCAGTCGGCGGCCGCACCCGCAATCGCCTGCGCCTCGCCGGAATCGATCCCGAGCAATATCATCAATTCGCCGAACTGGCGCATCGCGGCCGACCGCTGGCTGAACCGCCCGGGTATCGTTTCGGCGACAAGGCTGTTGAGGTTGAAGCAATTGTTCGCATCGCCGAGCTTCGCCTGCCCTTCGCCGCCGGGCAGCGGCAGCGTGAAATCGCGCCCCAGCCAATTACCGGCGAGCGTCAGCTTGGCCGGGTCGCGCCCGACGAGATCGGCGACCCGGCGCAGTGCAATCTGTTCGGCGGCAAAGGCATAGGCACGCCCCTGATCGACCGTCGCCGCGCTGCCCGCGATGCGCGTCGCGAGCGTCAAGCGGTCGAGCGCGGTGGCCGCGATCACCGCCATCACCGCAACGAGCAGCAATACGCTGAGCAGCGCCGCGCCGCGTTCTCCCCTGGTTTGGCGCTTCATGGCGCCGATACCCCGGCGGCGGGCGGCGGTGGCAGCGTCGGAGCGGTCAGGAAAGCCATCGTCAGCGGCTCGCGCCCGGCGCGCGTCAGCCGCACCTCGACCGCGCACGGCAGCCGGTCGCCCGGCTCCGACGTCCAGTTTTCGCTCCAATTGCCCCGTTCGTCGCGATAGCGCACCGCGACCGCCGCAACGTCGCCCACAAGCCGGTCGCCGTCGCCGAGCGCGGCTCCGTCGAGCATCGGCTGCGTCGCGCGGCGCCACTCGCCCCCGACGAGCGCATAGCCGACGCGCTCCACATTCGGGCGCGGGCTGCCGTCGAGCGCGCCCGCACCGCCATGGACGAAGGCAAAGCCGTTCGACGACCCGATGAAAGCAGGAATGGCCTCGCCCGCCGGGCCGCGCGTCGAGCGTTGGACCGCCTGCGCCAGATCGTTCGCCATCACCGCGCGCAGACGGTTGATGCCGCCCATCGCCTTCAGCCGCTCCTGCACCGCGTCCTGCGTATCGACGCTGCTGCGCAGGAGAGCGACGCCCATCGCCGCGATCGCCGCGAAGATGGAGAGTGCGACGAGCATCTCGACGAGGGTGAAGCCACGTTCGTCCTTCATCGCGACGGCCGGATGATTGTCAGCGCCGCCTGCCCGCGCCCGCTTTCGGGGCGCACGAGCAGGTCGATGCGCAGCAGCGCGTCATCTGCGGTCCTCGCGACGCGCTGTTCGACGCGCCAGTTGCGCCCGGCGTTGGAAACTCCGATCGCGCTGTTGCCGATCGTCGGCGGCGCGGGGTCGGTCCATAGCTCGACCGCGCGGTTCTGTGCGACGATGCCCGCCATCGTGCTTTCGTCGAGGTCGCCCGCGGTGCGCACCGCATAGGCATCGAGGCGGACGAGCGCGAGCGCGGCGATGCTGATGACGCTGAGCGCGACGAGCATTTCGAGCAGCGTGAACCCCTGCTCATTCTTCACGACTGACCTCCCCCGTCGCGGAGACACGCACGACCTCGCGCGCGTCTCCCCCGGCGAGCACGATGGCCTGCGGAGTCGGGCTGGTGCCGACGCGGTCGAAGAGCAGGCGCGCCGCGCCGCGACCGTCGCCCGCCGCGAAGCGGACGTCGCCGGGCCAGTTCCGCTGTTCGAAGGCCCGGCCCGGCAGCACTTGCCATTCGCCCGCGACCCGCCGTTCGAATCCATAGCCCGAGGGCGCAAAGTTGACCGCGACGCTGCGCCCCTCGATCACCGCGACATCGCGCGCGGCGGCAAGGCGCGCCGCGAGCCGATCGGCCTCGCTGCGCACCGTGCGTTCCTCGCCCGGAATGGTGAGCACGACCGCCGTCGCGGCGAGCGCAAGGATCGCGAGCGCGACCATCAGTTCGACGAGAGTGAAGCCACGTTCGCCGTCCGGCGAACGTGCTCCCGCGCAGGCGGGGCCCCAGTCGAACAGACGCCTCTCAATTATCGCTGCGAATATCCGCATTGTCGTCGGTCCCGCCGGGGGCGCCGTCGGCACCGAGCGACCAGACGTCGAACGCCTTCCCGTTCGGCCCCGGCGCCTGATAATTATAGGGGCGCCCCCACGGGTCGGCGGGCAGTTTCTTGATATAGCCGCCGCGGCGATAGCGTTCGGGCTGGGCCAGCGCGGGCGGCGCGGTGACGAGCGCGTTCAGCCCGTCGGTCGATGCCGGATAGACCAGATTGTCGAGGCGATATTGTTCGAGCGCATTTTCGAGCGTCGCGATATCGGCCTTCGCCTTGGTCACCATGGCGCGGTCCTGGCTGGGCAGGACGTTGATCATCACCACCGTCGCGAGCAGCCCGATGATGAAGATGACGACCATCAATTCGGTCAGCGTGAAACCGCGTTCGTCCTTCTTGCGGCGGCGGTGCGCGGTCGGTCGGGCGGTATCGAACATCAAGTGAAGGAATAGCTGCATCAGCGACATTTTCATAGTCCGGCTAGATTCTGCAACTGAAGGATCGGAAGCAGAATGGCGAGGATGATCAGGGCCACGCACGACCCCATAACGACAATTATGACAGGTTCGAGAAGCGCCATCGATGCAGCCGTAAAGCGGTCGAATTCGCGCTCGAGATAATCGGCCGCGCGTTCGAGCATGACCTCGAGCCGGCCCGCGCTTTCGCCGCTCGCGGTCATGTAGACGAGCAAAGGCGGGAAGACGCCGGCGTCGCGAAGCGCAGAGGACAAACCGCCGCCGGCGCGCACCTGATCGACGATATTCGCGGTCGCGCCGGCGAGCGCGGCGTTGCGGATCGTCGGCACCGTCAATTTCAGCCCTTCGACGAGCGGCAGGCGGCTCGACACCATCGTCGACAGCGTCCGCGCGAAGCGCGCCGCGTAAAGGTCGCGGAGCAGGCGGCCGAGGAGCGGCAAGCGGAGCAGCCGCGCATCGACCGCGGCCTTGAACGCCGGGCGGCGCAGCGCCGTGACCCAGCCGAATGCGGCGGCGGCGATCAGCAGCGCGATCAGCCACCACCAATTGGCGGCGAAGCTGGAGACGGCGATCACCGCGCGGGTCAGGAAGGGCAGTTGCTGGCCGGTGTCGGTAAACTGCTCGACGACGCGCGGGACGACGAAGATCATCAGCGCGGCGACGACCCCGATCGCGACGACCGCGAGCACGATCGGATAGGCAAGCGCGGCGATCAGCTTGCCGCGCACTTCGGCCTGGCGCTCGAGCAGATCGGCGAGGCGCGCGAGGATCGTCGTGAGGCTGCCCGTCGTCTCGCCAGCCGCGACCATCGCGCGATAGAGCGGCGGAAAGCTGGCGGGCTGGCGTCCCATCGCGTCGGCGAGGCGGCGGCCTTCGAGCAGTCCGGCATGGACGTCGCCGATGATCGCGCGGGCGCTTTCGGCTTCGCTCTGGCGGGTCAAGGTGCGCAGCGCCTCTTCGAGCGGCGCGACCTCGGCGAGCGTTGCGAGCTGGCGGGTGAAGAGCGCCAGCTCTTTGCTGCTGAGCTTGGTCTTGCGGAATGCGAGCAGCGAGCGGCCGGCGGGTTTCGCTCCGGCGGCTTCGACCGCAACGATGTGGAATTTCCGCCGCACCAGATCGGCGCGCGCGGCCTCGTCATTCGCGGCGGTCAGCCGTCCCTTGCGCTCGCGGCCCTGGGGATCGATCGCCACATAGCGATAATCAGGCATCGACATCCTCGCGCCGCGCGATGCGGATCGCTTCCTCGGCGGTCGTCAGCCCCTTGGCGACCATCGCCCGCGCCGCCGAGGCGAGCGTCGGCGATTTGAGGAAGGCGTGCTTGGCGATCATCGCCTCGTCGCCGCCGGCGTAGATGTAGCGGCGGACGGTCTCGTCGACCTTGATCGCCTCGAACACGCCGATGCGGCCCTTGAAGCCGGTGCCGCCGCACGCCTCGCAGCCCTTGGGGCGCCAGATGACGGTGCCGATGTCGAGGCCGAGCATGGCGGCGACGCTGTTGTCGGCCTGGACGGGTTCGCGGCAATTGTCGCAAAGCTTGCGCACAAGGCGCTGGGCGAGGACGGCGCGGAGCGTGGAGGCGAGAAGAAAAGGCTCTACTTTCAAATCCTTGAGGCGCGTTATCGCGCCGACGGCATCGTTGGTGTGGACGGTCGAGAGGACAAGGTGGCCGGTGAGCGAGGCCTGCACCGCGATGTCGGCGGTCTCGCGGTCGCGGATTTCGCCGACCATCACGACGTCGGGATCCTGGCGCAGGATCGCGCGCAGGCCCGCCGCGAAATCGAGCCCGACCTTGCTGTTCACCTGCGTCTGGCCGACGCCGTCAACGGCATATTCGACCGGATCCTCGACGGTTAGGATGTTGCGCTGGCCGTCATTGAGTTGCTTCAAGGCGGCGTAAAGCGTCGTCGTCTTGCCCGAGCCGGTCGGGCCGGTGACGAGGATGATGCCATTGGGTTCGGCGAGCGCCTCGCGCAGGATGCGGTCGGCCTCGCCCGACAGGCCGAGGACGTCGAAGTCGATCCCGGCGCTGTCCTTGTCGAGAATACGCATCACGACGCGTTCGCCCGCGCGGCTCGGCAAGGTCGAGACCCGGACGTCGACCGCTTTCCCCGCGAGCGTCAGGCCGATGCGGCCGTCCTGCGGCACGCGGCGTTCGGCGATGTCGAGGCGCGCCATCACCTTGATGCGGCTGACGACGACGGGGGCGACGTGCGGCGGCATGCGCAGATGCTCGCGCAGCACGCCGTCGGCGCGCATCCGCACGACGAGCCCGCTTTCATAGGGCTCGATATGGATGTCGCTGACGCCCTGCCGCACGGCTTCGGCGATGATCGCGTTGATCAGGCGGATCGCAGGCGCGTCGTCGGCGCTGTCGAGCAGATCCTCGGCGCTGGGGATGCCGAGGTCGAGGTCGCTGCCGTCGAGCGAGCCCGCCATCGCGGCGGCCGAGCTGTCGATCGCATAATGATCCGAAAGCAGCCGGTCGAAATCACCGGCACCCGCGGTCGCGACGCGCAGCGGCTGCGCGAGATAGCGTTTGACCTCAATCAGCACGGCGGGATCGCTGCCCTCGCGCAGCGTCGCGAGCCAGACGCCGTCCTCGCCGGGCGCGATGACGACGCCGTGCGCGCGCGCGAAGCCGTAAGGAATATCGACCGGCGCCGGGGGAGGCGCCGCCGGTTCGATGTCGGTCACGGATAGTCTCCGGCGGGCGGCGCGGGCGCCTCTGACGTCGAGGGCGGAACATCGGTGGGCGTCACGCTGCCATCGGGGCGGCGCAATTCGGGGAGGTTGACGGGGCCGACGGTGACGTCGTTCGGCCTCGGCGGCGACGGCGGGGTGGCGCCCATATAGTCGCGCACCAGCGCGTCGATCGCGGGTTCCTGATCGGGGTTTCGCTGGAGCTGGAAGTCGCGGATATAGCCGTAACGGCGCGCGGTCAGCGCGGCATTGTCCTCGCGGCTTTTCAGGATCGTGGGGCGAATGAAGACCATCAGGTTCGTCTTGGCGCGCGTCCGGCTGCGCGACTTGAAGAGCTCGCCGATCAGCGGAATGTCGCTGAGCAGCGGGATCCGCTCGATTGTCCGGCGCTCGTCGTCGTTGAGCAGCCCGCCGATCGCGAGGATTTCGCCGTCGTCGACGGTCAGCACGGTTTCGAACGCGCGCTTGTTGATGATGAGGTCGCTGTTGCGCGACGACACCGGCCCCGCGACGCTCGACACTTCCTGGCGGAGGAAGAGCTTGACCTCGCCCGCGCCGTTCACCTGCGGCGTGACGTCGAGCTTGATGCCGACCTCTTCGCGCTGGACGGTGCGGAAGGCGTTGTCGAAATTGTCGGAAAGCGCCTCACCCGTGGTGATCGGCACTTCCTGGCCGACGAGGAATTTCGCCGCCTGATTGTCGAGCGTGACGATATGCGGGGTCGCGAGCAGGTTCGACGTCGTGTCCGATTTCACCGCGTTGATGATCGCGCCGAAGATCGTATTCTTGCCGATGTCGCCCGCGAAGCCGGCGAAGCCGCCGGTGGCCTGAAGCAGCTGCGCGGCCGCGGCTTCCTGAAACGCATCGCCGAGCGCGCTCGACGTCGTGGTCACGACGGTCGTTCCGTCGGTGGTCGTCGTCTCCTCGCTGATCTGCGTCGAGGCATAGGCGCCGCCGAGCGTCAGGATATTAGGCGAGGCGTTGCTGTAGCTGGTTGCGACGAAGGGGATATTCTTGCCGCCGAGCAGGAACTGGACGCCGAGCTTCTTGGCGGCATCGTCGCCGATTTCGACCACGATCGCCTCGACGAGCACCTGCTGACGCCGCGTGTCGAGCTGACGGATCAGCTCGCCGAGCATCCGCTGCACTTCGCTGTTCGCCGCGACGATGATCGCGTTGGCGCCTTCGTAGCGCGTGACGATGGCGGGACCGCGCGTCGAGATGCTGCCGCTGCCCCCAGCGCCGGTCGAGGTCGCCGCGGGCGCGGCGGCGGCGGGCGCGGGTGCGCTGCCGCCATCCGCCGACGAGGTCGAGGATGACGCGGGCGGCAGCCCCGCCTTTTGCGCCGGGTCGCTGCCGCCGCCGATCAGTTGCTGGAGCGTCGGCAACAATGTTTCGGCATTGGCATGTTCGAGCCAATAGACGCGCAGTTCGGTGCCGCCCGCCGCCTTCGCATCGAGATCGTTCGCCATCGCGACGAAGCGCGCGACAAGCGCCTGATCACCCCTGAGCGCAATCGCGTTGCTGCTGTCGATCGGCACGATCGCGACCGGCGCCCGCGCCCCCTCCCCCGCCGCCGGGACGAGCGCCTGGAGCGCGGCGGCAATCTCGCGCGCGCCGGCGTTCTTGAGCGTGACGATCTGGCTGGTCGAGCTGTCGCGGTCGATACTCGCGGCGAGCGACCGGATACGGCGGATATTGTCGGCGAAATCGGCGACGACGAGGCTGTTGGCGTTGCGGTTCGCGGTGAGCGAGCCCTGCGGGCTGACGAGCGGGCGCAAGGTTTCGACCGCCGCGACGGCGTCGATGTGGCGAAGGCGGATGATTTCGGTGACGAACTGGTTCTGCGCCGCGCCGCCGCTGCCGATGCGGCCGGGCTGCGCCGCGGCGCCGTCGATCGGCTGGACGCGATAGCTGCCGTTCGGGCCCGGCACGGCGACGAGGCCGTTCGAGCGCAGGGTGGCGAGGAAAATCTCGAAATATTCGCTGCGCGACAGCGGCCGGTCGGTGACGACCGACACCTTGCCGTTGACGCGTCCGTCGATGACGAAGGTGCGCCCGGTGATCCGCGCCGCATCCTGAATGAAGGCGCGAATGTCGGCGTCGCGCACGTTCAGCGTATATTGGGCCAGTGCGGGCCCCGGCGCGGCGGAAACCAGCGCAGCGGCGAGCATGAGAGAAAGCTTGAGACGCATAAGACCTATTGTTTCGACAGGAAGATGGCGACGGGAACGACGCTGGCGCCGCGTTCGACCTCGAGCGCGATGCGCGCGCCCGGGGCTAATTGATTGGAAAGCGCCGCGATGTCGCTCGCCGATGTGATCGGGCGGCCGTTCACCGAGCGGACGACATCGCCGGGACGGAGGCCCGCGGCGCGGAAGGTCGCCCCGTCGCTCTGCGGCTGCACGACGATGCCGGTCACGCGGCCCTCTTCGGTGCGCGGGGCGAAGGCGACGCCCGCCTTGATCGCGGCGGGGGTCATGTCGCCGCTGGTTCCCGATGGCGCCGCACCGATTTCGGGCGTCGGCGCGGGAAGCGCGGTTGCCGGAGCAGCGAGGGGCGCCGCGCCGCTCTGATCGAGGAACAGGCTTTCGCGCGCGCCGCCGCGGTCGAGCAGCACATGGTCGAAGGCGACACCGGCGAGCTTCAGTCCCGGCGCGATCTCCTCGCCGACGGCGTAGCTCGTCTGCACCCCGTCCTCGCCGGCGATGATCGCCGAGCCGCCGCCCGTCGCTTCGTTGAGGTTGATCCCGAAGAGAGTGAGCCCCGCCGAGGTCACCGTCGCGGCGGCGGGACCCTGTACCTGGCCGCGGAAGAAGGGATCGAGGCTGGTGAAGAGCGCGCGCCGTTCGGCGGGCGACGCGATGACGGCGGTTTGCGGCTGCCACGCGCCGAGCGGCGACAGCGGTGTGACGAGTGTCCAGAGCAGGCGGACGCATTGCCAGATCAGGAGCGCGCCGAGCAGACCGACGAGCAGGTGCGGCCCAATTTCGCGCGGGTTCCGCTTGCGGACGCGGAGCCACGAAGGCAGCGCGCGCGGCAGCCGAACGGCCGATCCGGACATCAGCGTTGCCATGTGGTTTTTCTCGTCCCCCAACTGAAAGAATGCGGTCTCGCGAATCGCCTAGGGGCGATTGATGACAATCAGTTGACGGCAAGATTACAGTTTTTTGTCAGCCGGGCGAGTCCGGTGCGGTGGGGCGCTTCGCATAAGCCCCTCCCCTTCAGGGGAGGGGTAGGCGGTGGGGGCCATCGGCCTTGCGCAAGGCCGATGGCCCCCACCCGCTGCGACTAAGCCAGCAAGCTGGCAAGTCTCGCTGCCCTCCCCTGAAGGGGAGGGCGTAGCTTAGCTCAAAACTTGATCGAGGCGCTGAGCGAGAAGGTGCGGCCGAGCTTGTAGCGGTTGAAATAGATTTTGTTGTCGCCCGAGGTCTGGACTTCTTCATATTTGCGCCCCGTGAGGTTGCGCGCCTCGAACTTCAGCTCGATTTCCTTGTTCAGGAGGTTGATGCCCTGCCGCGCGACGAAGTCGAGCTGGATGCCGGGCTTTTCCTTGAGGTCGGGCTGGCCCGACGGGCCGCGGCTGGTGACGCGCGGGCTGGCGTAGGTCAGGAGCAAGGTCTGCTGCGACAGCCGGTCCTGATCCTCGAGCCCGATCTGGAAATTGACCAAATGGTCGGACTGGCCGGTCAGCGGCGAACCGTCGAAGAAGAAGATGCCGGCCGGACGCTCGACGCCGTTGATGAAGGTGACGTCGTCCTCGCCGACCTGAATGTCCGACTGGGTGTAGGTGTAGTTGCCGATCAGGACGAGCCGGCGGCTCTGCCAGAAGGGCGCGTCGGACAGCGTATCGAGCGCGAAATATTTCTGCACCTCGACCTCGGCGCCGTAAAGCGTCGCTTTCGGCGCATTGGCGTAGCTGGTGCTGACCTGATTGTCCGACGCCGACGTATAGGCCTCGATCGGATTGTCGATCGATTTGTAGAAGCCCGCGATCGTGAACCGCTGATCGCGGTCGAAATACCATTCGTAACGCAGTTCGGCGTTCCACAGCTCGCTGTCGGTCAGCGAGGGGTTGCCGCGATAGAGGCGGTTCGATTCGGGATCGAGATAGACCTGCGCGACCAGCTCGCGGAACTGCGGCCGCGCGATCGTCTTCGACCCGTTGAGGCGCAGCTGCATGTCGGGCGCCATTTCCCAGGTCAGCGTCACCGCCGGCAGCCAATAGTCGTTGTTGAGGTTGGTCGGCACGAACACCGACGAGCCGGTGTTGAACAGGTCGACCGGGACAACGGTCTGCTTGGCGTCCTCATAACGGACGCCGGCGTTGATGTTGACGCCCGGCACGACTTCGGCCTGGAGCTGCGCATAGCCGGCGTGGGTGGTCAGATTGGCGTCGAACGCCGCCGCGCCGTCCTGCGCCGAGGTTTCGAGCAGCCGGATGTCGTAAAGCTGGATCGAGGCGTCGGAGAGCAGATAGTCGGGGCGCAATTGCTGGACCTCGATCGGCAGATTCTGCGCGCGGAACAGGAAATCGCGGCGCACCGAGGTGCGGTGCGTGTCGCTGTAGGCATAGCCGACCGTCGCGGTGATGCGCGGCGCGAGTTCGTAGGAGAGGTCGACGCCGCCCGACCAGAGATCCTCATTGAGGTCCGAGAAGGAAATGCTCGCCGAACCGCGGCCGCCGGTCAGGTCGTTGACGAACTTGTCGCCGACGGGATCGACCTCGGTGGGCAGGTTGGTGCGGACATAGGTGAAGCTGCGCTCATAGGGCGCCTCGCGCTGCGAATTGGCATAGCCGCCGCGCAGGTCGAGCTGGATGCGGTCGAAATCGAATTCGGCGACGATCTGGCTGTTGATCAGCTGGCGTTCGTACCAGGCGGTGTCCTGCTGCATGATGTCGCGGTCGGACTGGTTGCGGTTGGTGCCGAGGCCGAGGCGCGCCTGCTTCAGCGTGTCGCGGATGTAGAGGTTGGTCCAGCGGAACTTGTGGTCGCCGAGTTCGAGTCCGAAACCGAGCAGGCCGTTGACGACGATGCGGTTGTCGGTGACGACGCGGTTGAAATTGGTCTGCGGCTCGCCCGACAGGTCGGTTTCGAGCGAGGTCTGCTGGAGCGTATCGCGCGTGCGCCACTTGTTGCTGATGCCCGCGGTCGCGATGATGCCCAGCTCGCCGTCGGGGAGCTGGATCGTCGTGCCGCCGGTGATGCCCGCCGACCAGTTGACCGGGATATGGTTGTTCTGCTGGAGCAGGCTCGTCTCCGAATTGACGAGCTCCATCTGGATCGCCTTCAGATCGTCGAGGCTGAAATCGGCGCCCTCGAGGATCGGCTTGCCGCTGGCGAAAGCCGCTTTCAGGAGCGGCGGGACGTCGCGGGTGCCGTCGTCGAAGCCGGTCCAGTCGGTGTCGCTGCCATAATAGGTATAGCCGAGCTCGTTCGTCGTCTCACTGTCCCACCCGATGCCGCCCGAAAAGGTCAGGAAGGTCTCGCGCGGGGTCGCCTTGGTCGTGAGGTTGATCACGCCGCCGCCGAATTCGCCGGGGAAGTTCGCCGAATAGCTTTTCTGCACCAGCGTCGAATCGATGACGTTGGTCGGGAAGATGTCGAGCGGGACGACGCGCTTCAGCGGTTCGGGGCTGGGCAGCGGCGAGCCGTTCAAGAGCGCGAGCGAGTAACGGTCGCCGAGACCGCGGACATAGACGAAGCCGCCGCCGACGACCGACAGGCCGGTCACGCGCTGCAGCGAGCCCGAGATGTCGCCTTCGCCGGTGCGCGCGATGTCGGCCGACGAGAGGACCGACACGACCTCGGGCGTCGCGCGGACGACATTGGGGGTATAGCGGCCGGTGACGACGATCTCGGCGTCGGCGCCGCCGGGGATCGACACATCGACCTCTTCGCCAGCCGGGTCGGCGGGCGGCGTCTCGGCGGGCGCGGGATCGGGCTCGGCCGTCTGGGCGAGCGCCGCGGGCGACACCAGCGCCGACGAAAGGAGCAGGAAGCTGGCGAATAGCGACCGCTTGGTCATGTTGGATTACCCCTAATGGAGATGGGCCCTAATGGCAGATGGAAATGGGGGCGGGGCGCGCCGTTGGTGCGCCCCGCCCCGGTATCGGACGTCGGCGCGTCAGCTTACGGGGATGTCGGTGCAGTTGCCGCTGGTGTCGCCGAACGACGCCGTGGCGGAATTGCAGGTCCAGCCCGCGTACCAGCTATCGTTGGCGTCGGCGACCGCGCCGACATAGGCCGTCGCATCGAAGAAGTCGTCGAGCGCCGAGGCGTCGAACGCCTGCAGCGCGGTTTCAGTCGCGCCGTTGACGAAGACGTCGGTCAGGCTCGGCGTGTAGGTCGAGCTGTTGTTCGTGCCGAGTTCGAAGATCGCACGGACCGCGGCGTCGTCGGGGCCGTTCGAGCCGCGGAACGGCCGGTCGTTGCACTGCATCGACACCGATTCGAAGCGCGGCGGGCCGTTTTCGTCGAGCGCCGGGTCGGCGGGCTGCACCGTCGTCGCGCTGTCGATGCGGATGCACGATGCGCCGGTGGTGATCAGGCCGTTGGCGAAGGTGTAGTCGGCGCCGCCGCGGATGCGGATCGCGGCGCCGTTGCCGGCCGCGGCGTTGCGGTGGATGAAGGTGAAGTTCGAGATATTCACTTCCTGACGCGGGATCGCGTTTTCATCGCCGTCCGAGTCGATTTCCATGATCGAGTCGCCGACCGCGCCGCCGGCGCGCTGGACCGCGATCGCATATTGGATATTGCCCTTGTAGCCAACGTCGGTGTCGAAGCTGTCGTCCTCGGCGCCGGTGACGATCATATGCTTGAAGTTCGGACGGCCGCCGAAGACTTCCATGCCGTCGTCCGAGCTGTTGTGGATCTGGATATGGTCGAACTGGGTCGCCGAACCGACGCCCGACGGGGTCAGCCCCTGCAATTCGCTGTCGGGCGACAGGTTGAAGCCCGAGTAGCGAATCTGGACATAGCTCAGACGGCCCGAATTATCGTCGGTGACTTCGCCGCCATAGAGCGCATTCGACGTGCCTTCGGTATCGCGTTCGCAATCGTTGGTGCCGGGAACCGCACCCGCCGCGTCGCAATCGGTGATCGGCGCGCGGCCGAGCAGGACGACCCCGCCCCACAGCTGCGAGGTGTTGTCGGTTGCCGAGCCGACGACGTTGCCGCGGCCGGTGAAGACGATCGGCTGCGTCGGCGTGCCGACGGCGTCGATCTTGTTGCCGCGATTGACGGCAAGGAAGGCGGTGCCCGTCGAGGCAAAGATGGTGACGCCGGGATCGATCGTCAGCGTGACTTCGGGCGCCGCCGAGGTCGGGGCATCGGGATCGGGCCCCTTGTCGGTGCCGACATCGACGCGGCCCGGCAGCGAATAGATGACGCCGTCGACCTTGGGGATCGCGGTCGTCGAGTTGAACTTCGCGGGGAAGCCGCAGTTGCGCCAGGTGCCCTGCGGCCCCGAAATGGTGCCGAGGTCGGAGAGCTTATCGGCGCCGTTGATGTTCGGGCAGGCGTCGGCCGGCGTCACGCCGGTCGGCGTGGGGGTCGGGGTCGGAGTGGGCGTCGGGGTCGGGGTCGGCGCGGGAATGACGATCACGCCCTCGCCCGGCGACGCGACGCCGTCGGCGCCGCATGCCGCAAGAATGGAACAGGCCACGCCGCTGAGCATGACCAAACGAATGCGTGCGAAAGCCGCCATGAAAATCTCCGTCCCGGTGTGCGCCTGCGCGCGCCTGATGAAAAACACGCCGCGGTCGAGAAAAGGATTGCTGTCTCGCCCCCGGTGACGCCGCCACTAGGGTGATTCGATGACGGTCTGACGCCAGAGCCGTGACAGTTGCATGACTCTTTGGAGTCGGTTCGATGACATGGAAGGCGGCCCGGGGCCGCGCGCGTTCGCACGCGCAAAAATAAAAGCGGCGAAGCTCGCTTGCATCGCCCGGCAAGCTTTGCTAGGCGCCCGCTCCTACCTGGTGCCGGACCCGATCCGGACCATCATGATGTGCGGTCGTGGCGGAACTGGTAGACGCGCAACGTTGAGGTCGTTGTGGCCGAAAGGCCGTGGAAGTTCGAGTCTTCTCGACCGCACCATCATCCATTGATTTCATTGGATGTTTTGACTCCTGGCGCGCTTGGCGCGGGCCTTGATGCCGGGCGATACGAGGATGCCGCCCCTTGCCCGCGAGCGGGAGCGGAGAAGCTATGCCGTGACGGCGGTCGTTGCGCCGATATGCTCCGCGATCGCATCGGCCAGCGTATCGACCAGCGCGAGCGGCAGGTCGTGTCCCATGCCGGGAATCGTCTTGAGCCGCGCCCCCGCGATATTGTCGGCGGTATCGCGCCCGCCGGGCAGCGGCACGAGCGGATCATCCTCGCCATGGATGACGAGCGTCGGTGCCTTGATCTTCTTCAGCATCGGACGCCGGTCGCCGTCGGCGACGATCGCCGCCATCTGCCGCGCGACGCCCTGCGGATACCAGCCGCGTTCGAAATCGGCGCGAACGCGGCGCTGGAGCCGCTCTTCGTCCTGCGGATAGCCGGGGCTGCCGATCACCCGCGCCGCATTGACCGAATAGGCGATCAGCGCTTCCTTGTCGCCGCTCATCGGGCGGTTCGCCAGCACCTGCATTGCTTCCTTCCGCGCGCGCGGCAGGCGGCGGTTGCCCGTCGTCGACATCACCGACGTCAGCGACAGCACGCGCTGCGGATAGCGCGCGGCGATATGCTGCGAAATCATGCCGCCCATCGACACGCCGACGACATGCGCGCGCTCGATGCCGAGATGGTCGAGCAGCCCGATGCCGTCGGCCGCCATGTCGGCGAGCGTATAGGCGGGGCGCACCGGGAGGCCGATCACCGATTTGACGATCATCCACTTCACATTGGGAATGCCCGCCGCCTCGAAGCGCGTCGACAGGCCGACGTCGCGATTGTCGTAGCGGATGGTGCGGAAACCGCGCGCGTTCAGCGCATCGACGAACTCGTCGGGCCAGAGTGTCAATTGCCCGCCGAGGCCCATGACCAGCAGGATGACGGGCGCATCGCGCGGCCCCTTGTCCTCATAGGTGATGCTGATGCCGTTGACGGCCGCCTGTTCGGTCTGCATGGAATCCCCTTGGCTGGAAATATCTAGAAGGCCGTCGCGGGTTTGTAATGCGCGGCGTCGGAAGTGAATTCGGCGCGGCCATATTCGGCAAGCTGGCGCTCGATCCGGTGGACGAGGCGGCGGTCGGCGAAGTGGCGGATCAGCGGCAGCCGCGACGCGAAGCGATAGGCCGCCATCCGCCCCGCGATGCCGAGCATCGTCGCACCATAGATGAGGTGATCGCGGCGGCGCACCGGAACGCCGACCTGGGCGGCGCGCGCCTCGTCGCCCGCCAGAAAGGCCTTCACGAAGAAGACGCGGCTGACCGAATATTCGAGCCGGCGCTTGACCTGCCCCTTGGGCGATCGGTCCTTCGACAATTCGGCGTCCATCGTCGCGCGGAGCAGCCCGCCGCAGACCTGATCGTCATATTCGTAACGGAGCGTCGCGCTGCGCGTGCGCCAGATGCGGACGATCTCCTGCGGCGTGTCGGCGAGCAGATCCTCGGGCAGCCCCAAAAGATAGCAGCGATAGCGCGCGAGTTCGACGCGGCCGCGCTCGATCCGCGTGAAGCGCGTGCGCCCTTTCGCCAGCACCTCCTGCGACAGGAAGTAGATGGGGATCAGCCCCGCGGGCATCTGGTCGAGTTGCGGGATCGGCATGCCATAGGTGTCGGCGTCCCACATGCCCGGGCGCGACAGCACGTTGACGCGCACCATCGAGTGCATCAGCCGAACCATCGCCGCCGCCTTGAAACCGGGGCCATAGCGGTCGAGCGCGCCCGGCAATGCCGTCGTCGCAAAGAAGGTCGCGGTTTCCTTGACCCGCCGCGCCGCGGTCGCATGACCGAGCGTGCCGGTGAGCGCCATCGGCAGCGCCGAATATTTGTTGAGGAAGGTCGCGATGAAGGCGCCGCGGATCAGAAAGGGCGAGAGGTTCGCCGTTGCGTTGCGTTCATAGGCCGCGCCTTCCTCGACCAGTTCCATGTCGAGCCAGTCGGGCTTCTGCTCCATCTCGCGGATCAGCGCGATCAGTTCGGCGGGCGCATCCTCGACCGCCTCGATGCCCTTGTCGCACGCATCGACGAGCATCGCGACGGTGCGCTGGAAGCCATAGCTCGGCATCAGCGCGGCATAGGCGTCGCCGGTGCGGTCGCCGAGCATCGTATATTCGCGGATGCGGCCGAGGAGATCGGGATCATGCAGATAGTCGGACCGGTCGATGCTGCGGACGCGGCTGAGCTCGCTCACCGCATCGGCCTCGGGCGCCCAGCGTTCGGGCGCCTTGTCGAAATCGAAGCGGCCGAACAGCTCGGGCAAGGCATCCGCCTGGTCCCGCACCCGGCGGGCGATCGTGCTGACATCATTGTTCATAAGACGAACCTGCCACAGATTCGCGATTTGGCAAGTTTAGGCGTGACCTCGACGGAAAAGGCCGTGCTCCCGCGAAGGCGGGAGCCTATCTCCTGCCGGTGCCATTTTGAACCCACCGGAGATGGGTCCCCGCCTTCGCGGGGACACGCCTGTACTTTATCTACGCCTTCGGATCGCGATAGGCGGGCAGCGCAAGCGACCAGCGGATCGCGGCGCCGCGCAGGATGAAACCGGCGACCGCGCCGGTGACCGCCGCGACCGGGGTCCCGGCGCCCAGCCAGAGCAGAATCAGGAACAGCCCCGAAGCGAGCGCCGCCGCGGTGACATAGATTTCGGGCCGGACAATGATCGACGGGACGCCGGCGAGGACATCGCGGATCGTGCCGCCGACGCAGCCGGTGATGACGCCCATCAGCAATGCAGGCGCGGGGGGGACGCCCCATGCCATCGCCTTCGCCGTCCCGAACACGGCATAAGCGACGAGCCCGACCGCATCGGCCCATTCGAGCAATTGCCCCTGCCACCAGCGTTCGGGCGTGAGCCAGACGACGAGCGCGATCGCGATGCACACCGCGGCGATGGCGCCGTCCTGCACCCAGAACACCGGCGCCCCGATCAACAGATCGCGCACGCTGCCGCCGCCGACGCCGGTCACCAGCGCAAAAAAGGCCGCGGTCACCAGTGTCTGGCGCAGCCGCACCGCCATCAGCGCGCCCGACAGCGCGAAGACGCCGATGCCGATCAGGTCGAGCAACCGGACGATCAGCGCATTGTCGAGCTCGATCAAGGCGGGAGCCTATTTCGCCGCCGGCCGTACGCCCCCGACGATCGAGAGGACGATCGCGGTCACGGCGTTGCGGATCGCCGGCTCGGCCTTCGGCGCGAAGAAAGGCGAGTGGTTCGTCGGCGCGGGCTCGCCCTTCGCCTTGAGATCGGCGAGCACGGCGGGGTCGTAGCCGCCGATGCCGAAGAAGAGCGACGGCACGCCGGCATCGACGAATTCGGAATAATCCTCGCTCCCCGACATCGGCGTCGCGCTTTCGGGCGCGAAGACCAGCCCCTTGCCGAAGGCGGGCGTCAGCGCCGCGACCGCGGCCTTCGCCATCGCCGGGTCGTTCATCATGATGCCCGTGCCGCCGAGGTAGCGGATCGTCGGTTCGGGCGCGCCGCCCATCGCGGCGGCCGACTTGGCGACGCGCGCGGTGCCGTCCTGGAGCAGCTTGCGCACTTCGGGCGACTGCGAGCGCAGATTGACCTTCACCTCGGCGCTGTCGGGGATGATGTTGGGCGCGCTGCCGGCGTTGATCGCGCCGATCGTCAGCACGCCGAACGCCGCCGGATCCTTTTCGCGGCTGATCACCACCTGCGTATCGGTGACGAAGCGCGCGGCGATCGGAATCGGGTCGATCGTCGCCGCGGGCATCGAGCCGTGCCCGCCGCGGCCGTGGAAGGTGATCGCATAGCTGTCCGACGCCGACGAGGACGGCCCCGCCTTGATCGCGACGACGCCGGCGGGAAGGTTGGTGACATGCGCCGCGAAGCCGAAATCGGGCTTCGGAAAGCGTTTGAAGAGCCCGTCGTCGAGCATCGCGCGCGCGCCGCTGAGCGGTTCCTCGGCGGGCTGGCCGATCAGCACCACCGTCCCCGACCAGCTGTCGCGCATCGCGCTCAGGGCCTGCGCGACGCCGACCAGATAGGCGACATGCGTGTCGTGGCCGCACGCGTGCATGACGGGCACATCCTTGCCCTCATAGGTCGCGCGCGCCTTGCTCGCCCAGGCGAGCCCGGTCTTTTCCTCCATCGGCAGCGCGTCCATGTCGGCGCGCACGAGGATCGTCGGCCCCTCACCATTTTTGAGCACGCCGACGACGCCGGTGCCGCCGACCTTCTCGGTCACGGTGAGGCCCGCGTCGCGCAGATGCTTTGCCAGGATACCCGCGGTGCGGACCTCCTGCATCCCGAGTTCGGGGTGCTGGTGCAGATCCTTGTAGATCGCATCAAGCGCCGGATAATTTTTGTCGAGCAGCCCGGTCAGCCGCGCATTGGCCGCGGCAAGATCGGGCGCCGCCTGCGCGCCGGTCGCGGTGAGGGAGAGGAGCAGCGAAGCCGCTGCCCAGAGCCCGTGCTTCGCCATCATATTCTCCCCCTCATCTTCGCGTCAGATATGGATCGGCTTGCCCGTCACCGCCATCGCGGCTTCCTTGATCGCCTCGCTGTGCGTCGGATGCGCGTGGCAGGTATAGGCGATGTCCTCGGACGTCGCACCGAATTCCATTGCCTGCGCCGCCTGCGCGATCATCGTGCCCGCGACGCTCGCGATGCACCACACGCCGAGCACGCGGTCGCTCTTGGCATCGGCGATGACCTTCACGAAACCGTCGGGCTCGTGATTGGTCTTGGCGCGGCTGTTCGCGAGCATCGGGAATTTGCCGACCTTGACCGCGCCCTTTTCCCCACCCGCCTTCTCAACAGCCTGCTCTTCGGTCAGGCCGACGCCGGCGATTTCGGGCCAGGTGTAGACGACCGACGGGATCACGTCGTGGTTCACGATGCCGGTCAACCCGGCGATATTCTCGGCGCAGGCGATGCCCTCGTCCTCGGCCTTGTGCGCGAGCATCGGGCCCGGGATGACGTCGCCGATCGCCCAGATGCCGGGGACATTGGTCTGGAAATCATGGTCGGTTTCGATCTGGCCGCGCTGGTTGACCGTAAGGCCCGCCTTGTCGAGGCCGAGACCGTCGGTGTTCGGACGGCGGCCGATCGAGACGAGCACGACGTCGGCTTCGAGCGTTTCGGCATCGCCGCCCGCTGCAGGCTCGAGCGTCAGCACGGCCTTCTTGCCCTTGACCGCGGCTTTGGTGACCTTGGTCTTGAGCTTGAACTCCATGCCCTGCTTCTTGAGGATCTTGTTCGCTTCCTTGCGGACGTCGCCGTCCATGCCGGGCAGGATCTGGTCGAGAAATTCGACGACGGTGACCTTGGCGCCGAGGCGGCGCCACACGCTGCCGAGTTCGAGCCCGATCACGCCGCCGCCGATCACGACCATATGGCCCGGCACCTTGGCAAGTTCGAGCGCGCCGGTCGAATCGACGATGATCTGCTTGTCGTTATCGACTTCGACGCCGGGAAGCGGGGTTACCGACGAGCCGGTCGCGATGATGATATTCTTGGCGCGCACCGCCTTGCCCGCAACTTCGACGGTATCTTTCGAGGTGAACTGCGCATAGCCCTTCAGCCAGTCGACCTTGTTCTTCTTGAACAGAAATTCGATGCCGCCGGTCAGGCCCTTCACCGCGTCCTTGCGCTGGCCGTGCATCGTGCCGAGGTCGAGTTCGGGCTTCACCTTGATGCCCATCGCCGCCATCGCGCCGCCCGCCGCGGCCTCGAAATATTCGGAGGCATGGAGCATCGCCTTCGAGGGGATGCAACCGACGTTGAGGCAGGTGCCGCCGAGCGTTTCGCGCCCTTCGGCGCACGCGGTCTTGAGGCCCAGCTGCGCCGCGCGGATCGCCGCGACATAACCGCCGGGACCGGCACCGATGACAAGGACGTCGTAGTCGTAATCAGCCATAACTCACTCCATTCGTCATCCCAGCGAAAGCTGGGATCGCTGGCTGCCAAAGGCGGCGCCAGGGGGATAGCGGCCCCAGCATTCGCTGGGGCGACGGAACTACAGATCGATCAGCAGGCGCGTCGGATCCTCGATCGCTTCCTTGATCGTCTTGAGGAAGGTCACCGCCTCGCGCCCGTCGACCAGGCGGTGGTCGTAGCTCATCGCGAGATACATCATCGGGCGGATCACGATCTCGCCGTTCCGCACGACCGGGCGATCCTCGATGCGGTGGAGGCCGAGCACCGCCGACTGCGGCGGGTTGATGATCGGGGTCGACATCAGGCCGCCGAACACGCCGCCGTTCGAAATAGAGAACGTGCCGCCCGTCATTTCTTCGATGCCCAGCTTGCCATCGGCCGCGCGCTTGCCGAGGTCGGCGATCGCCTTTTCGATGTCGGCGAAGCTCATGCTGTCCGCGTTGCGGACGACGGGCACGACGAGGCCGTTCGGCGCGCTGACCGCGACCGAGACGTCGAGATAATTGTGATAGACGATCTCGTCGCCCTCGATCCGGGCGTTGACCGCGGGGATGTCGTGCGCGGCGAGCGCGACCGCCTTGGTAAAGAAACTCATGAAGCCGAGGCGCACGCCATGCTTCTTTTCGAAGCTGTCGCGATATTTCTCGCGCGTCGCCATCACCGCCGACATGTCGACGTCGTTGAAGGTCGTCAGCATCGCCGCAGTGTCCTGCGCGGCCTTGAGGCGCTTGGCGATCGTCTGGCGCATGCGCGTCATCTTGACGCGCTCTTCCTGGCGGCCCGGCGCACCGCTCGCGGCGGGCGCCGATGGCGCGGCAGCGGGCGCAGGCGCGGCGGCAGGCGCCGCGCTGGCGGCCGCGAGCACATCTTCCTTGGTCAGGCGGCCGTCCTTGCCGGTACCCTGGATCTTCGTCGGGTCGACGCCATGTTCGAGCACGAGGCGGCGCACGGCGGGCGACATGGTGGTGACCGTATCGACGCCCTCACCCGCCGGAGCGGCGGTCGCGGCGGGGGCCGGAGCCGCGGCTTCGGCCTTGGCGGGTGCCGGAGCGGCGGGTGAGGGCGCAGCGACCGCGCCGCCCGCTTCGACCGTCGCGATCGTCGCGCCGACATTGACCGTGTCGCCGACCGCGGCGAGCTGCTGCCCCATCACGCCGGCGACGGGCGACGGCACTTCGACCGCGACCTTGTCGGTTTCGAGGCTCGCGATCGGCTCATCGAGCGCGACCGCTTCGCCGGGCTGTTTCAGCCACTCGCCGATCGTCGCTTCGGTGACGCTTTCGCCCAGCGTGGGGACTTTGACTTCGGTGCTCATCGCTTCTTCTCTTTCCGTTCCCCTGCGAAGGCAGGGGCCCATCATCAAAGGGTGGGAGATGGGCCCCTGCCTTCGCAGGGGCACACCCATATTCTATGCCTTGCTCTTCGCGCGCCTGATTTCCGCTCTAACCGACAAACCCAGGGCATCGGCGACGAGCGCCGACTGTTCGGTCTGGTGACGGCTCATCAGGCCCGTCGCGGGCGATGCCGCGGCGGCGCGGCCGGCGTAACGCGGGCGCATGCCCTTATGGCCCGCTTCGGCCAGCGATTCCTCGATCAGCTCGCCCACGAAGAACCAGGCGCCGTTGTTGCGCGGCTCTTCCTGCGCCCAGACGACCTCTTCGAGCTTCGGCATCCGCTTCAGGCGAACCGCGAGCGCCTCGCCCGGGAAGGGATAGAGCTGCTCGATGCGGATCACCGTCGTGTCGGTGAGATCCGCGGCGTCGCGCGCTTCCATCAGATCGTAACCGACCTTGCCCGAACAGAGCACGACGCGCTTGATGTCCTTGTCGGCGGGCGGCGTGCGGTCGGACATGATGCGGCGGAAATGCGCGTCGCCGATGAAGTCCGACCGCTGCGACACCGCCAGCTTGTGGCGAAGCAGCGACTTGGGCGTCATGATGATCAGCGGCTTGCGGAACGAGCGCAGCATCTGGCGGCGCAGGACGTGGAAATAGTTCGACGGGGTCGAAATATTGCACACCTGGATATTGTCGCCCGCGCACAGCTGAAGGAAGCGTTCGAGGCGCGCCGAGCTATGCTCGGGCCCCTGTCCTTCATAACCGTGCGGGAGCAGCATCACGAGGCCGTTGGCGCGCAGCCACTTGGCCTCGCCCGCGGCGATGAACTGGTCGATCATGATCTGCGCGCCGTTGGCGAAGTCACCGAACTGCGCTTCCCAGAGCACGAGACTCTTGGGGTCGGCCATCGCATAGCCATATTCGAAGCCGAGCACGCCATATTCGGAGAGCGGGCTGTCGAGCACCTCGAACCGGCCGTGCGGCACGGTCGTCAGCGGAACATATTTTTCCTCGCTCTTCTGGTCGACCCAGACGGCGTGGCGCTGGCTGAAGGTGCCGCGGCCCGAATCCTGCCCCGACAGGCGCACCTGATAGCCTTCGCTGAGCAAGGTGCCGAAGGCGAGGCTCTCGGCGGTCGCCCAGTCGAACACTTCGCCGTCGTCCTTGTTCGCGAACATCGCGCCGCGCGCGTCGATGACGCGGCGCAGCGTCTTGTGAACCTCGACATCGGCGGGGATCGTCGTCAGCGTGCGGCCGATCGAATCGAACAATTTTTCCGAAACGCCCGTCGCGATGTTGCGGCGCGCATGTTCGGAATCGGTCGGCGCATAGAGGCCCGACCAGCGCCCGGCGAACCAGTCGGCCTTGTTCGGTTTATAGGTCTTCGCCGCCTCGAAATCGCCTTCGAGCCGCGCGGTGAATTCGGCGCGGCGCGCGTCGGCCCAGCCGGCGTCGATCACGCCCTCGTCCTGCAGTTTCGCGGCGCAAAGCTGCGACACCGGCGGATGCTTGCGGATGCGTTCGTACATCAAAGGCTGGGTGAACGAGGGTTCGTCGCCTTCGTTATGGCCGAAGCGGCGATAGCACCACATGTCGATCACGACGTCGCGCTTGAACTGCTGGCGGAAGTCGATCGCGAGCTTGCACGCAAAGGTCACCGCCTCCGGATCATCGCCGTTGACGTGCAGGATCGGCGCCTGGACGCCCTTGGCGACGTCCGACGGATAGGGCGACGAGCGCGCGAACTGCGGGCTGGTCGTGAAACCGATCTGGTTGTTGACGATGAAGTGGATGCAGCCGCCGGTATTGTAGCCGCGGATCCCAGAGAAGCCGAGGCATTCCCAGACGATCCCCTGCCCCGCGAACGCCGCGTCGCCGTGGATCAGCACCGGCAGCACCTGCGTATGTTCGGCGAGGTCGTCGCGCACGACCTGCTGCGCGCGCACCTTGCCGAGCACGACGGGATCGACCGCTTCGAGGTGCGAGGGGTTGGGGACGAGCGACATATGCACCGAAACCCCGTCGAACTCGCGGTCGGTCGAGGTGCCGAGGTGATATTTGACGTCGCCCGAACCGCCGATGTCGTCGGGGTTGGCGCTGCCGCCGGCGAATTCGTGAAAGATCACCTGATAGGGCTTCGCCATGACGTTCGCGAGCATATTGAGCCGCCCGCGGTGCGCCATGCCATAGACGATTTCCTTCACGCCATATTGGCCGCCATATTTGATGATCGATTCCATCGCGGGGATCATCGATTCGCCGCCGTCGAGCCCGAAACGCTTGGTGCCGACATATTTGCGCGCGAGGAATTTCTCCCATTCCTCGGCCTCGATCACCTTGTTGAGGATCGCGCGCTTGCCTTCCTGGGTGAATTCGACGCTCTTGTCGGCGCCCTCCATCCGGTCCTGCAGGAAGCGCCGCTCCTCGACGTCGGAGATGTGCATATATTCGAGGCCGACATGGCCGCAATAATTGGCGCGCAGGATCGCGACGATCTCGCGGATCGTCGCCTTTTCGAGACCCAGCGTTCCGCCGATATACACCGGCCGATCCTGATCGGCGCCGACGAAGCCGTGATATTCGGGCGTCAGGTCGGCGGGCAGTTCGCGCTGGCTGAGCCCAAGCGGATCGAGCGTGGCGGCAAGGTGCCCGCGCACGCGATAGGTGCGGATCAGCATCATCGCGCGGATCGAATCGTCGGCGGCGCGCTCGACCTCGGCGCTCGACAACGCGGCCCCCGCCTTGGCGGCGGCGGCCTTTACCGCGACCTGCATCTGCTGCGGGTCGAGCGCGGCGGTCAGGTCGTCGCTGTCGATGACGGGCCAGTTCTTCGGCGCCCAGCTCGGGCCGGCCTGCGGCTCATCGATGTCGAAGCTTTGTCTCTCGAGGTTCATAGTCTCAAACTCGCTGTGCCCCTGCGAAGGCAGGGGCCCATCTCCTGGGGGGTTTCAAACAAGCGTTTCAAACAGATCGGTCCACTCGGGGTTGCGCTCCTCGATGCGGCTGATCTTCCACGCCGGTTCCATTTCTTCATTCGCGCTTCAAACTGCCGGGCGTCGTGAATGCTCTCGAACGCTTCAAACCAGACCAGCAGCTTGCAGCCATATTCCTTCGTAAATCCCTCGATCATCCCTTCGCGATGTTGCCAAATCCGCTGCGGTAGATCGCTCGTCACGCCGATATAGATAGTTCCGTTTTTCCGGCTTGCCATGATGTAGACGAAGCCAGGCCGAACCATCTCAGACCTCCCCTCCGTGCTCCCCCGCGAAGGCGGGGGTCCATGCAACGTCGCAATGGGTCCCCGCCTTCGCGGGGACACACGAAAAGAAGGTTGGTATGAAAATCAGACGCGTTCCTTGAGCACTTCGGCGAGCGTCGTGCCGAGTTCCGACGGGCTCGCCGACACCTTGATGCCGGCGGCTTCCATCGCCGCGATCTTGCTTTCGGCGTCGCCCTTGCCGCCCGACACGATTGCCCCTGCATGTCCCATGCGGCGGCCCGGAGGCGCCGTGCGGCCCGCGATGAAGCCGGCCATCGGCTTCTTGCGGCCGCGCTTCGCTTCGTCGATCAGGAACTGCGCGGCCTGTTCTTCGGCGTCGCCGCCGATTTCGCCGATCATGAAGAAACCCGTGGTCGGCTTCATCGCCGGGTCTACGGCCCACTGCGCGGCGTTGACTTCGTCGGGGCCGCCGATTTCGCCGATCATGATGATCGACTTGGTGGCGTCGTCGGCGAGGAAGAGTTCGAGCACGTCGATGAAGTTGGTGCCGTTAACCGGGTCGCCGCCGATGCCGACCGCGGTGGTCTGGCCGAGGCCGACGTTCGAGGTCTGGAACACGGCTTCATAAGTCAGCGTGCCCGAGCGCGAGACGACGCCGACGCTGCCCTTCTTGAAGATGTTGCCGGGCATGATGCCGATCTTGCATTCGTCGGGGGTCAGCACGCCGGGGCAGTTCGGGCCGATCAGGCGCGACTTCGAGCCCGAGAGCGCGCGCTTCACCTTGACCATGTCGAGCACCGGAATGCCCTCGGTGATCGCGACGATCAGCTCGATCTCGGCATCGATCGCCTCGAGGATCGAATCGGCGGCGAACGGCGGCGGCACATAGATGACCGACGCGGTCGCGCCGGTCGCATGTTTCGCTTCCTCGACGGTGTTGAACATCGGCAGGCCGATATGCGTCGTGCCGCCCTTGCCCGGCGTCACGCCGCCGACCATCTGCGTGCCATAGGCGAGCGCCTGTTCGGTGTGGAAGGTGCCGGTGGCGCCGGTCATCCCTTGCGTGATGACCTTGGTATTCTTGTCGATGAGGATGGACATAGATTTCGTTCCGTTTCTCGTGCCCCTGCGAAGGCAGGGGCCCATCTCCTGATTTCGCGTCGCCCGCCGCCCTGATTTGAGAGCGCGGGTGATGGGCCCCTGCCTTCGCAGGGGCACAATGTCCTTTATGCGAGGCTCGAATCCAGACCCTTGCACGCGTCGAGCAGTTCCTTGACCGCGTCGACCGACACCTGCAGGCCCGCCTTGTCGGCGTCGTCGAGTTCGATTTCGACGATCTTCTCGACGCCGTTCGCGCCGATCAGCACCGGCACGCCCACGTAAAGGCCGTCGACGCCATATTGGCCGTCGACATAGGCGGCGCAGGGCAGGATGCGCTTCTGGTCGCCGAGATAGGCTTCGGCCATCGCGATGCCCGAGGCCGCGGGGGCATAGAAGGCCGAGCCGGTGCCGAGCAGCGCGACGATCTCGCCGCCGCCGCCGCGGGTGCGCTTGACGATCGCGTCGATCTTGTCCTGCGACGACAGGCCCATCTTGACGAGGTCGGGAACGGGAATGCCGTTGATGGTCGAGTAACGCACGACGGGAACCATCGTGTCGCCGTGGCCGCCGAGCACGAAGGTGTTCACATCCTTCACCGACACGTCGAATTCGTCGGCGATGAAGTGGCTGAAGCGCGCCGAATCGAGCACACCCGCCATGCCGACGACCTTGTTGTGCGGCAGGCCCGAGAATTCGCGCAGCGCCCACACCATGGCATCGAGCGGATTGGTGATGCAGATGACGAAAGCGTCGGGGGCGTTCGCCTTGATGCCCTCACCCACAGCCTTCATGACTTTCAGATTGATCCCGAGCAGGTCGTCACGGCTCATGCCCGGCTTGCGGGCAACGCCGGCGGTGACGATGATGACGTCGGCGCCCGCGATGTCCTTATAATCGTTGGTGCCGGTGATCTTCGCGTCGAAGCCCGCGATCGGGCCGACCTGCGACAGGTCGAGCGCCTTGCCCTGCGGCACGCCTTCGACCACGTCGAACAGGACGACGTCGCCGAGTTCCTTCTGCGCGGCGAGCAGCGCCAGCGTTCCGCCGATATTCCCGGCTCCGATCAAAGCGATCTTCTTGCGTCCCATGGCGCGCGGCACTCCCTTCCTGGCAAGCCCGGCATTTGGTTCACAGACCGGCGGGGGCACGGGCCAAAGCTCCGCACCGGTCCCAAGACTGGCGACGCCCCTACGCCGATTCCCTTAAGGAAACAACCGCGAAAAAGCCGAAAAACCGCCTTTTTTTGCTAATAGTTCGCAATAACGATAATGGCCTCGAAAATTGATTTAGATGACAGGCTGGCGCGTGCCATGGCAGGATCGCAACGGGTTCGCGGCAGGATGGAAGAAAAATGCGCCGTTCGCATAGGGCTATTGCGCAACGCCGATTAACCCTCCCTTATTCCCGCTTTGTTACGCGCCCATGATGACGCGCGCGATCATCAGCTTCGACACCGAATTGTCGGCGGGCCTCTATCAACGGGGCCAGGACGCGCGCGCCAATTTCGAAAGCTCGATCCTCGGCCGCTGCCGCGATGGCGATTTCGGCATCCATTTCCAGATGGACATGCTCGAAAGATACGGCCTGAAGGGCGTCTTCTTCGTCGATCCGATGCCCGCGCTCGTCCACGGGCCGTCGATCGTCCGCGACATCGTCGCTCCGATTGTCGCGCGCGGTCACGAGGTGCAGCTCCACATCCACACCGAATGGCTCGCCTTCGCGCGCTTCAACCCGGCCGGGCGGCTGACCGGGCGCAACATCGGCGACTTTCCGCTGGGCGCGCAGAAAAAGCTGATCGGGCTGGCGGCTGACATGCTGGTGCGCGCGGGCGCGCCCGACCCGGTCGCGTTTCGCGCCGGCAATTTCGGCGCCAACGACGATACGCTGCGCGCGCTCGCCGCGCTGGGTTTCGACTATGACAGCAGCTTCAATGGCGCCCATGTCGGCCATGGCTGCGACATTGCGCTCGACCGCCGCAATATCGGAATGCGCCTGCACCACGGTGTCTGCGAGGTGCCGGTCAGCGGCCTGATGGACCGCGTCGACAGCTTTCGCCCCGCGCAGCTGTGCGCGATGTCCGAAGAGGAGATGCGCGACGCGCTCGACCATGCGGCGGCGAGCGGGGCGATCCAGTTCTCGGCCTTCAGCCATAGTTTCGAGCTGCTCAGCCGTGATCGCGCGGTGCCGAACCGGCTGGCGATCGCGCGCATGGAAGCCTTGTGCCAGGCGGTCGCCGCCGACCCGCGCGTGACCAACGGCGGCTTCGCCGACCTGCCCTCGCCCCCGGCACGGCCGGGGCCGATCAGGCCGCCCGAACCGCGCCCCTTTCGGACGATGCGCCGCACCGCCGAACAGGCTGCCGGACATCTCGCCCACGAAATGCGTTACGTCCGCAGTCTGGCCTATGTCGCCGCCAACACGTCGCGCTGGGGGAAGATCGCCGGCGGCGTCCTGCTCGTGCTGGTGTAGGGTCAGTCCTCGGCCGGCCCGTGGCCCAGCGCCAGATAATCGTCCGACTGCATTTCGGCGAGGCGGCTCGCCGTGCGCTCGAATTCGAACGCCCCGTCGCCCGCGACATAAAGCTGATCGGGCGTCGCGGCGGCACTCGCGAGCAGCTTGACCTTATATTCGTAGAGCGCGTCGATCAGCGTGACGAAGCGCGCCGCTTCGTTGCGGTTCTCGGGCCCCATGCGCGGGATGCCGACGATGATCACCGCGTGAAAATGCCGCGCGACGGCGAGATAGTCGGCCGCCCCCCGCGCCTCGCCGCACAGCCGCTTGAACGAAAACACCGCAACGCCCTTCAACGCCTTGGGTACGTGCAAGATCCGCCCGCCCCCGACATCGAGGTCGAGGCTCGGCACATGCGCGCGGTCCTCGGGCGGATAGTCGGTCAGGCGGAAGAAGGCGGCCGACAGCGCCGCGCTCGCCGCATCGTCGGCGGGCACGAACCAGCGCGCGCCATCGCCTAGCCGGTCGCGGCGGTAATCGGTCGGGCCGTTGAGGCTCATCACCTCGAGCCTTTCCTCGACGAGCGCGATGAAGGGCAGGAAATGCTCGCGGTTGAGCCCGTCCTTGTAGAGATCCTTCGGCGGCCGGTTCGAAGTCGCGACCATCGTCACGCCATGATCGATCAGCGCCGTGAACAGGCGCGAGAGGATCATCGCGTCGGCGCTATTGTTCACGACCATCTCGTCGAAGGCGAGGCAGCGGGTATTTTCGGCGAGCGCCTCGGCGACGAGCGGGATCGGGTCGCCGCTCTCGCTCTTTCTGACCTCGCGCATCCGCGCATGGACGTCGAGCATGAAGGCGTGGAAATGGACCCGCCGCTTCCGCTGGATATTCAGCTGGTCGTAAAAGAGGTCCATCAGCATCGACTTGCCGCGCCCGACCGCACCCCACAGATAGACGCCGTGCAGCGCCTCGGGCTTGCGCCCCGCGAGGCGCCACAGCAGGCTGCCGCGCTTCGGCACCGCTTCGAGTTCGGCCTGCAGCTGGTTCAGCCGTTCGGCGGCGGCGCGCTGCTCGGGATCGGGGCGAAGCTCGCCCGCCGCGACGAGCGCGTCATAGGCCGCAAGGACGGTGGTCATTTGCTCGCCTTGCGGATCGTTCCGGCGAAGCTCAGCACGATGTGGCTGTCGCCCTCGCCCTGCACGACCAGCCCGCGCAGGAAAATCAGCCGGCCGGTCTCGCGCACCAGCTCGACCACGGCGTCGAGCGGCTCGCCGACGCGGCCCGCGCCGACGAACTGGGTCGAGAGATCGAGCGTCACCGAATGGCCGGCGTTGAGCGATCCGAACTGGTGCGACGCCGCAAAGAGCGCGATGTCGACGAGCGCGAGGCTGACCGCGCCATGGACATTGTCGCCGAGATTGCTGTGCTTGCGCTCCGGAATCATCCGCACTCGCGCGCAAGGGCGGCCATCAGCCGTCGGCGGCTCGACGCGAACCGTCAGCGGCTCGATGAAAGCGTTGAAGCGGCTGGGATCCTTGAGGTTCCAGCTGACCCAGCCGTCCTCCAGTTCCTCGGCGCTGAAATGGTCGCGGCGCTTCGGTTCCTCGATGCCGTCGTTCACACCTGCCGCTCGGCCTCGAGCTTCTTGATCTCGGCAATCGCGCGCGCTGGACTCAGGCCCTTGGGGCACGCATTGGCGCAGTTCATGATCGTGTGACAGCGATAGAGGCGGAACGGATCTTCGAGTTCGTCGAGGCGTTCGCCGGTCATCTCGTCGCGACTGTCGGCGAGCCAGCGATAAGCCTGAAGCAGGATCGCGGGACCGAGGAACTTGTCGCTGTTCCACCAATAGCTCGGGCAGCTCGTCGAGCAGCAGGCGCAGAGGATGCACTCGTAAAGCCCGTCGAGCTTTTCGCGTTCCTCGGGCGACTGGAGCCGCTCCTTGCCGCTCGGCGTCGTCGTCTTGGTCTTGAGCCAGGGCTCGATCGACGCATATTGCGCATAGAAATGGGTGAAGTCGGGGACGAGGTCCTTGATGACGTCCATCGACGGCAGCGGGGTGATCGTGATGTCGCCCTTCAGATCCTCGATCGCGGTCGTGCAGGCGAGGCCGTTCTTGCCGTTCATGTTCATCGAACAGCTGCCGCAGATGCCCTCACGGCACGAGCGGCGGAAGGTCAGCGTCGAATCCTGCTCGCTCTTCATCTTGATCAGCGCGTCGAGCACCATCGGGCCGCATTTTTCGGTGTCGATCTCGAACGTGTCGAAATGCGGGTTCTGCCCCTTGTCGGGGTCGTAGCGATAGACCTTGAATTTCCTGACGGCGGTCGCGCCCTCGGCCTTGTGGACCGTGCCCGTCTTTTGCGGGCGGCTGTTCTTGGGCAGGACGAATTGGGCCATATCGCTGAAGTTCCCTATGCAATCGCGCGCTGCCTAGACCCGATTGGCGGAGTCGACAAGGGGGTGGATCAAGGGAGTTCGGCCTTTCCTTGGTTTCGGTGCGTCCCCGCGAAGGCGGGGACCCATCTCCGGATGGCGCCGTATCGAACCGGCGGGAGATGGGCTCCCGCCTTCGCGGGAGCACACCGCTTTTTTTTTGCTTCAATGCTGCTACGGCCACATCCGATGAGCGAAAGCGCCGATCAGCCCGCCGTTACCAGCCGCAGCGTCGCGCGCGGGCTCGGCACGACCGTACTGGCGCGGCTGGGCGCGGTGGTCGAAATCGTCGCGCAGCCGCTCTATGTCCTGATGTTCGGCCTCGCCGGCTATGGCCTCTATGCCGTGCTGTGGGCGGCGGTGAACCTGCTCGAGAATATCTTCGACCTCGGCATGACGAGCGCGATGCAGCGCACCGTTCCGCAGTCGGCGAGCGATGCCGAAGCGGCGGCGGCGCTGCGCACGGCGATGGTCTTCGGCGTCGGCCCGTGCATCCTCGTCGCGGCGCTGGTCGCGGTCTTCGCCGGGGAACTCGCCCCGCTGCTCAACGTCGCGGCGAAGGACCGCGACCTCGTCACGCCCGCCATCCGCATCTTCGTCTGGGCGCTGCCTTTATGGGCCTTTGTCGAGATCGCGACATCGGCGCTGCGCGCGCGCATGGTGTTCGGCGCCGAAATCCGCCTGCGCATCGTGTGGGAACAGGTGATGCGGCTGGTGTTTGCCGGCCTGTTCTTCGCGGGCGGGCTCGGCCTTAAGGGGCTTTTCATCGCGCATCTCTGTTCGCTGGCGGCTACAGCGGCGCTCAGTGTGCGCCTGCTCCGCCGCCATTTCGACTTTACCGAACTGCTCCGCGGCGGGCGCGGCAGCGGGGTGGAGCGCGACACCTTCTGGGCCGGTATCTCGATCCTGCCATCCAACATCATCGGCCGGCTGTTCGGCGATGCGCCGGCGCTGATCCTCAATATGCTGCTGCCCGGTGCCGCGGGCGCGGCGGCGGCGGGGCTGTTCACGATCGCGCGCAAGCTGTCGAGCGTCGTCCAGCTCGTCCGCATCGCCTTCACCTATGTGATGGCGCCGCTCGCCGCCAGCGCCGAACGCGAGGACCGGCGCCAGGTCGCCGACATCTATGCCTATGCCACGCGGCTGATCCTGGCGATCGCGCTGCCGCTCGCCGCGGTGCTCGCGGCGGGCAGCGCATCGCTGCTGGGGCTGTTCGGGCACGGCGCGCAGGCCGCGCAAGCGGCGCTCGTCATCCTGCTGTTCGCGCGCGCCGCCGAGGCGGTGCTCGGCATTTCGGCGCCGGTGCTGCAAGTCGTCGCCGCCTTCCGGCATCAACTCACCGCCAGCCTCTTCGGCGTCGCGGTCGCGATCGGTTCGGGCTGGCTGATCGTCGGGCATGTCGGTCCGCTGACCGGGGTGACGCTCGCGACGGCCGTCGGTCTTGTCGTGATGGCGGCGATCCCGATGATCCAGCTCGCGATCACCGAGAAGCTGCATCCTTTCGACCCGCAATTTCCGGCGGTCGCCCTTCGCGGCATTGCCATCACCCTTGTTGCCGGCACCGCGGCGATGCTCGCCGACCTTTTGCCCGACGCGCTTTCGCTGCCGCTGCTGGTGCTGATCGCCGCCGCGTCGATATGGGCTGCGCTGCGTTTCGCCTTGCCGCTCGCCGATCGCATGTCGCTGGGCAAGACCGGCCGCAAGCTCCGGCTGTTCGAGCCCGAAGCCGCATGACCGGCACGCCATCCTCCCTTCGCGTCGCGGTCTACGATCTCGACCGGACGGTGCTGCGCACGCCGACCTTCACCCTGTTCCTGCTCTGGGCGGCGTGGCGCGAAGCGCGCTGGCGCTTGCTGCTGCTGCCCGCGCTTGCCGGGCTGATGATCGGCCATGCGCTGCGCCTCTATGGGCGCGAGCGGTTCAAGCCCGCCGCGATCCGCCTGATGCTGGGCAAGAGCATCACGCCCGAACGGGCCGAAAGACTCGCCGTCGCCTTCGCCGCCTGGCGCGTCCCGCGCGACGTGCCGCCGGGCGCCGCCGCCTGCATCGCGCGCGACCGGGCCGAGGGCTATCGGCTGCTGATGGCGACCGCGGCGCCTGAATTCTACGCGGGCGCCATCGCCGAGGCGCTCGGCTTCGACGCCATCGTCGCCTCGCGCCACCACCGCGACGCCGAGGGCAACTGGCTCCCTCCGCTCGACGGGCCCAATTGCTACGGCGCGGAGAAGGCGCGGCGCGTCGGCGAGTGGCTTGCCGCGAACGCGCCGGGCGGCACGGCGCATATCCGCGCCTATTCGGACCATCTCAGCGACGCGCCGACCTTTGCGCTCGCCAGCGAGGCCTGGCTGGTCGGGCGCGGCGGCAAATATGTCCGGCTGGCCGCGAAGCACGGATGGCGCGCCGCCGATTTCGAGGACGCCGCCGTGGCCGAACCCCATTGATGCGCATCCTGTTCCTCTTCATCGGCGAGCCGCATCATGTATTCCATGCGTTGCCTATCGCGGCGGAGATGGCGGCCGCGGGGCAAGCCATCGACGTCGCCGTGGCGAGCGCCGACCATCTGCGGATGGTCGAGCAGGTCGCGCTTGCCTACCCGGGCTTCTCCCCGTGCATCACCCTGCTCGGGCAGAAGGGATTGCCACGCTGGCTCCGCGACAAGGGCCTCTTTCGCAATCCGCGCCTTCCGATGCTGCTCGATGCCCTGCCTTTTCTGCGGCAGTTCGATGCGATCGTCGTGCCCGAGCGCACGACCACCGCGATCCGGCATTTCCTGCCGCGCAGGACACGGCTGATCTTCACGCCGCACGGCGCGGGCGACCGGGCGATCATGCTCGACCCGCGCGACCGGCATTTCGATTTCGTGCTCGTGGCCGGAACGAAGAGCGAACAGCGCCTACTCGACGCCGGGACGATCCGACCGGGTCATTATGCGGTGAACGGCTATGTGAAGCTCGACCTGATGCCGCGGTTGCAGGCAGCGCGCGAGCCATTGTTCGATAATGGCCGAACCACGGTTCTTTATTCGCCGCATTTCAAGCGCGAACTGTCCTCGTGGGACCGCTTCGGCCGCGACATCATCGCCTGGTTCGCGGGCCAGGATCGCTACAACCTGGTGGTCGCGCCGCATGTTCGCCTGTTCGCCGAAGCGAGCGATGCCGAGCGCGCGGCGGTGGCGAAGCTGGCAGTGCCGGGCAAGATCCTGATCGACCTCGCGTCCGACCGCCTGTTCGACATGAGCTATACGAGCGGCGCCGACATCTACCTCGGCGATGTGAGCAGTCAGGTTTACGAGTTTCTCGCCACCCCGCGGCCTTGCCTGTTTCTCAACGCGCACGGGGTCGATTGGGCGGGCGATCCCGATTACCTCTTCTGGACGCTCGGCGACGTCATCGACGATCTTGCCGAACTGCCACACGCGCTCGAACAAGCGCCCAGTCGCCATCCTCTCTATGCCGATGCCCAGCGCGAAAGGCTGGCCGAATCGATCGGTAGCGATCCGGCTGGCGCGGCGCGGCGCGGCGCCGAAGCGATCCTCGGCTTCCTTGCAAAGAACGCCGGGCAGGATAAGAGCGGCGGATGACCGACGCCAAGCCCCTGCCCGCCCTGACCCCGATCGGCGAAAATTCGACCCCCATCTGGGGCATGACCAATGCCGAGCGGCTCCGGCGGCTGGCGCGCGCCGAGGGGTTGCCCGAGCAGGGCGGCGCATCGGACGCGCGGCTTTACGTCAATCTCGACTATGTGTTCGATCCGGTGTGGCTGCGCCATATCGTGACGCTGCCCGGGACGGTCGTGATGGACGGCGGGAATCTGGTGATGGCGCATCTGATCGGCGGTCTCGGCCCCGAGGACGTTGCACAGCATCGCGGCGCGCTGACGATCATCGACTATCGGGACAATCCGCAAATCTACAACCGCCAGCTGCGCAAGCTCGACTGCCCCTTCATCGAGCGGCTGACGCCCGAAACGCGGCGCGCGATCGAGCGGAAGAGCTATTTCGGCGCCTATAAGGGCGTCACCGACCTGCTCACCAAATATCTCTGGCCCGAACTCGCGCTATGGCTGACGCGCGGCGCGGCGAGCATCGGCATGACGCCGAACATGGTCACCGCGATCGGCGCGGCGCTCTGCGTCTATGCCACCTACCTTTTCGCTTACGGCCATTATTGGACCGGAATGCTCGCGGGCTTCGTCTTCATGGTGCTCGACACCGTCGACGGAAAGCTCGCGCGCTGCACGATCACCTCGTCGAAATGGGGCAATGTCGCCGATCATGGCGTCGACCTGATCCACCCGCCCTTCTGGTGGTATTTCTGGGGCGTCGGACTCGGCGCCTGGGGCCTCGCCCTGCCCGGCCAGGCCTTCCTTTGGGTGATGATCGCGGTCGTCGCGGGATATGTCCTCCAACGCGTGGTCGAGGGGCTGTTCATCAAGGACTTCGGCATGGACATCCATGTCTGGCAAAGGTTCGACAGCCGGTTCCGCCTGATCACCGCGCGGCGCAACCCGAATATCGCAATCCTCTTTTTCGCGACGCTCGCCGGGCGTCCCGACATCGGCCTGATCGCGCTCGCCTGGTGGACGGTCATCTCGCTGATCGTCCATGCGGTGCGGCTGGTGCAGGCCTATGCCGTCAAGCGGTCGGGCCGCCCGATCACCAGCTGGATGGAGGAAGCATGAACGACACCATCGCCAAATTCGGCCACCCCGCGACGCTGATCGCCGAATATGCGCATTGGGTCGTGCTGCTGCGCCCCGCGCAGCCGACGCTCGGCGCGCTGGTGCTCGCGGCGAAGTCGGACGCGACGGCGTTCGGCGACCTGCCCGCCGAAGCGCATGCCGAGCTCAAGACCGCGACCGCGGCGATCGAGGCCGCGCTGGCGCAGGCCGTCGGCTATGCGAAGATCAATTATCTGATGCTGATGATGGTCGACCCGCACGTCCATTTCCACGTCCTGCCGCGCTACGAAGGCGAACGCAGCGGCGCGGGGCTGACGGTCGCCGATGCCGGCTGGCCGGCGCAGCCCGACCTCGGAGCGGCGGTGAAGCTCGACGACGCGCAGGTCGCCGCGCTCGCCGGCTGGCTCAAACCCTATTTCGCGTAACGGCCTTCCTCGACCCATTTCGCGGTGAGCGCGTCGGCGGCTTCAACGTCCTGCGGGAAGTCGACTTCCTGCCATTCGAGCCCTTCGATCGACACGGTGCCGACGCGGTTGCCCTTGGCGATGATGTCGATCGCGCGCAGATACCAGCGTTCGACCCCATCGGGGGTGCGCATCATCTGGTCGACCTGGTTGCGGAAGATCGACGGGCCGTCGCCGACGAAGGCCAGCATGCCGATCGACTCGGCGTTGGTGTCGGGCGGCAGCAGCCGCTTGCCGATGTGATGCAGGCGCCCCTCGGCGTCGCGGTTCACCTTCATGTCGTCGTCGTCATAGTCGGCCTTGACGTCGACAGTGACGTTGATCGGCTCGTTCGCGCCTTCGATGAGCTTCGCGACGATCTCGTCCGAGACGATGGTGTCACCGTTGAGGATGATGAAATCGCGGTCCATCTCCTCGCGCGCGATCCAGCAGGTGCCGAGATTGTCGGCGACCTGAAAGAACGGGTTGAACAGGGTACGGATGCGCGCGCCGGTGTCGCGATAGAGCTGGAGCGCATGATCCTCGACGCGTTCGGTGCGAAAGCCGGTGACGACGACGATGTCCTTGATGCCGTTGGCGACGAGCGCCGCGACCTGCCAGCTGATCAGGCTGCGGCCGTTGAACTCGATCAGGCATTTGGGGATGTCGCGGGTCAGCGGCAGCAGGCGCGAGCCCTGCCCGGCCGACAGGATGATGGCTTTGTCGATGGTCATAGGGGCTGGCCTATAGCGGCTTGCCGCCGCGCGGCAAATATCGCTTCGATCAATTCGATGTCGGCGGGCTTGTCGGCGTCGATGCACGCCTCGGGCTCGGACATCGGCACGACCTTCGCCTTGAGCCCGAAACGGAGCCCGGCGCGCGCGATACCCTGATGGATCGTGAAGAGGCGAAGCAGCGCGCCGATCAGCAGCCACGGCCCGAAGGCGGCGACGATCTTGAGCCCCTTCTTGCGGTCGCGCTCGATGCGCCCCCAGAAATCGAGTAACGGCAGCACCCGCCGCCCGCGCAGGCGGAACATGTTCGCGCCCGACCACCAGCCGCCGCGGAATTTCAGCCAGGTACGTTTCGATTCCGGATAGCGCGCGAGCAGCACGTCGCGCTCGACCATCGCCACCGCGACATCGCTGCCCGCCGCGCCGCCGAGAAACTCGGCGATCATCGCGGGGGTCAGCAGCACATTGTCGGCGGTCGTGACGAGCAGCGGGGCGTCGCCGGGCGGCAGCGCGGCCGCCAGCGAACTGCTGATCCCCTGCCCCGAGTCCGCAAAATGCAGGTCGGCGAGGCCCGCAAGCCCGGGTTCTGCAGCCAGTTCGGCGCTGTTCTGCGCAAGGATCGTGATCGGCCCGACTTCGGGCGAAGTGCGCAGCGCCCGCACGACATGGACGAGCATCGGCTGCCCCGCGACCGGCAGCAGCGCCTTGGTCGAAACGCCGCTGCCCGCCAGCAGCGGGTCGGGGCCGGGGCGGCTGCCCGCCAGGACGATCGCCGCGATCGGAGCCGTCATCGCACGGTCTCCGCCGCCGGAGCGAGACGGCGGGCGGTCACGCCGCGCAGGAAATCGGTGACCTCGTCGAGCACCGGCCCCTTGCCGCGAAACGGCGCGGCGAGCGCCATCACGATGCCGGTGTGCCCCATGCCGGGATAGATGCGCAAACGTGCCGAGCCGCCCGCGCGTTCGATCGCGGCGGCGAGGTTCTGGCTGTTGCGCGGGCGCACCACCGCATCCTCGTCACCGCTCGCGAGCCACAGCGGCGGCGCATCGCCGCGCGCGAAGTGGATCGGCTGCGTCCGCTCGATCGGCCGGACCTTGCCCATCGCCTTTTCGGCACGGCCGCCCTTTTCGAGCGGCAGGAAATCATAGGGACCGGCAAGCCCCGCAACGCCGCGGATGATCGACGGATCGCTCTTCGCGGCGCGCAGCCATTGCGGGTCGAGCGCGAGCATCACCGCATTATAGGCGCCCGCCGAATGGCCCATCAGCGCGATCCGATCGGGATCGCCGCCCAGCTTTTCGATATGTTCGTGCGTCCAGGCGACCGCCGCCGCGCTGTCTTCGAGAAAGTCGGGCCAATGCGCCTTGGGCACGAGGCGGTAATCGGGGACCACCACGACAAAGCCCTGCCGCGCCAGCGCGCGCCCGGCGAAGCCGTAACTGCCGCGCTCGCCACTGTCCCAGCCGCCGCCATAGAAAAAGACCACGACCGGCAGCCGGTCGCCCTCCTTGAGGCTATCGGGCGCCCAGATGTCGAGCGACTGGCGCGGTCCGCGGCCATAGGGCTGATCGGCGAGCAGCAATCGCGCGCCATCGCCCTGCCCCAGCAGCCGGTCGGCCATGTTGAGCGATTTCGCGCCGCCCGCGACGATCGCCTTGGCCCCGCCGCCGAACAGCAGCACGAGCAACAGCAACACGAAGAGGATCTTGATCAACCGTCGTCCTTTGGAAAGCGGCGCGCCATGTTTCGCGCCCTACAGGGCGGCCGGGCGGCGAACAAGCGGTGGAAGAGCATATGCAAGCGTTTATCCGTCCATCCGTCATCCCGGCGAAAGCCGGGATCTCGACCTTGCGGTTCAACGCGCCGGAGGGATCCCGGCCTTCGCCGGGATGACGAAATTCAAGGGACACCTTTTCGCCGCTCACGCGTAGAAAAGGACGATGACCAGTCCCTTCTCCCGCCCCGCGCTTGTCTGCAACGATCAGAGCGGCAGTCACGACGAGGCCGTCCTCGAACAGATCGTGGAAAGCTGCCGCGAGCATGGCGCGCCGCTCGCCGCGACCTTCGCGCTGCCCGACGATGAGATCCCGGGCGCCGCCGAACTCGCGCGGCGAGGCATCGACCTGCTGCTCGTCTGGACGGGTGACGGAACGATCAATGCGGCAGCGAGCAAGGCGGCCGGCTGGGACGGCGCCATCCTGCCGCTGCCCGGCGGCACGCTCAATCTTCTGTCAAAGGAACTGCACGGCGACCGGCCGGCGCCCGACATCCTGTCGGACGCGCTGCGAGGCAAGGGCCGGCGCCAGCCGGTGCCGATGATCCGGTCCGACAGCGGCGACGCCTTTATCACGATCGTCGCCGGCCCCGCGACGCGATGGGCCGAAGTGCGCGAGACGATGCGGCAGGACGGGCTGATCGAAGCGAGCCGGTCGGCGCCCGATGCGCTCGACGAAATGATGAACGCCCCCGGCGTCGCGGTGGCCGGGCATGGCCGGGCCTATCCGGCGATCATCCTCACCCCGACGGCGCACGGCATCCGCGCCGACGGCATATTGACCGAGGGCACTGCCGACGTGCTGCGCCATGGCCTCGCCTGGCTCGGCGGCGATTTTCGCGACGGGCCGAGCGAGGAGGTCGTCAGCGGCGAGACGATCATCCTCGAAAGCGCCGCTCCGATCAGCCTCGAATATGACGGCGAGCTTGGCGAAACGCCCTCGCCCGCGCGCTTCGGACTCGCCGCGAGCGCGGTGGACTTCGTCGCGACGGCATGACCCGGCTCTTTCATATCAGCGACCTGCATTTCGGGCTCGAGGATCGCGCCGCGCTCGCCTGGTTCGCCGATTGCGTGCGGCGCGAGGGTCCCGATGCGGTGCTGATCACGGGCGACCTCACGATGCGCGCGCGGACCCGCGAATTCGCGGCGGCGTGCGACTGGATCGGCGCGCTCGACGTGCCCGTGACCGTCGAGGTCGGCAATCACGACCTCCCCTATTTCAACCCCGTCGAACGCTTCTTCTTCCCCTATCGCCGCATTCGCGGGATCAGGCGGCTGGTCGAGCGCGAACTCGACCTGCCGGGCGTCGCGATCGTCCCGCTCAAGACGACCGCGCGCGCGCAATGGCGGCTCGACTGGTCGAAGGGATGGGTGACGCGGGAGGCGCTGGAAAAGACGCTCGCCGCAATCGATGCGCTGCCGGGCGGTACGACGGTGCTGGTTACCGCGCATCACCCGCTGGTCGAAGCCGGGACCAAAGGGCGCGCCTTGACCCGCGGCGGCGAGCGCGCGCTCGCGGCGCTGGCGAAGCGCGGCGTGGCGGCGGTGCTGACCGGCCATGTCCACGATGCCTTCGACCTCGTGAAGGCGACCGCCGCCGGACCGATCCGCATGATCGGGGCCGGCACGCTATCGCGGCGGATCCGCTCGACCCCGCCGGGCTTCAACGACCTGACCCTCGAAGGCGCGGCGATCGACGTCCGCGTGCGCAATCTCGATCATGTCCCGACCCCCGACATGCAGATCGACGATGTGCCGCCCGACGCGCTGCCGCCCCGCGAAGCCGGCGAACCGGTGGCGCCCGTTGCGGCGGTGCCGCGGGTCGATCCGCCGGTGCATTGACGCCACGCCGCATCCCGTTAGGTTGCAACAAAAAACGGGATGAGGATGATGCTCACAAAAGGCGACGATTATCCGTTGCATCAGACCAGCGAGCCGGTTGCGTTCGCCGGGACCGACCGCAACTTCTACGACCGCTATTTCTTCAACGGCTACAGCCCCGACGGGTCGGTCTTCTTCGCCGCCGCGATGGGCTTTTATCCGCAGCTCGGCATCGTGGACGCAAGTTTCTGCGTCATCGCCGACGGCGTGCAGCATAACCTCCGCGCCAGCCGGCGATCGGGCGGCGAGCGGCTGAACCTGTCGGTGGGGCCGATCGCGTTCGACATCGACCTTCCGCTCGAAATCGTCACATTGCGCATCGCACCTAATGACGGACCGCTCGCGGGCGAGCTTCGTTTCACCGGCCGCCATTTCCCGATCGAGGAACCGCGCTTCATCCGCCGCAACGGCACGCGCCTGTTCATGGATTATACCCGCATGACGCAGAACGGCCGTTGGTCGGGCTGGCTGTCGGCCGGCGGCAGGCGGATCGAGGTGGCGGACGGCTGGAGCGGCACCCGCGACCGCAGTTGGGGCATTCGCCCCGTCGGCGCCAGCGAACCGCAGCCGCCGCCCGAGGGCAATTTCAGCCAATTCTTCTGGCTGTGGACGCCGTGCAATTTCGCGGAGCGCTCGCTCTTCTTCCACAGCAACGACGACGGCGCGGGCCAGCCGTGGAACCGCCGTGCCGTGGTCGTCGGCGACGGCGGGGCCGAGCGGCATTTCGACGCCGCGACCTTTGACATCGAATGGCAGGCGCGATCGCGGCGGATTGCGAAGATGACCGCCGACCTCGGCGGCGGCCGGACATTGACGCTGACGCCCGCGGGGCCGGTCTTCGCGATGAGCGGGCTCGGCTATACCCACCCGGCATGGGCCCATGGTCTCGACCACGGGCCCGAACTCGCGGTCGCGCATGACAGCCTGTCCGAGGCAGACCGCGGCTGGGGCAATCCGCTGGCGATGCACATTCAGGCGCTCGTGACCGCCGAACTGATCGACGGCGGCAGCGTCCATCGCGGCACGGGCATGCTCGAACAATTGTTCGTCGGCCCGCATGATCCGACCGGCCTCACCGGCCTGATGGACCCCGCGCCTTGAGCTTTCCGACCTCGCCCGACGCCATGTCGCCCGAGTGGCTCGCGGAAAAATTGGGACAAGACCCCCAAGCACTGCGCGGCTTCACCGTCGCCAAGGTCGGCACCGGTCAGATGTGCGACAGCTACCGCCTCGCGCTCGATTGGGAAGACGGCGCCGCGGCGCCCGCCAGCGTCATCGCCAAATGCCCGAGCCATGACGAGGCGAGCCGCAACATTGCCAAGCTGACCGGCACCTATGTCAAGGAGGTCAGCTGGTATCGCGAACTCGCGGCGGACAGCGGCGTCGCCGCGCCGCGCTGCTATCATGCCGAAATCGCCGACGACGATGTCAATTTCGTGCTGATCCTGTCCGACCTCGCGCCGGCGCGGCAGGGCGACCAGCTCGCGGGGCTGGACCTCGCCGGGCTCCTCCCCTGCATCGAAGCCGCGGCCGGCCTGCACGCGCTGCTCTGGAACGATCCGCGGCTCGAGGCCTTGCCCTGGCTGTCGCGCGACAATGGCGATCTGATTCGCCACCTCTTTCCGCAACTCTACCTCGGCTTTCGCGAACGCTATGCGGCGCGGCTCGATCGGGACGTGCTCGACCTCGGGGCGGGAATCGTCGAGCGGCTCGATGCCTATCTGGCGCGCGCGCCCGCGGCGCGGACGATCGTTCACGGCGACCTCAGGATCGACAACATCCTCTTTGCCCCGGACGGCGGCCACTGCTGGCTCGTCGACTGGCAGACGCTGGGACGCGGCAGCGGCGCGAGCGACCTGGCCTATCTCGTGGGCACCAGCATCGCCGATCCCGTCGAGTGCGCGGCGGCCGACCGGCCGGCGTTCGATCACTGGATCGGCGCGCTCCAGCAGCTCGGCATCGCGCCCGACGAAGAGGGTTTGTGGACCGACTATCGGATCGGTGCGCTCAGCGGCTATTTCATGGCGGTTTTCGCGTCGATGAGCGTCGAGCGCACGACGCGCGGCGACGAGATGTTCGCCGTGATGGCCGAGCGTCCCGCGCGGCAGGCGCTGATGCTGGGGAGTCTGGAGTTGCTGTAGGCAATATCGGCTAGCGGCCGATTGCGGCCTCTTACATCGTCATTCCCGCGAAAGCGGGGACCCAGAGCGCGCGTAGGCTAATCCCACACTGGGTTCCCGCTTTCGCGGGAATGACGAAGGTAGAGAATGACAGCTCCCCACCCCAAAACAGACACGAAAAAGGGCGGCCCGTTGCCGGACCGCCCTTCCTTCTCCACCCGTCGGCGGAAAAACTTAACGCTTCGAGAACTGGAAGCTGCGGCGGGCCTTGGCCTTGCCGTACTTCTTGCGCTCGACCGCGCGGCTGTCGCGGGTCAGGAAGCCGGCCGCCTTGACCGGGCTGCGCAGCGCCGGTTCGAAGCGGGTCAGCGCCTGCGCGATGCCGTGCAGAACGGCGCCCGCCTGGCCCGACAGGCCGCCGCCCTTGACAGTCGCGACGACGTCATATTGGCCGACGCGCTCGGTCAGGCCGAAGGGCTGGTTGATGACGAGACGCAGCGTCGGACGCGCGAAATAGACTTCCTGGTCGCGGCCGTTGATCGTGATCTTGCCCGTGCCGGGCTTGACCCACACGCGGGCGACGGCGTCCTTGCGGCGGCCGGTCGCATAGGCGCGGCCCTGCTTGTCGACGATCTTTTCGCGGAGCGGAGCGGCCGGGGCCGCGGGAGCGACGGTGCCTTCGACGGCGCCGCCGAGATCCTTGAGATCGGTCATGGTCTGTTCGTCAGCCATTATGCACCCACCTTGTTCTTGCGGTTCATCGACGCGACGTCGATCACTTCGGGGTTCTGCCCTTCATGCGGATGTTCGGCGCCGGCGAAGATGCGCAGGTTGCGCATCTGCTGGCGGCCGAGCGGACCGCGCGGGATCATGCGTTCGACGGCCTTTTCGAGCACGCGCTCGGGGAAACGGCCTTCCAGCACCTTCGCGGGGCTGGTTTCCTTGATGCCGCCGGCATAGCCGGTGTGTTTGTAATACCGCTTGTCCTGCAGCTTCTTGCCGGTGAACGCCACCTTTTCGGCGTTGATGACGATGACATTGTCACCGCAATCGACGTGCGGGGTGAACGACGGCTTGTGCTTGCCGCGCAGGATGTTGGCGATGATCGTCGCGACGCGGCCCACGACGAGACCGTCGGCGTCGATCAGCACCCATTTCTTTTCGACCGTCGCGGCGTTCGCCGACTGGGTCGTCTTGGTCAGCGCCTTCATGGCACGCTCCTTGACAGATATGGACCGGAGCATGAGCGCCCCGAAACAGGGGCGCCGCCTGTCCCGTCGGGACGAAGCGGCGCTTCGGAGCGGGCCAATGGCGCCGGACAAGCAAAAAGTCAAGCACAGCGCGGCTTTGCTGACGGGTATTATGATACCCTTGGTTTCAAGAGGCCGGTTCCAGCGCGCGCACGCGCTCCTCGACCAGCCTGCGGCCGTCGCCGCCCGCCTCGACGATCCAGCTCTGGCGGCGCTCGCGCAGGACCAGCCCCGTATCACGGTCGACGGTCCACAGATTGTCGATCTGGAGCGGCTGGACCTTTCCGGCGACCGGCGCCGAATCGCGCTCGACCATGGCGATCGACCGCCGGGCGCCGTGGTCGGCTATCGATACCTCGCCATCCCCGGACGCCGCGCCGACGGGAATGGCATCGTTCGCCGGTGCGATCAGCGCGCGGATGTCGGCGGTCGCCAGCCGGTCGCGCTCGGCGGCGGGCAGCGCGGCGATCAATTGCGCCAATTGCTTCGCTTCGGGCCGATCCGCTTCGGCGCCGGCCTTCTCCATCCGCGCTGTCACCCGCTCCCACAACCGGTCGGGATCGACGAGATCGATCCGGCTGCCGTCAGGCGGAACCAGATAGGCGACGTCTTCGCCGACCAGCGGACTCAGCATCATCGTCAGCATGCGCGTCACCTCGGGCTCCGCGCCCGAATCGATCCGTTCGAGCACCGAATCGAGCCGATAGCCCCGTCCCGCCCGCTGCCATTGCAGCGCATAGACGAGCGCGAAATCGATCAGCGTCCCGTCGCGGCCGATCCGGCGCGTCGTCACGCGATAGCGCAGCGGCACGCCCAGGGGCGGTGCGAACCGGACCTGCGCGGTCGCGGCGGTCGGAACATCGCCCGACGCGGGCGCCGCCGGCGGCGGAGCCATCAGCAGCAGCAAGGCACCAAAAGCGCCCGCCGGCATCATGCGCCGCCGCGGCCGAGCCGGTGGAGCGATGCCGCGGCGGTCGCGACGAGGATCGCGCCGACGACCTGATGCAGCACGGCGATCCACATCGAAACCCCCGACACGACGGTCCAGATGCCGAGCAGCATCTGCGCCGCGACGACCGCGACGAGCAGCCGCGCCTCGCGCGCCGCGCCGCGCCGCGACAGCGTCCGCGCGAGGAGCAGCAAAGCGAGCGCCGCAATCCACGACCACCAGCGATGGAGGAAATGGATGAGGAAGGGATCGTTGGTCAGCGCGAGCCATGCGCCCCCCGTCCAGTCGATCCCCTCGGGCACGAAATGATCGTTCATCAGCGGCCAGGTGCTGGCGACATAGCCGGCGTTGAGCCCCGCGACCCAAGCGCCGAGCAGCAGCTGGACTACGAGGATCGCGATCACGGCGACCGCCGGGCCGGTCAGTCGCGCCGGACGCGCTGCGGGGTCGCGCGCCAGCGCGCCGAGATCGCGCGCCGTCCAGACGAGTCCAGCAAGCAGAAACAGCGCGGTCAACAGGTGCGCCGCGAGGCGGAAATGGCTGACGTCGGTGCGATATTCGAGGCCCGAAGCCACCATCCACCAGCCGATCGTGCCCTGGAGCCCGACGAGCGCCGCCAGCGCGAACAGGCGCCAGCCATAGCCAGCGGGGACGGCACGGCGGCAGGCGTACCAGATCAGCGGGACGACGAGCGCCATGCCGACCAGACGGCCGAGGATGCGGTGCAGCCATTCCCAGAAGAAGATCGCCTTGAACCCCGCGAGCGTCATGCCGAGGTTGATCGCCCGATATTCGGGGATCCGCTTGTATTTCTCAAATTCCTCGATCCACCCGGCCTCGGTCAGCGGCGGAATCACGCCCGAGACCGGCCGCCACTCGGTGATCGACAGGCCGGATTCGGTCAGGCGGGTGATGCCGCCGACGCCGACCACGATAATCACGAGCAGCGCGACGGCCCAGAGCCAGCGCGCCAGTGCGGCGGGACGGGGTTGCCGCGCAGCGGGCGCGGACGAGGTGGAAATCTGCGTCATCGCCGCCCTATCGACGCTTGCAGGGCGATAGGCAAGAGGCCGGGAAGCCGACCATGAGGGGAAATTCATGGTCGCGACAGGCACGCCTTGATAGGGGAAGACCGATGCCGCACCGCGCCCGATCGATCCTTGCCGTCCTGATGCTGTCGATAGCCGTGCCGTCGATGGCGGCGCCCGCCGAACCGTCGCCCTACTCCGCGTTGGCGGCGGCGGAGGCGCGCGTCGCGGCGATCGGCTTTCGCCTGACGACCGAAAACGCCGCCTGGTGCCCGGTGCGCCAGCCGCAGTTCGGCTGGATCTGGGGCGACCCGCGCCTTTACGACGCGGACCGGCGCGCCGAAGCGCTGGGGGTCTATGGCGCTGAAGATCAGACCCACGCCTTCATCGCCGCGCTGGCGCCGGCCTCGCCGGCCGCATCGACGGGGATCGGCGTCGGCACCCCGGTGACCGGTATCGGCGAAGCACCCGTCCCCGACGGCGCGGGCAAGCATCCCTTTGCGCGGATCACCGCGATCGAAACCTATCTCGCAGCGCTGCCCGCCGACGCCGCGCTTGCGCTCCATACCGGCGGGGGGCGCGTGGTCGACATCATGCCCAAGCCCGGGTGCGTCAGCGACTTTCGCGTCGAGGCGAACGAGAAACCGGGCGCCGTCGCCGATGGCCGCATGGTGCTCGTCAACCAGGGCCTCGTCGATTTTTCGCCCGACGACGCCGAACTGGCGGCGGCGATCGCGCACGAGCTGGCGCACAATATCCTGCGCCACCGCGCCCGGCTCGACGCGGCGGGGGTCGATCGCGGGCTGGCAAAGCAGTTCGGCCGCAACGCGCGCATGTTCAAGCAGACCGAGATCGAGGCCGACCGCCTGTCGGTGTGGCTGCTCGCCGGGGCGGGCTATGATCCCGCCGCAGCCGCGCGCTTCTGGTCGCGCTTCGGCCAGCGGAAGGGCCGGCCGCTGTTCCAGGCGAGCACCCATCCCTCTTGGCGCGACCGGGTCGCCGCGCTCGAAGCCGAAGCCGCCGCCATCGCCGCGGCGCGGATGCTCGGCCGGCCGCTGCACCCGCCGCTCATCGACGCGCCGCCGCCCTTGGAATAGGATGCGGCGCATCCTATTTGGGAGATATTCCCTTCTCCCCGACAAGGATCGCCATCATGACCCGTGAGACCGCCATTTTCGCCGGAGGCTGCTTCTGGTGTACCGAAGCCGTGTTCCAGTCGCTCGAAGGCGTCGATGGCGTCGAAAGCGGCTATATCGGCGGCACGGTCGCAAACCCGACCTACAAGCAGGTGTGCGGCGGCGATACCGGTCACGCCGAAGCGATCCGCATCGGCTTCGACCCCGCGGTCATTTCCTATGCCGACCTGCTCGACGTCTTCTTCGCGACGCACGATCCGACGCAGCTCAACCGCCAGGGCAACGACATTGGCACCCAATATCGCAGCGCGATCTTCCCGCTCGACGCCGCGCAGGCCGATGCCGCGCGCGCCGGGATCGCCCGCGCCGCGGCCGACTGGCCCGCGCCGATCGTCACAACGGTCGAAAGCGCGTCCGAATGGTATCCGGCCGAGGATTATCATCAGGCCTATTGGGACGGCGAAGGACAGCGCAACCCCTATTGCATGGCGGTCATTCCGCCGAAACTCGCCAAATTGCGCAAGGGATTCGGCGACCGCTTGCGGACGGCATAGAAGCGCCACGACATAAGCGGCGGTTGTTGCAATATGGCCGCATGACGTCACTTTTCATTGACTTTCCAATTGTTTTGACTAGCGGACGCGCCTTCGCTGGGGCAGGATGGCCCTGAAACACAGCTGGGGGCGCAGCCGGGTGCTGGCATCACTGTTATTGATCGGCGCGCTGGTGACGACGCCGCAGATGTCGGTTCAGGCGGCAAGCCAGTCGCTCGTCGAGGATAGCGCCGGCGGGATGACGCAGGCGGTCAACCGGATGATCGGCGGCATCGTGAGCTATGCTCGCTGGCCCGACGGGGGCCCCGCGGCGGGCCGGCAGATGTGCGTCGTCGGAACGCCTCGCCTCGCGCCCCGCATGGCCCCGGACACGCCGGGCCGGGGTTCGATTAGCGTCCGCGCGACCACCGCGGCCGGCGTCACCCCCGACTGCGACATCCTGTTCCTCGGCCGGATGCCCGTCGCCGACCGGCGGCAATTGATCGCCTGGGTGCGCGGCCGCCCGGTCCTGACGATCACCGACGATGACGCGGCGTGCATCTATGGCGCGATGTTCTGCCTCAACAGCCGCGCCGCGAGCCTCAGCTTCTCGGTCAATCTCGATGCGATCGGCCGCGGGCCGTTGCGGGTCGATCCGCGCGTGCTGCGCATCGGCTCCGGCGAGGGGGACGCATGATGAGCGGGTCGGACCGCCCTCGCCCCGCCCAACGCATCGGTGCGCGCACGACGCTGCAGAAACTGCTGTCGCGCTTCCACTTCGGCATCACGCTGTTCGCCGTCGCGCTGTCCGGCCTGACGATCCTGCTCGCCGGGGTGACGGCGCTGCGCGGCTATGCCGACCGCAACATGGAGCTGGCGGCGCAACTGGGCGCCTATGGCGTCGAGCCGGCGCTGGTATTCAACGACCCGGTCGCCGCGCGCGAAGGGCTCGAACCGCTGACCCGCATCCCCGGGATCGCACGGCTGCGCGTGCTCAACGACGTCGGCCAGCCGGTGACCGAATGGACGTCACCCACCGTCGATCCGGCACCGATGCTCAGCCGTATCTTCTTCCCCCGTCCTTTCGCGGTGACCGTCGAGCGCAATGGATCGGCGATCGGGACGATCGAGGTCTGGGGCGACAGTTCGACGCTGATCGACTATGTCCGGCTCGGCCTGCTCGCCGGGCTGGCCTGCCTGCTCGTCACTGCATTCGGCACGATTTTCCTGGCGCGGCGGTTCGAATATGAGCTCGTCAAGCCTTTGAACGAAATCGCGACCGTCGCGCACGACGTGCGGCTGCACCGCCGTTTCGACAAGCGGGTCCAGCCGCTCGGCATCGCCGAACTCGACCGGCTGGGCGGCGACATCAATGCCCTGCTCGACGAATTGCAGGGCTGGCAGGGTCATATGGAAAGCGAGCGCGCGATGCTCGCCCACCGGGCGTCGCACGACCCGCTAACCGCGATGCCGAACCGCGCCGCCTTCGACGAACAACTGGCGCGGCGCATCGACGACGCCGCCGCACGCGGCGGCCGCTTTGCGCTGCTGTTCATCGACGCCGACAATTTCAAGGCGGCCAACGACAATTTCGGCCATGCCGCGGGCGACGCGGTGCTCGTCGCGCTGTCGGCCTGCATCAAGGAGACGCTGCGCAAGGGTGATTTCGCTGCGCGCATCGGCGGCGACGAATTCGTCGTCATCATCGATCCCTTCGACGCCGACGCGGTCGCCGACGAACTCGCCAACCGGATCCGGGCCTGTGTGTCGCAACCGATCGCCTTGCCCGACGGACAGACCTATCGCGCATCGGTCAGCGTCGGGGTCGCGGTCTTCCCGGACGATGGCAGCAACGCGACCGCACTGCTTACCGCCGCCGACGCCGCCATGTATGCCGACAAATTGACCAACCGTTCCCGATGACCCCCGGAGAGACGCCGTGACTTACGCCTTCCCCCACCCCGTTCGCTTCGTCGCGGTCGCCATTTTGGCGCTGCTCCTCGCGGCGTGCCAGAGCGCGCCGCCCGCCAGCGGTTTCAGCGCGGCGCAAATCGCGACGCTCCGGTCGGAGGGTTTCGTCGATACCGGGCTCGGCTGGGAATTGAACATGCCCGAGCGCCTTCTCTTTCCTTCCGACCAGAGCAGCATCCCGGCCGATCAGCAAAAGCGGATCACCGACATCGCGGCCAAGCTCGTCTCGGTCGGGATCACGACCGCACGGGTCGAGGGACACACCGATTCGACCGGAGCTTCGGCCTATAATCTGTGGCTGTCGCAGGCGCGCGCCGAGGCGGTCGCGACACCGATGCAGGCGGGCGGGATGCGGTTCACCGCCGATCAGGTCGTCGGCCGCGGCGAGACCCTGCCCCTGTCGAGCAACGCGACGCCCGAAGGACGGCAGGACAACCGCCGCGTGGTCGTGATCGTCACGCCGCAATAGCGCGGCGCGCGCACCGTCGTCCTGCCCTTTCCTTGAGCGGTGTTCACCGCTAGGCCTTCGTCCATGAAACCGATCCGCAAAGCCGTCTTTCCCGTCGCCGGCCTCGGCACCCGCTTCCTGCCCGCGACCAAGGCCATCCCGAAGGAAATGCTGCCCGTCGTCGACCGGCCGCTGATCCAATATGCGGTCGACGAGGCGCGCGAAGCGGGGATCGAGCAGATGATCTTCGTCACCGGGCGCGGCAAAAGCGCGATCGAGGACCATTTCGACGTCGCCTTCGAACTCGAAAAGACGATGTCCGAACGCGGCAAGGATTTGTCGGTGCTCGAACCGACGCGGCTTGGCCCCGGCAATTGCGCCTATGTGCGGCAACAGGAGCCGCTCGGTTTGGGCCATGCGATCTGGTGCGCGCGCGACATCGTCGGCGACGAGCCCTTCGCGATCTTCCTGCCCGACGAATTCATGCACGGATCGCCCGGCTGCATGAAGCAGATGGTCGATGCCTATGCCCGCGTCGGCGGCAACCTGATCTCGGTGCTCGAAGTGCCGCGCGAACAGGTGTCCTCCTATGGCGTGATCGCGCCCGGCGCGCGCGACGGCGCGCTGACCGAGGTGACCGGCCTCGTCGAGAAACCGGCGGCCGATGCCGCGCCGTCGAACCTGATCATCTCGGGCCGCTATATCCTCCAGCCCGAAGTCATGCGCGTGCTCGAAGGGCAGGAGAAGGGCGCGGGGGGCGAAATCCAGCTCACCGATGCGATGGCGGCGATGATCGGCAACCAGCCTTTCCACGCCGTCACCTTCGACGGCGCGCGTTACGATTGCGGATCGAAGGCCGGCTATATCCAGGCCAATCTGGCGGTGGCGCTCGAACGCCGCGACATGGCGGACGAGGTCCGCGCCTTTGCGGTCGATCTGCTGAAATAGGACCGGCGGAGGCGGCTGCCCCCGCCGGAAAGACGATTATTCGCCCTCGATTTTCGGTTTCGGGAAGCTGTCGGCGCCGAGCAGCTTATAGAGCAGCCCCCCGACAAGGCCGCCAACAATCGGTGCGACCCAGAACAGCCACAATTGCTTGAACGCCAGCCCGCCGACGACGAGCGCGGGGCCGGTGCTGCGCGCCGGGTTGACCGAGGTATTGGTCACCGGGATCGAGATGAGGTGGATCAGCGTCAGCGCGAGGCCGATCGCCAGCGGGGCGAAGCCCGCGGGCGCGCGCCCGTCGGTCGAGCCCATGATGATCCACAGGAAGAAAGCGGTCAGCACGATCTCGATCAGCAGCCCCGACCAGATGTCGTAGCCGCCAGGCGATCCCTCGCCGAAGCCGTTCGCGGCAAGGCCGTTTGTCGCGAGATCATAGGCGGGACTGCCGCTCGCGATATAGAAGAGCACGAACGCCGCGACGATCGCGCCGAGCACTTGCGCAACGACATAGAGCGGAATGTCGCGCGCGTCGAAGCGCCCGCCGGCCCACAAGCCGACGGTGACCGCGGGATTGAGGTGACAGCCCGAAATATGGCCGATCGCATAGGCCATGGTGACGACCGTCAAGCCGAAAGCGAGCGCAACGCCGAGCAATCCGATCCCGACCTCGGGAAAGGCAGCGGCGAGGACCGCACTGCCGCAGCCGCCGAAAACGAGCCAGAACGTGCCGATAAACTCGGCCAAACCCTTTTGGATATTCGTCATGATGACCCTCCTCCCCGCCGATGGCCTCAGACGCCTCCGGCGCGGGCGGTATCCTATCAGCGTTGCGGAATCGGGCAAGCGCTTGTTCAAGCGCGCGGAATCAGGCGGCGGCGACCGCTTCGACGAAGTGCTGCGCGCGCTGGTGCAGCGACTGCGCCGCTTCGGTGAGCCCCGCCGACAAGCGGCCGAGCGTCCGGGCGCCGTCCCCCACCGCGGTCGCGCCATGGCCGATCTCGCGAACGCGCGCGTCGATCTCGCGCCCGGCGAACACCGCTTGCTCGACATAGCTCGCGATCGTCAGCGTCGTCGCACTCTGCCCGTCGACCGCGCGATCGATCGCGTCGGAAAAACCGTTGTTCGCATCGATCGCCTTCTCGACCTCGTCGAATCCCGCCGCAACCTGCCCGACGATGTCGCGGATCCGGTCGATATATTGGCTGATGTCGCCCGCCGCGACGCGCGTCTGGCCGGCAAGCGTCTTCACTTCGGATGCGACCACGGCGAAACCGCGACCGGCATCGCCCGCCCGCGCCGCCTCGATCCCGGCGTTGAGCGCGAGCATGTTGGTGCGGCTCGCCATGTCGACGATCAGCGCGAGCATCTGCTCGATCGACTGGCTGGCCGTCTTCAGCGCCGCCGCCCGCTCGCTGGCCTGCCTGATCTTGCCGTGCGCCTCGCCGCGGACCGCGCGGGCGCGCGACCCGTCGTCGACGATCTTCACCATCGTCGCGGCCAGCGCATGGCCGCGATCGCCAAGGTCCCGAAGCCCGGCGAGCGTCTGCGCCGTCGCTCCCGCGACGGTCACCGCGTCGCGGCCCGTCTGCTGCGCGCGCTCGGACAACGCGCCGGCAACCGCCTCGACCTTCTTCGCCATTTCGGAGAGCGTCGCGGCGAGCGCCGCAATGTCCTGCTGAAACCGCCGCCCGGCGTCGTCGATATGGGTCGCGCGCGTGGCGCGTTCCTGCGCCAGTTCGACTTCGCGCAGCATCGCGAGCTTGGCAAGCTGGCCGCCATCGAGCGTCTCGACGAACCGGCCCGCGCGCGTCAGGATCAGTTCCTGCTGCCCCGCCGACCGCGCGGCGACCCGCAGAAGGTCGGTCGTCGATCGCGCGACGTCGGCGGTCGCACAAGGCTCGATCAGCGAGGCGATCGACCCACCGATCGTCGGATTCTGCATCAGTGAAAACCAGAAGGGGCAGAAGAGCAGTTCGCGCACACGCTGTTCGCGAATGATGCCGATCGGGCGATCCCCCGCATCGACCACGGCGAGCGCGCGCAATTGCGGATTGCGGCGGAACAGGTCGATGACCTCGGACATATGCGCGTCGGCGCCGATCGCGGACGCATGGCCCGACGCCGGCGTAAAGGCATGTCCGATGGCGTTCATTCGATCCTCTTCAAGTAGCGACGCGGTTCGCGCCCCGACTAGAGCCAGAGGGTAAATAGTAATTTAACCATTTATTTCAGTGATATGACACATGAACCGAAGCGGCCGTCGTCCCGTCGCAATATTCTGTTCAGACGAAGGCGATTATGCGATGGGACGCCCGGTCGGCAGGAGAATGAAATGCGCGGTGTAATCGTTGCGGCATTGGCCGCGCCCCTGCTCGCCGGCTGTGTCGGCGCGGTGAAGTCCGTGGTGACCGCGCCGGTGAAGGCCGTCGGCCAGGTCGCCGACTGGTCGACGACCAGCCAGGACGAATCCGACCGCAATCGCGGCCGCGAATTGCGCAAGAGCGAAGAGCGCGTCGGCAAATTGTCGCGCCAGCGCGACAAGGCGGTCGAGAAATGCCGCGACGGCGATGAGGAGCAGTGCCGGCGCGCCGAGGTGCTCGAGCATGAGATCGAGGCCGAAATGGCGGCGCCGCGCTAGATCGATCATCCTTATTTGAATCGTCATCCCGGCGAAGGCTGGGATGACGGAAAACGGAAGGCCGGGTGGAGGGCGAACCGGTACCGCTTTCGCCATCAGGCGAAGATGATCAACGCACCCGCCGTCCGGTCCATACGACGCGGCCGATCAGCTGGATCGCCGCCATCGGCAAATCGTCCCAGCTGCGATAATGCGGATTGTCGCTGATCACCGAAATGCGTCCCTGCCCCGGCGCGCGCGCGATACGCTTCACCATCAGCACATCGTCCATGCGCAGCACATAGATGCCGTCGCGCAGCCGCGCCGCGGCATCCCCGCCATCGACCAGAATATCGTCGCCGTCGTCGAGGGTCGGCGCCATCGAATCGCCTTCGACACGAATGATGCTGAGCGCGCGCGGATCGGCGCCGAGGTCGCGCAGCCATTTGGGATCGAAAGCGACCTCGCCCTCGACCGGTTCGCCGTCGACGCTCGCCCCCGCGCCCGCCGATGCGCCGATCGCCAGTTTCGGCACGAGGACCATCCCGGGTCCGCGCCCGCGTGCCGGGGTCGCGACGCGCTGCACCGGCCCGCCGAGCATCGCCTCCGACACGCCGAGATAGGCGGCGATGCGGGCACGGTCCTGCTCCGCGAGCCGCCGCGGCGAGCCGCGCTTGATATATTGCTGGATATAGGCGGGGTTGCGCCCGATCACCTGCGACAGGCGCGCATAATCGATGCCCTTGTCGGCGAGGAGGCGATCGAGCGCGGCGCGGGGGTCGTGAACGAAATCGGTCATGGGATCGTGCGGGGCTGGTCCTTCCTATTTCGTATCTAGCAAGAGGATTTTTCCTAGACAAGTAGGAAATCGACTGTCAACAGATAGGAAATATCCTATCGGGTGAGTCGCCCGGTTTCGAGCGCGAGCAGGGAGGACATGATGGAGCGCAGTCTGTTGCAACGGATCGAGGCCTTTCTGAAGGAATCGGCCATGCCGCCCAGCGTGTTCGGCCGGGCCGCGGCGCGCGATCCGTGCCTCGTCAGCGATCTGCGCAGGGGCCGCGCGCCGGGACGCGCAATCATAGGCCGCGTGGAGCATTTCATGAGCCAATGGCGCGCCGACCAGCGCGTCGGCCATGTCGCCCCTTTGGGCGATCGCCGAACGCGTGCCTTCTGGCGCCTTGATGCGGGGAGCGAAGCATGATGCGCTGGTCCCCCGCCCTGCCGCCGCGTCCCGGCTGTCCGCATCGGCGGCTGCGCCGTCTGCTGACGCGCGAATTGCCGCATGGCCTCTCTCCCGGCGCCTCGACCTTCCGGCCCTGGGCGAGCGCGAGCTTCGTCGGCGCGCGTCACATCTTTCCTTGCGCGCTGGCGGCGGGCGATGCGGCCGCGACGCGGCGCGCGCTGCAGGACAAGCTCGGGGCGGCCGAATGGACGCTGCCCGGGCATATCGTCGCCGATGTCGCGGTGGAATGCGGGCCCGACCCGCAGACGTTGCGGATCGAGATATTGACGGTCGAGGATTAGGCTCTGGCCGAGAGCATGAGCCTCTTTGACTGAATAGGCTGTGTGCTCCCGCGGAGGCGGGAGCCCATCTTCCGCCGGCGCCATCTTGAACCGGCGGGAGATGGGTCCCCGCCTTCGCGGGGACACTCGGCGTTTTGCATATAGGGGAAGGATTCGCCGAGAAATCCCTACAAATCCTAGTCGAAACCGATCATGGTCTAACCGGCCGACTGGCGCGTCATCCGCTGTAGGGTGGAGAGCGCGGCTTCGAGCGCGAAATCGACCTCGGGCTCGTCTTCGGCCGCTAAGTCCGTCGCCGCCGGGATCGCCGCCTTCGCGACCGCATCCTGACGCCGGCGCGCCAGCCCCGCCTCGAACCGCGCGACCATCGCGCCGAGCGATGTATCCGCGGGATCGGGCGAAGGAGGCAGCGCGGTCATTTCGGCGGGTTGCAACCAGGGCGCGTCGTCGCCGAAATCCTCTTCGGGAGCAAGGTCGGCGAGGACCAGTTCGTCTTCGGCTTCTTCGTCTTCCTGTTGTTCGAAGGCTTCGACCGCCGCTCCGCCGCGCCACGGATCGAATTCGGCGGGCTCGTAGATGCTGGCCGATCCGACCGCGCCCAGCCCGCCCGCCGGCAGATCGCGGCCCGCGCGGATCGGCGGGCGCGGCGGATCGTCGGGATGCAGATCGACGCGGCGGCGCGTCAGGACGGGTTCGTCATCATCCTCCGCCACTTCGGCGGCGCGGCGGAAAGGATTGCGCAGCGCGGTCAGACCGGCGGCCTCGGGTCGCGCGATCAGCAGCGCGACGAGCCCGGCGATCACGGCGGCGACCGCCGACATGCCGAGCGCGAGCGCGAGCCGTCCGCCATTGCCGATCGGCGGGACGAACAGATCGGACAGGCGGTCGAGGTAAAGATTCCAGCTGATCGCGGCGACCCATGAAAAGGGCATCAGCGCGGCGAACAGGAAGGTCAGCGCCGCGGCGCCGATCACCGCCGGAATCGCGGGCTGGAGCGCGCGCAGCAGCTCGGTTGCTGCAGCCTTGACCCGGTTCTCGCTGGCTTCTTCCATATCGTCCCAAATCCATCGGCCCGCCGGGCCATCCTGACTTATCATCGAACGCCCTCAGGCGCCGCGCAGCAATCGCTGGTAAACCGGCTCGTAACGTAAAATGTTTGATGACCAGTTACGATGGCTTTCGACAAAAATACGTGCGGTTCGCCGGCGTTCGGGCCACATCGCCCGATTTTCGAGCAGGCGAGCGAGCGCCCCGGCAATCGCGGCCGGGTCATCGGGCGCGAACAGCGTCCCCGTCGCGCCATCCTCGATCAGCTCGCGGTGCCCGCCGACGTCGGACGCCGCGACCAGCTTGCCCTGCGCCATCGCCTCGAGCGGTTTCAAGGGCGTGACAAGGTCGGTCAGGCGCATTTTCTTGCGCGGATAGGCGAGAATGTCGATCAGCGAATAATAACGCTCGACCTCAGTGTGCGGGACGCGGCCCACGAAATGGATTTGCGCCGCGGCGGGCGAGGCCGCGGCCTGCGCCTTGAGCGCGGTCTCCATGGGCCCGCCGCCGACCAGCAGCAACCGCGCCCCGGGCTGCGCGGCGACCAGCGCGGGCATCGCCGCGATCAGATCGTCGATCCCCTCATAGTCGTAGAAGCTGCCGATATAGCCGATCACGACATCGCCGGCGGCCAGGCCCAGACTTTCGGCGAGCCCATCGTCGCGTGGCGGCGGATCGCCGAACAGGTCGAGGTCGACGCCGTTCGGCGATACGACGATCTTGTCGGCGTCGATGCCGCGCGCGATCAGGTCGCCGCGCAGCCCTTCGCAGATCACCGCGACCGCATCGGCCGCCTTTACCGCATGGGTTTCGAGCTTTTTGGTCAGCCGGTAACGCAAGCTGCCCTCGCGTCCGGTGCCGTTGCCGACCGCTGCATCCTCCCAGAATGCGCGGATTTCATAGATGACGGGGATACCGAGCTTCTTGCCGGCGCGCAGCGCCGCAAGCCCGTCGAGAACGGGAGAATGGGCGTGAAGCACATCGGGCTTCCACCCCTTCGCCAGTGCCTCGACGCGCTTCGCCAAGGCGCCGATCTCGCGCCATTCCCGGATCGGCGAGCGCATGGGCGCGATCAGCGGAGTGCGGTAAAAGGTCAGCCCTTCGACCGTTTCGACATCGGGTCCGGGTTCGGGATGGCGCACGCCGGTGACCCCCGCGACCTCCCACCCCTTGGCAAGCTGCGCCTTCATCAGCGCGCGGGTGCGAAAGGTGTAGCCGCTGTGCGCGGGCAAGCTATGGTCGAGGACATGCAATATTCGGGTCATCGTTGATGTCCCTGACATACAAGCCTTAACGCGGCGTCAACCCAGATCGCGTAGCGGGAGCCGACATGGTCGACAATTTCTCCATTGGCCTGACGCACGTCTTGATGGCGATTGCACTCTGGCGCCTGCTCTATCGCGACGATCTCGACCGCGAAGTGAGCCCGCGCATGCTGTGGCAGCAGCGCCGCGACGCCGAACGCGCCGAAGCGGATGCCCGCCCCGATGCGTGACATCGCCTTTGTCGCCTTTCTCTTCGCCTTCATCGGGCTCGGCTTTCGCAAGCCGTTCCTGTTCGTGCTGTGCTTTTGCTATATCGACATCGTCGCGCCGCAGCGGCTCAGCTATTTCCTCATCAACTCGATCCCGATCTCGCTGATCGTCTTCGGGCTGGCGATCACCGGCTGGCTCGCGGTCGACGACAAGAAGGATGTCCGGTGGTCGGGACGGCAATTCCTGCTGGTCGCGCTGCTCCTCTATTGCTGGATGACGACGATCCAGGCCGACTTCCCGGTCGAAGCCGCCGACAAATGGAGCTGGGTGTGGAAGGCGCTCGTCTGGGCGATCTTCCTGCCGCTCACGCTCCGGACCAAGCTGCGCATCGAATCGCTGGTCCTCGTCATGCTGCTGTCAGCGGCGGCGATCGCGATCGCGGGCGGAATCAAGACCGTGACGGGCGGCGGCGGCTATGGCACGCTGCAATTGCTGCTCAACGAGAATTACGGCCTCTATGAAGGGTCGATCATGTCGGCGGTGGGCATTTCGATCATCCCGCTGATCTTCTGGTATCGCAGGCATGGCACGATCTTTCCGCCCGACTGGCGGGTGTCGCTCTTCTGCTTCGCGCTGGTCTTCGCCTGCGCGCTGCTCCCCGTCGGCACGCAGGCGCGCACCGGGCTCGTCTGCCTCGTCATCCTCGCGGTCCTGTCGCTGCGCGCGGTGAAGCATCGCTTCCTCTATATGGCGGGTGCGGGGCTGCTGGCCGTCGCCGCCATCCCCTTCCTGCCGCAAAGCTTTACCGAGCGGATGGAGACGATCCGCGACCACAAGTCCGACCAGTCGGCATCGACGCGCGTCGCGGTGTGGGCGTGGACGTGGGAATATGCGAAGGAAAATCCCTTCGGCGGCGGCTTCGAAGCCTATATCCAGAACCATGTCCGCGTCGAAAGAGCGGCGAGCGGCTATGACCCCGACGCCCCGCAAAATGACGAGCCGACGGTCTATGAGGAACATTCGCGCGCCTATCATTCGAGCTATTTCGAGATGCTCGGCGAACAGGGTTATCCCGGGCTCGCGCTGTGGCTGTTGCTGCACGCGGTCGGGCTGCTGCGGATGGAACAGCTCCGCCGCCGCTACCTCAAGACGCGGCGCGCCGAGGAGCAATGGATCGCGCCGCTCGCGACCGCGCTCCAGCATGGTCATATCGTCTATATGATCGGGTCGCTGTTCGTCGGCATCGCCTTCCAGCCCTTCATCTATATGATGCTCGCGCTCGAAATGGGGCTGTCGACCTATGTGCGCCGCCGCGGGCAGGAGGCGGGATGGCGCCCGCTGACCGCGCGCCCGGCACAGGTTCCCGCGCGCCATCCGGTGGCGAACTCCGGCTGATCCCGGAACCATTGGGCGCGCCAGGGCGCTATGGACGCATGGCCGCGACCCGCCTTGTCCATGTCGACGACAGCCTGCCCGGCATCGGCCGCGAGCGTTCGGGGGCCGGCTGGCGCTATCGCGATGCCAAGGGCAAGATCATCCGCGACCGCGACGAAATCGACCGCCTCAACGCGATTGCACTGCCTCCGGCTTATGAGGACGCCTGGTTCTGTCCGGCACCGAACGGGCATATCCTCGCGACCGGCTACGACGCGCGCGGGCGCAAGCAATATCGATATCACCCCGACTTCCGGACGGCGCGCGAGGCGGACAAATATGACCGCTGCGCCGCTTTCGGCCACGCGCTGCCGCTGCTCCGCGCGCGCCTTGCCGACGATCTGGCGCGGCGGACCTTGTGCGCGGAACGCATCGTCGCGGCGGTCGTGCGCCTGCTCGACCTCGCCGCGCTGCGTATCGGAAACGAGGAATATGTCGCCGCGAACAAGAGCTTCGGCGCGACGACGCTGCGCCAGCGCCACGCAAAGGCGTCGGGCCGGACGCTGCGCCTTCGATATGCCGCAAAGGGCGGCGCGAAACGCGACGTGACGATCAGCGACCGCAGCCTGTCGACGCTGGTGCGCCGACTGCAGGATCTGCCGGGGCAGAAGCTCTTCCAATATGAGGATGCGGACGGCCTGTGCGCGGTCGGGTCGGAGGATGTGAACGCCTATATCCGCGAAGCGATGGGCGAGGAGTTCAGCGCCAAGCATTTCCGGACCTGGTCGGCCAGCGTCGAGGCCTTTGCTTTCCTTTACGACGCGCCCGAGCCGCCGCCGCTGAAAGCCATGCTCGAACATGTCGCCGACCGCCTCGGCAACACGCCCGCGATCGCGCGCAAGGCCTATGTTCATCCGGCGATGATCGCGGCGGCGCAGGAGCGCGCGGACTTTGCGGCGATGGCCGGAAGGCTGCCACGCGCGACACGCTATCTTTCGCGTTACGAGCGCGGATTTTTGACCTATCTGGAGCAGGCGCCCGCCGCCGCGGTGCTGCTTCGATCCGCCTGATCCGATTCTAGAGGACCCCCAAGGACCGCTGCATGACTTTCTTCCCGATCGCCGCCGCGACCACCGCCGCCCCGAAAGCCGCGCCCGCCCGGGCCCCGGCGACCAACCCGATCGAGGATATGCAACGCTATTGGGACATGAGCGCCGCGTGGGTGAACAGCCACTGGCTGCAGATCGGAGTGGCGATCGGCGCCGGCCTCGCCATCTATTTCCTCTTGTCGATGCTCCGCCGCTTCGCGCTGAAACACGCCCAGTCGGCTGAGGGCGAGCTGACGCTCACCCACATCGCGGGACGCGTGATCCACAAGACCAAGTCGTTCGTGCTCGCGATCGTCGCGATCCGCATGGTCGCGGGCTATGCGCAGCCGCCCGCGATGATCATGCAGGTCATCCATTTCGTCTTCATCGTCGCGGTCGTGCTGCAGGTCGCGATCTGGGCACGCGAAATCCTGCTCGGGCTGATCCGACGCCGCGCCGCCGAAGGCCATAATGAAACGCTCAGCAATGCGATGGGCATCATCCGCCTGTTGATCAGCGTCGCGCTGTTCGCGATCGCGGGCATCGTGATCCTCGACAATATGGGGGTCAACGTCACCGGCCTGATCGCCGGCCTCGGCATCGGCGGCATCGCGATCGGCCTCGCGGCGCAGGGCATCTTCTCCGACCTCTTCGCCTCGCTCTCGATCATCTTCGACCGGCCGTTCCGCGTCGGCGAGACGATCAAATATGACACGAGCACCGCAACGGTCGAGCGGATCGGGCTCAAGAGCACGCGGCTGCGCTCGGTCAACGGCGAGCTCCTCGTCATCTCGAACACCAATCTGCTGGCGAAGGAGATCACCAATTTCGCGCACCTCCATCGCCGCCGGGTGACCTTCACGATCGGGGTGATCTATCAGACGACGCCCGCGATGCTGCGCGACCTGCCCGCACTGCTCGAGGAGCAGGTGAAGACGGCAGGGCAGGAGTTCATCCGTTCGAGCTTCGTCACCTTCGGCCCGTCGAGTCTCGACTTCGAATTGATCTTCGACGTGTTCAGCGACGATTATGACGTCGTCACCGCCGCGCGCACGGACGTCGCGATCCGCCTGTTCGAAGCGATGGCGAAAGCCGGATATGAATTTGCCTATCCGACCCAGACGACTTTTACCGCGGCGCCCGACGGCTCGATGATTCTCCCCTATGCCGAGAGTGTGACGATGAAGCCCCCAAAGCCTCCGAAGGCTGACGCTACGGCGCCGTAGCCAAAGCCCTTGGCCCTTGTGCAACGCGGCAAGAGGGGCCTAGAACGCGCCCCGAACCAGCAATTGAGGGGATGACATATGGCCGCCATCACGCCGCAGGACCTGCAAGCCAAAGTGGGCGAACATCTCGGCACGTCCGAATGGGTGCTCGTCGATCAGGAGATGATCAACAAGTTCGCCGACGCGACGGGCGACCATCAATTCATCCATGTCGACGAGGAAAAGGCCAGGCTCACCCCCTTCGGCGGCACGATCGCGCACGGCTTCCTGACGTTGTCGCTGATCCCGATGCTCGGCGCGCGTACCGATGGGCCGAAGATCGAGGGCGTCAAGATGGGCGTCAACTATGGCGGCAACAAGGTCCGCTTCCTCGCCCCTGTCCGCTCGGGCAAGCGCGTGCGCAGCCATGTGAAGCTGCTCGAGCTCGAAGAGAAACGCCCCGGCCAGTGGCAGCAGACCAATGAAGTGACGATCGAGATCGAGGGCGAGGAAAAGCCCGCGCTGATCGCCGAATGGATCAGCCAGTTCTTCGTCTAAAGCATAGCTTTCCTGGCGGACCTCCCCCGTTAAGATAACCGGAACCAGAAAGAAGGACCCCTATCATGCGTGACGCCGTTATCGTTTCCACCGCCCGAACGCCCATCACCAAGGCCCACCGCGGCGAATTCAACCAGACCCCAGGCCCCACGCTGGCCGCCTACGCCGTGCGCGCCGCGGTCGAGCGCGCCGGCCTCGAAGGCGGGGAGATCGACGACGTGCTGTTCGGCGCCGCGATGCAGCAGGGATCGCAGACGATGAACATCGGCCGCCTCGTCGCACTCCGCGCCGGCCTGCCCGTCACCGTCCCCGGCATGTCGATCGACCGCCAGTGCTCGTCGGGCCTGATGACGATCGCGACCGCCGCGAAGCAGATCATCGTCGACCGGCAGGACATCGCGGTCGCCGGCGGCATCGAGTCGATCTCGAAGGTCAGCGGCAGCGGCAAGGTGTTCATCGAGACCGACGCCGAGCTGATCGCGATGCACAAGGACACCTATATGCCGATGATCGGCACCGCCGAGGTCGTCGCGAAGCGTTACAACATCAGCCGCGAAGCGCAGGACGAATATTCGCTCCAGTCGCAGCAGCGCACCGCCGCCGCGCAGGCCGCGGGCAAATATGACGACGAGATCGTCGCGTGCAAGGCGACGATGGCGGTGGTGAACAAGGAAACCAAGGAAGTCAGCTTCAAGGACGTCGTCGCCGACAAGGACGAGTGCAACCGTCCCGACACGACGCTCGAAGGGCTCGCGAGCCTGAAGCCGGTGATGGGCGAAGGCCACACGATCACCGCAGGCAATGCGAGCCAGCTCGCCGACGGCTCGTCGGCCTGCGTCGTGATGGAAGCCAAGGTCGCGGAAAAACGGGGATTGCAGCCCCTGGGGCGTTATGTCGGCATGGCGGTCGCGGGCACCGAGCCCGACGAAATGGGCATCGGCCCGGTTTTCGCGATCCCCAAGCTGCTCGAACGCTTCGAGCTCAAGATGGACGACATCGGCCTGTGGGAACTCAACGAAGCCTTCGCGGTGCAGGTCCTCTACTGCCGCGACAAGCTCGGCATCCCGAACGAGCTGCTCAACGTCAACGGCGGCTCGATCTCGATCGGCCACCCGTTCGGCATGACCGGCGCGCGCTGCGTCGGCCACGCGCTGATCGAGGGCAAGCGCCGCGGCGTCAAATATGCCGTCGTCACCATGTGCATCGGCGGCGGTCAGGGCGCAGCGGGCCTGTTCGAGGTCTTCTGATTTGCGTTTGAACGCACCGCGTATCGAGCCGGTCGGCTTGGACCGGCTCGATGCCGATCAGCGCGCCGCGCTCGAACCCTTTCTTGCCACCGATGGCGGCAAGGTCGGGGGCGGCAAGATCCTCAACATCTTCCGCACCCTTGCCCATGCGCCCAAGGCGCTCACCGCCTTTCTCGGCTGGGGCAATTATATCCTGTCGAAGCGCAACGCGCTCAGCCCGCGGAATCGCGAACTCGTCATCCTGCGTACCGGCTATAATTGCCGTTCGGGCTATGAATGGACGCAGCACAAGCGCATGGGGCTCGACTGCGGCCTTTCCGAAACCGAGATCGAGCGGATCAAGGCCGGCCCCGATGGGCAAGGCTGGAACGACCTCGACCGCGCGATGCTGCGCGCGACCGACGAACTGACGATCGGCCATTTCCTGACCGACGCGACATGGGCCGCGCTGGCGCCGCTCGGCGACAAGGGTCGCATGGACCTCGTCATGACCGTCGGCCAATACACCCAGGTATCGATGATCCTGAACAGCTTTGGCATCCAGGTCGAGGAAGGCTGGACCGTCGATCCCGACCTGAGGGCCTGATTACAAGAGGAGAGAAGATGAGCAGCATCGGCATCATCGCGACCCTGCGCGTGCAGCCCGGCAAGGAAGAGGCCTTCGAAGGCGTCTTCGCCGAACTCGCCGCCGCCGTCCGCGCGAACGAGCCCGGCAACAGCTATTACAAGCTGTTCCGCGCCGCGGAGGCGGGCGTCTACAAGGTCATGGAATGTTATGACGACGAAACCGCCGTCGAAGCGCACCGCGCCTCGGACCACTTCCGCACCCTCGGCGCAAAACTCGGCCCGTGCCTTGCGGGCGCGCCCGAGATCGAGACGCTAAGCGCAGCCTGAGTGGCGGGTATCGACCGATTACGGACCTATCCTACATCGTCACCCCGGACTTGATCCGAGGTCCATTCACGCAGCGTGGAAAGAGTGGATCCCGGATCAAGTCCGGGATAACGAGGGGCTGAAATCAACCGATTGCGGGCCTCTTACATCGTCATCCCCGCGAAAGCGGGGACCCAGAACGCGCGTAGGCTGATCCCACACTGGGTTCCCGCTTTCGCGGGAATGACGAAGGTAGGGAATGGCTGCCCCCCACCGCTATGTCGTCAGCCGATCTCCGCAATCTCCCCGGCCCGGTCGCCGATCACGTAACGCGGCCCGGCGCCGCGCTGCGCGGCCTTGTCCTCGCGATTGTAGAGCCCGCATTTCTTGAGCGACAGGCAACCGCAGCCGATGCACTGGTCGAGCAGCCCGCGCGTTCGCGTCAGCGCCGCGATCTGCGCGTCGATTCGCGCGCGGAGCCCGGTGCTGATCCGCGTCCAGTCGGCGCCGTTGGGCGTACGCCCCGCGGGCAATCGGCCAAGCTCGTCGCCGATTTCCTCGAGGCTCAGCCCCATCTGCTGCGCGATGAGGATGAAGGAGACGCGGCGAATGTCGGCCCGCAGGAAGCGACGTTGCCCGCCGCCGGTGCGCAGCGCCTCGATCAGTCCCCTCGCCTCGTAAAAGCGGATCGCCGACACCGCGACGCCGGTGCGCGCGGCGAGTTCGCCGATGGCGATCAGGTCGGTCCGGTGCATGACACGCACTCCTCGCTTTTCGCTTGATCTAAACCTCACTTGAGCTTTCATAAGCCGCTGCGTCAACCCGAATCAGGAGCTTTTTCGTGACGCATCCCTTCATCGAGCATGTGAATCTGACCGTCAGCGATCCCGACCGCACCGCCGGCATCCTGTCGGCGATCTTCGGCTGGCACGAACGTTGGCGCGGCCCCGCACGCGATGGCGGGCGCACGATTCACCTCGGCAGCGAAGCCGCCTATGTCGCGCTCTACACCGGTCCCGACGGCGAGCAGGGGGATATACGCTATCCCAAGGGCGAACCGCTCAATCATGTCGGGGTGCAGGTCGACGATCTCGACACGATCGAGATGCGCGTGAAGGCGGTCGGGCTCACCCCGTTCAGCCATGGCGACTATGAACCCGGCCGCCGCTTCTATTTCCTCGATCCCGACGGCATCGAATATGAAGTCGTCAGCTATGCGGAGCCGCGGCCGCGCTGAACCGGGCAACGACCGGCCATCTGCGGCGTTGATCGGTCATCAAGGGGGGGAACGAAAGGAGCCGTTCCCATGAGCGACGACATCAAGAAGCAGTTCTGGAAAGCCCTCGCCGCCAGCCCCTATCTCATGGTCGGCGCGACCGGCGAACGCGAGCATCATATCCCGATGAACGCACAGCTCGACAAGGATGCTCACGGGGCCTTCTGGTTCTTCACTGCGACCGATAACCGCCTCGCGGCGGGTGGTCCGGCGATGGCGCAATTCGCCTCGAAAGGCCACGACCTGTTCGCCTGCATTTCGGGAACGCTGGTGCGGGAGAATGATCGCGCGGTGCTCGACAAATTGTGGAACAACAGCATCGCGGCCTGGTATCCGGACGGCAAGGACGATCCCAAGCTCGTCCTGCTGCGTTTCGACCTCGACGACGCCGAAATCTGGACCGCCGACCCAAGCGTCAAGGGCATGTTCAAGCTCGCCACCGGCATGACGATGAAGAAAAGTGAACTCGGCCAGCACGCCACCGTGGCGCTTTAAAGGCGTCGCCCCCGCGAAGGCGGGGGCCGTCATCGGCCTTGCGCAGCCTCTTCAGCGGCGCTCGCCTTCGCGGGCTAGAGGGGCGGTCCGATCCGTCCCTCGCGAAACTCGAACCCGCCCTCGCGGTCGCGCGCGAGCAGCGCGGGACCGTCGAGATCGACCCAGCGCGCGCGCTGCGCGAGCACGAACGCCGGCGCGATCGCGAGGCTGGTCGACAGCATGCACCCGACCATGATCGACAACCCCGCCGCGTCGGCGGCGTCGGCGATCCTGAGCGCTTCGGTCAGCCCGCCCGCCTTGTCGAGCTTGATGTTGACCCCGTCATAAAAGGGACCGATCCGCGCGACGTCGGCGGCAGTCTGGCAGCTTTCGTCGGCGACAAAGGGCAGCGGCGCGTAAACTGGATCGAGCAGCGCGTCGGCGCCCACCGGCACCGGCTGCTCGATCATCTCGACCCCCATGTCGGCGAGCGCCTCGGCCTCGCTCAATATGTCGATCCCGCCCCAGCTTTCGTTCGCATCGACGATCAGCCGCGCCTCGGGCGCACCCTTGCGCACGCCGGCAACCCGCAAGCGATCATCCTCGCCGGTCAGCTTGATCTTGAGCAGCCGATAGCCGTCGGCCGCCGCCGTCGCCGCCTGTTCGGCCATCGCGCCCGGCGTGCCGAGCGAGATCGTATAGGCCGTGACCCGTGCGGTCGGCGCCCCGTCGCAGCCAGCAAGCTGCCAGAGCCGGAGTCCGCGCTGCCGCGCTTCCAGATCCCATAGCGCGCAATCGAGCGCGTTGCGCGCCGCGCCCGGCGCCATCAGCTCCTGCACCGCGGCGCGCGCGCTGGCGGCATCCAGCTCGGCGATATGCGGCGCGGCGAGCAATATCTGGTCGCGGCATCCCGCCGCATCCTCGCCGAGATAATAGACGGGTGTGCCCTCGCCGCGCCCGCCCGCGCCTTCGCCCTCGATTTCGGCGACGACGACGTCGACATGCGTCTTGGCGCCGCGGCTGATGACGAACTCGCCGGCAACCGCCCAGCGCTCGACGCGCGCGCTTTTCAGTTGGATAGCCATATGGAAAGGCTAGTGTAGATCGCCATGACCGGCAAATCCCTTTCCGAACGCATCGGCGATCTCGGCCACCGTCTCGCGGTCGAGGCGCAGGCCGCCTGGCTCGCGGCGCGCGACCCGCGCGTGCCATGGTTCGCGCGCATCCTCGCGGTCGCGGTCGCCGCCTATGCGCTGTCGCCAATCGACCTCATCCCCGACTTCATTCCGGTGCTCGGTTGGCTCGACGATCTCGTCATCGTCCCGCTCGGCCTGCTCATCGTCCGGCGATCGATCCCCGCTCCGCTCTGGGCCGAACTCCACGCCGCCGCCGAAACCGCAAGCGAGCGCCCATCGAGCCGCGCCGGCATGGCGTTCGTCCTGCTGATCTGGGCAGGGCTGCTCTACATCGTCTATTGGGGCGTGCGGATTTCACCCTGGCATTGAGCCTCAGGCGAAATACCTGCTTGGGGGTGGAGAGCTGCCCTAAACTCCTCCCTGTCGCGAAGCGATGGGGAGGTGGCAGCCCGAAGGGCTGACGGAGGGGCTATGACGCGCCGTCACGGCCCCTCCACCACGCCCTGCGGGCGCGGTCCCCCTCCCCATCGCTGCGCGACTGGGAGGATCAATGTCCGCTACCGGTCGCTAATGGCCGCTACCCGCCGTGCGTCTGGATCCATTTCTCCACAACCGGCGCGATCTCCTCGCGCCATTTGCGGCCGTTGAAGATGCCGTAATGCCCGACACCCTTCGCCATCAGATATTTCTTCTGCGCCGCGGACAGCGCCTTCGCGAGCGTCAGCGCCGCCTTGGTCTGGCCGATCCCCGAAATATCGTCGCGCTCGCCCTCGATCGCGAGGATCGCAATGTCCTCGATCGCGCCGACGTCGACTATTTGACCGCGGTGCGTCATCTCGCCCTTTGGCAGCAGGTGGCGCTGGAACACGACATCGACCGTCTGCAGATAGAATTCGGCGGTCATGTCGCACACCGCGCGATATTCGTCGTAGAATTCCTTGGTCTTGTCGGCGCCTTCGCCGTCGCCCTCGACCAGATGCTTGAACATCTCCCAATGGCTCATCATGTGATTGCCGAGGTTCATCGACATGAAGCCCGCAAGCTGCAGGAAGCCCGGATAGACGCGGCGGCCGGCGCCCGGATAATAGGCCGGCACGGTCGCGATGACATTCTCCTGGAACCAGGCATAGGGCCGCGTCGTCGCATGCTGATTCACCGCGGTCGGCGCCTTGCGCGTGTCGATCGGCCCGCCCATCATCGTCAGCGTCTTCGGCCGGCATTTGTGCCCCGCCGCCGCCATGATCGCCGCGGCGGCAAGGCTCGGCACCGACGGCTGGCACACCGCCAGCACATGCGCGCCCGGACCGATATGCTCGAGCCAGCCGATCAGATAGTCGACATAATCGTCGAGGTCGAACTTGCCCGCCTCCAGCGGCACGTTGCGTGCGTCGCGCCAGTCGGTGATCCATACGTCGTGCCCGGGCAGCATCCGCTCGACCGTCCCGCGCAGCAGCGTCGCATAATGGCCCGACATCGGCGCGACGATCAGCAGCTTGGGCGCGCCTTTCGCGCCCTTATGCTTGAAATGCTTGAGCTGGCCGAAGGGCTTGCGCGCCTCGATCGCTTCGGCCACGCGCACCGTTTCGCCATCGACGACCGTATCGTAAAGTTCGAACCCCGGCTTGCCGCGCGGCGCCGCCGCATGCGCGAAGACTTCGAGCGCCGAGGCGAACATCGGGCTGCCGCCGAAATAGCCGAGCGGATTGGCCGGATGCTGCATCACCTGCGCGCCCGCCGTGGCAAGCGCGCTCGCCCCCGCGAGCCAGTTTTTCTGCATGTCAAAGGCGTGGTACAGCATCAATTGATATTCCTTGCGTCCATATGGGCACTCTTCCGGCGCCCTGATGCTTCACACTCTAGGCAATCATCGTCATTGTGCAACGCATCATTTTGCGATGCTTCACGCCCTTTGAAGCGCGGCGCCATTCTGCGTCGTTGAGCGCGGTCCCCGCCGCTGCTAGGGCCGGTGCGATGGTCAGCCAGTCCGATCCTTCCGCCGCGAACGCACCAGCCGAACCCCGCCGCAAGCTCGGCAGCCTGCGCATGGTGTGGCAACATGCCAGCCGCTATCCGCTGCAATTGATCGTCGCCGCAATCGCGCTCGGGGTCGCCGCGCTTGCGACGCTCGCAATCCCCTATCAATTCAAGGAAATGATCGACAGCGGCTTCATCGCCGGCGGCGGCGACGTCGCACCGCATTTCCGCCTCTTTTATGCGATCTGCGTCGCGCTCGCCCTCGCTACCGCGCTGCGCTTCTATTTCGTCAGCTGGCTCGGCGAACGCACCGTCGCCGACATCCGCCAGGCGGTCCAGCGCAACCTGCTGCGCCTCGCCCCCGGCTTCTTCGAGGAAAACCGTCCGTCCGAAATCGCCTCGCGCATGACCTCGGATACCGCGATCATCGAGCAGGTCGTCGGGACGACCGTCTCGGTGGCGCTGCGCAACATGGTGATGGGTATCGGCGGCGTCATCTATCTGTTCAGCCTGTCGCCAAAGCTCACCGCGGGCATATTGCTCGGCATTCCGGTGATCATCCTGCCGATCGTGCTGCTCGGCCGACGGCTCCAGAAAGTTTCGCGGACCAGCCAGGACCGCGTCGCCGACATCGGCGCGACCACCGCCGAACAGATGGGAGCGATGAAGATCGTTCAGGCCTTTGGTCAGGAAACACGCGAAGCCGAGCGTTTCTCGGTCGCGGTCGAAGCCAATTTCGCGACCGCGAAGCGCCGCATCCGCCTTCGTGCGATCATCACCGCGACGGTGATCGGCCTGCTGTTCGGCGCGATCACGACGCTGCTCTGGTACGGCGCCGAAGGCGTTGCGCAAGGCACGATCACCGGCGGCACGATCGCCGCCTTCGTCCTCACCGGCGGGCTCGTCGCGGGAGCGTTCGGCGCGCTCACCGAAGTCTATGGCGACCTGCTCCGCGCCGCCGGCGCCGCCGAGCGATTGAGCGAGTTGCTGAACGCCGAAGCGACGATCGCTCCGCCCGCGAAGCCGCGGCCGTTCCCCGAACCGCCGCTCGGAACGCTCGAATATGCGGACGTCGAATTCCACTATCCGACCCGCCCCGATGCGCCGGCGCTCCACGACTTCAGCCTCGCGATCCGCCCGCGCGAGACGGTCGCGATCGTCGGCCCCTCGGGCGCCGGCAAGTCGACGCTCTTCCAGCTCGCCGAACGCTTTTATGACCCGCAGGCGGGACAGATTCTTCTCGACGGCGTCCCGCTTACCGAGGCCGATCCCGCCGACATCCGCGCGCGCATCGCAATGGTGCCGCAGGAAACGGTGATCTTCGCCGCCTCGGCGCGAGATAATCTGCGCTACGGCAACTGGAGTGCGACCGATGACGAGCTCTGGGCGGCCGCACGCGCCGCCAATGCCGAGGAATTTCTGCGCAAGCTCCCGCAAGGCCTCGACACTTTCATGGGCGAAGGTGGCGCCCGTCTCTCTGGCGGCCAGCGCCAGCGCGTCGCGATTGCGCGCGCGCTGCTCCGCCGCGCGCCGCTGCTGCTGCTCGACGAAGCGACCTCGGCGCTCGACGCCGAATCCGAAAAGCTCGTGCAGGATGCGCTCGAAACGCTGATGACGGACCGCACGACGATCGTCATCGCGCACCGCCTCGCGACGGTGCGCGCCGCCGACCGCATCATCGTAATGGACGACGGCCGCATCGTCGAAGAAGGCAAACATGACGAACTCGTCGCCGCCGACGGCCTCTATGCCCGCCTCGCGCGGCTCCAGTTTCAGGACAATCTCGCCGCCGCCTGACCAGATCGAAGGAAATGACGATGCTCTATGACCTGACCGTACCGGCCTATCAAAACGGCCTGAAGGCTTTGTCGGGCGAATTGTCGAAGGCAAGCGCGTGGGGCGCGGATAACGGCATCGGGGAGTTGCAGTTCTCGGTCGCGCGGCTCGCTCCCGACATGTTTCCACTCGCCTCGCAGATCCGGTTCACCTGCATTCAGGCGCTGCAACCCCTGAGCCGCCTCGGAGGCATCGCGATTCCCGAACTTCCCGAAGATGCGACCGACTTCGCCGGAATGCAGGAGCAAATCGCTGCGACGCTGGCAGTCCTCGATGGCGTCGATCGCGCCGCGCTCGGCGGCGACATGGAGCGGGCAGTGAGCTTCGACCTGCCGAACGGCATGATCTTCGACCTCAGCGCCGGCGACTATGTCCGCGACTGGGCGCAGCCGCAATTCTACTTCCACCGCATTGCGGCCTATGCGATCCTGCGCCACATGGGCGTCCCGCTCGGCAAGGCCGATTATGTCGTCTATATGATGCGCCACCTCCGCCCGGGAACGGCCCCCGCCGCCTGATCGGCGACGTGGCGCCCCGATCTCAGATCAGCCCGGCGTAATTCTCGATACCTGGAAAGGCGAGCTTGGTCCCGCCGTTGCGCCGGATCGCTCCGATTGCCTCATCGACGCGCAGATAACGCGCCCGCGCATCGGGTTCGAGCAGGATCGCCGCCGGCTCGGCGCGCTCCGACGCCTGCTTTACCAGAACGCCCAGTTCGGCGATGTCGATCGCTTCGTCGTTCCAGCGGATCACGTCGCGCCTATCGATTGTGACCCGATTTTGGTCGAGTATTTCCCCGGGGAGGACTTCGCCATTCGACAGCATCACGTCGACGCTGTGCGTCGGCGGCGGAATGGTGATGATGAACATTACCAGCATCACCAGCATGACGTCGATCAACGGCGTGGTGTTGATGTCGGGATCGCCATTGGGGTCGGCGCGAAAAATGCTGCGATGGAACATGCTGCGGCGTCTGCGCATCGTCTCTCTCCCGCTTGGGGAGCGAGCGCCGCAATCGATGGGCGCCCCGCCCCCGCATCGAGGGCGCGGGATCGGCCCGCACCCTCTATGTAACGATATATCAGAATATCGGACAAGCAAGGAAAATCGAGAAAGGACTTCGAACACCCTCGCGCAAAATCGCATAAAAAAGGGCGGCGCCTTTCGGCACCGCCCCTCTTTTCTTCCAGTCCCCGTCGGGGATGGAAACCGGTCTTACATGCCCGAGTTCGGACCGTAAGTGATTTCCACGCGACGGTTCTGGTCGTTGCGGACGCCGTCGGCGGTCGCAACGGCCGGGCGGGTTTCGCCGAAGCCCTGCGCGCTGATCGAGCCATCCGAGATGCCACGAGCGGTCAGGTAGCTGCGAACCGCGTCGTTGCGGCGGTTCGACAGGCCGACGTTGTACGTGGCCGAACCCGAACGGTCGGCGTGACCGGCGAGCATGACCTGCGTACCCGTGCAACCACGGTTGTAGGCGCTGATCGCGTTGTCGAGCGTCGAAGCCGCTTCCGGCGTGATGTTCGACTGATCCCAGTCGAAATACACAATGTACGGCCCAGGTGCGCATTCCACGACCGGCGGCGGCGGCGGAGGCGGCGGAGGCGGCGGAGGCGGCGGAGGCGGCGGGGGCGGCGGGGGTGCCACCGGCTCCGGAGCGCCACCGAAGTTGAACGTCAGCGTGCCGAGGATCGAGTGCGAACGGAAGCGCGTCGAAACGTCGCGCCCCGTCTGATCGACCAGATCCAGATTGTCGGCGTTGAAGAAGCGATACTTCAGGCCAACGTCGATGTTGTCGCTCAGCGGAGCGCGGACGCCCGCGATCGCCTGCCAGGCAAAGCCCGTGTCCGAATCGTCGAGGAACGGACCGGCAAAAACGGGTTCGACCGAAACGCGGGCGACACCGGCGCCGCCGCCGACAAAGCCCTGAAGGCCGTCGTCGTCACCGAAGTCGAGCAGGCCGTTGACCATGAAGCTGAGCGCGTTCGAATCGCCGTTCAGGTCGGTGTTACCGGTAAAGGTGCCAGCGCCACCCGGGGTGGTCGGAATGCCGGGGGTCGTGAAACGGCCCGACTTGATGTCGGCTTCACGGAAACCGACTTCGACTTCCGCGCGGAAACCGCCGAAATCGTAACCGACGGTGCCTTCGACATCATAGCCAGCACGATGATCGAGCGAACCGGCATTGTTGAAGGTGCCGATATCGAGGTCCAGGTCCTCGACGAGCATTGCGCCGGCACCAACACCAACATACCAGGAGTTGTCGCGCGCAAGAACCGGCGACGCCAGGGTGGTGGAGGCCAACGCCACAGCGACGGCAAGCTTCCTCATAGTAATTCCCCTTTCAATTTGAGATATACGTCTCGGCAGACGTCCTACTCGCCGCTTTGGTTCCGTGCAAGTGAACAAATCGTCAATCTGTTGCCAAAAAGTCGCACTTTGTTCGCCAACGAACGCAAATTCAGCCTGAAATCAGAATGCCCTGCGCAGCGAGGTTGAGGATCAGTGCCGTAATCGCGTCACGCGCTTCGGAATCGACCGTCGTCCCGCCCGTGGGCGCGCTGACCGTCGCTGGCGCCGTCCACTCGCTGCCGTCGAATCTCAGCCGCGCGCCATCGGCGAGACGGGTTACCTGCACCCCGGCGCGCGGCGCGGCGAATCTCCAGCCTCCTGCGGTCCAGATGGCGATCGCATTGCTCTCTCCGGCCCAGGCCCCGGCCGCAGCGGTATCGACGATCCAGCATTGTCCGATCGCGGGATTCGCCGGCGGCGCTGCAAGCGGCCCCGCTTCGATCGCCGCGTGGACAAGCGCATCGAGCAAAGTGAGCGCCTCATTGTGCGTCACCTCCTTTTGCGCTTGCGCAACGGCAAGTAACGGCAACGCAAAGCGCGGCGTGATCGGCATGTCGGTCATGATCAGTCCTTATGTCAAAGCCAGGAAAAGCGGCGGCGACCGCGAAAAATCGCCAGTCTGGCGAATTTCCAGCACGTGCCCCGGCGCCAGCGCGGCGAGTTCGCCCGCGCCGATATTCAGCACGGGCGACACCGGCTCCCATGGTCCGATACCCGGGGCCGGCGGCACCAGCGAAACGCGCCACATTTCGCGGGTTTCGCCCAGCGGCTGGTCGACATGGTCGCGCCAGCCGGCGTCGATGCGGCTTCGTCGCGTCCATCCGATCGTCACGCCGCCCGCGCCATCGGGACGGATATGCCCATGCACCGGCGAAAGCGGCCGCAGCGCCTGCCCGGCCGCCGCGATGCCGGTCTCGGTCAGCGCGGTGCCGTTCCGCGGCGCCCACTGAAGCGTCGCCCCGCCGCCCGCCGTCATCGCGGCAAGATCGCCAGTCAGCATCAGCAGCGCCGGATCGTCGAGCAGGACGAACGGCTCGCCCGCCGGATGGATCGTCGCGCTTGCGGTCCCGGCACGCCCGCGAAGCAGGCGCGACAAGCGCCACACCCCCGGTCCCGCGATCTCGGCTTCGCCGAATTGCAGCAATTCCCCGCCCACCATCGCCCGGTTCGCGCCGCTCAGCAGCGCGGCGTCATCGACCGATTCGAGCGTCATCGATGGATTGACCAGTTCGACCATCACGGTGCCGGAAAGATCGAAAAGGCTGTCGCTCCCCGCCGCCAACGCTCCGCAAGCAGGCCAAGCGCCGCCGCCGGGCGCACCGATCCGATCGGGATCGGCTCGGCCCCGGTCGACGGAACGAACCAGCAATCGGCGCCACGCCAGCCGTCGTTGCTGCCCGCGGCGGCAATCAATATCCGCGGCGCCGAAGCCGCGGGGCTGCCCAAATTGGGCAGGTCGAACAGCTGGACCATGCCGGCCGCGTCGGGCCAGTCGGGCACACCGACGGGAGCGCCGGGCGCCGCGGGAAGCTCGGCGGCGGGAAGCGGCTGATAACGCCGCAGTTCGAGCGAGATGTCGTTGCCACGCACCGTCCGCCCTGCCAGCCGCCAGCGGCTCCCGTCGGCGCCGGCCACGACCGCTCCGACGGTCAGCGCCAGCGCGGCAAGGTCGGCGTGCCGCACCGACGTCTCGCGCTCGTCCGCCGCGGCGGAAGCCAGCCGCTGCGCCAGCGCCCGCGCCGACGTCGCCGGCAGCACCGCGGGCAGGTCGATCCGCTCCTCGCGCGCGCCGCCACCCGCGACCAGGCTCGTCTGCTGGCCGAGCTGGAAATCCCGCTCCGGCTCATAATGGCGCAGGCGGATCGTTCCCGGCAGCGACGACAAAGGCGCGCGCCGCCGCTCGGCGCGATCGCCCGCGACATCGCTCCGCCGCGCTTCGCAAAAATCGCCCAGCACCGGCACCGCGCCCGTTTCCGCGGCGGGCGCCAGCCGCCATCCCTCGGGCCCGCTCGCCAGCCGAATGCCGTCGGCGTCGAACAGCGGCGCCAGCGCATCGCGCGTCCGATCACCCGACGCCGCATAGCCCGAAAAGGGCCAAGCGCCCCGGCAGCGCCCCGCGCCGCCGAGCAACGCGTCGCCGATCGACCCGGCATCGACGCTGCCCGCATCGGCCTCGACCTCGAAGGTGAGCGACGGAATCCGGTTCCCGAACGCCCCTAGTTCGAGTTCCTCGAAGACCGCATAGGCGAGACCGCGAAACGCGCTCGCCGACGCGATCCCCAGCGCCGACGCGATCAACGGATCGGCCGCCTGATCCTCGCTCCCGTCATACCAGCGGAAGGTGCAGCGCTCCCGAAAACTGCCGCTCGTCCCGCGCAGCAGATTGCCGTCGGCCCAGATGCGCCTGATCGCGCGGACGGGGCGCGACGACAACGCGATCGCCAGCGACACGGCATAGCTATATTCGGTCGTCGAGGGCCGTCCCTTGCCGCCGCCGCGCTTCGTCCGCCGCTCGATCAGGTCGGTCGCCCAGATCACGCTGCCCGCGACGCGCATCGTCCCGAACAATTGCGGAATCTGTTGCCCATAGGTCGACGCCTGAACCTTCAAATCGACGAGCCGCGGCCCCTCGCGCCCCTTGGGCTTGAAGATCTGGGCGTCGACCTGCTGCCCGACCGCCGCGCCGATCGCGGCGCCCACCGGGCCTCCGACAATCCCGCCCACTACCGTCAGCACCAACGTCGCCATCAATTTGCTCCCCGAAAATCCCCCTCCCGCAAGCGGGAGGGGCAGCGAGACTTGGGCGCTCGCGCCCTAGTCGCAGCGGGGTGGGCACAGCGGCAATCGCCAGCGCACCGCATCCCGCAATCCGTCATCCAGCGGCGTCTCCACCACCCGCCGCAGCCCCGCATGGGCATGGATGAAAGTCTCGGGCCCGATCAGGCCCAGATGATATTGCCGCGCCGGATGCGCGATCAGCGCGACATCGCCGGGACGCACCGCATCGCTAGCGCGAACGAAACCCGCCGCCGCGAGCGCGCCCTCGATCCGATCGAGGCACCAGCCGCGCAGCGGATAGGCCGCCGGCCGCGCCAGCCGCCGTCCCGCCGCCGCATAGGCCGCCCAGACCAACCCGACGCAGTCGAGCCCCGTCGCCGGATCTTTCCCCTGCGGGCGGAACCGGGCCCCCACCATCGCGCGCGCCGCGCGAAAGGCGGCCGCGCCGCAATCAGCCACCAGGATAGCGCGTCAACAGGTCGTTGCCCGGCAGATGCGCCTCACCGCGGAAATTGATCGCATTGGCAAAACGGTCGCGGCAGGTCGCAAGCTGCTTGTCGCATCCCTCGACCAGCCGCACGCGCACCGGACCCGAGGGCGCGAACGCCGGCGCCTCGGCGAGGTGAAGCCTGGCTCCGTCGGCGGAAATCACCGGGCTTTCCAGGCCGCAATTGGCGCCCTCGATCCACGACAAGCTGCCGAACGCCATCCCGTCCAGCGCCGCGTCGAGCGTCACCACGCGCCCCTCCACGGCCACGACGCGCCGGACATGCGTGCGCGGCGCCAGATCGATGCGGCACGCACGATCGCCCAGCATCGCGCGGCACGAGGGCGAAGTCGCCGGACACACCGGCCGGTCGAGCAGCCGCGTCACGCCCTGCAACTCGGCGGCAAAGGCGGCCCCGCGCTGCTCGATTGCGCCTAATGATCCGCGCGCGACCGTCACCGGCGCGGCCTCGGGCGCGGTCCAGTCGGTCACGAACAGCTCGAGCTCGGCCCCGTCCCATCGCCCCGCTTCCAGGTCGCGTGCGGCGATCGCATCGCTCGCAATCGCGCCCTCCAGGTCCATCGTCGCGACGTCGAGGCTATCGCTCGTCTCGATTGCCGAGGGTTTCATTCCCGGCGCCGCGCGATACGCCAACCCGTCGATCACCAGATCCCGGTCGTGCGAAGTAAAACCGATCGCGACCCCGTCGCGCCGCGCCAGCCGCCAGCACCACGCGAGCGTCACCACTTCCTCGCGCAGCCAGCCGGGCGCCGCCATCAGCGTCATGCCGAACCCCCTTGCGGCGCCCGCACCTCGACCAGCGGCACGCTCGCCAGCTCGCCCGCGAGGAAGGTCGCGCGGCTCGCCTCCAGCCGGTCCTCGGCAAAGCGCACCGGCACGTCGAACAGGAATCCTGCACGCACCGCGATCCCTGCCGCCGGCGCGGCGTCGAGCAATATCGCGCCGTCGTCCGTGACCAGAAACGCCGCCGTCTCGATCCCGTCGACCGATACGCGCACGCTCCCTTCGACCGGCAGCCGGATCGGGCGAGCCTGCCCGGCGTCGCCCGCGCCATAATGCTTCACCAGCGCGAACTCCCGCCGCACCCCGTCGCCCAGACCGAGCAGTTGATCGTCCGCCGCGGGCAGACCGCCGTCCGACGCCGAACTGCTGTCGAAGGGATCGCGAAAGCGAAACGCCCGCGCCGCGCCGCGCCGCGCGCGGAAGAAATCGGCCAGCAGGCGCACATCGGCCTCGGACCTTATCCCCGGTCCCGCGTCATAACGCATCCGCGCCTCGGCCCATTCGCTCGCCCGCTGCTCGTGCCCCGATGGCGAGCTCACGATCTGGGTCGAAAATTCGGTCGCGACCACCGCCTCGCGCCCGATCGCGAGCGGAAAATCCACCGCATCGAAAGCCTGCACATCATCCTCCCCGTCAAAGGCCACGAACCCGTCGCGCGCCACCTGCGGCAGCGCCCAGACAAAGGTGTGCGCCACCCCTGCGCGCTGTGCCGCCCGAGCGGCATCGGCGATCGCCGCCCACCCGGCGCGCTGCTCAGGCAACAGCACGAAGCCCGAAAAATAATGCTGCTCTTCAATCGGATAGCCGAGTCTCACCGCCATCGCCGCCCGCGCGCGCGCCGTCTCCGCCCCGCGCCCGCCGGTCACCCAGTCATAATCCTCGAGCTGGAGCACGTCGAAGGCCGGCGCCGCCCACCCCAGCGGCACATTGGCACGCCGCAGCGCGGGCGCGGCGGGATCGAGCACCGTCGGCAGATAGACGAGCAGGTGGCTCATCAATCCCGCCGCCCCGGCCGCATCGCGCGCGGCTGCGAGCAGCGCCGCGGTCGATCCCGCGAGCAGCGCCCCCAGCGCATCGAGCATCGCCAGCTGCGGCGCGTCCAGCGCCGCCCGCACGTCGGCGATCGGCACGCTCGCGCTGCCCAGCGCCGCCGTAGTCGCGGCGTCATAGGCGCAGATCCGCCCTTCGCCCGCGATCCACCACCACGGCTCGCCGACCTGGAATTTCGGCGCGAGTCCGGCCGCCGCGCCGATCGCGACGAAGGCGCGGGCGACCGCCTGCAAATACCCCATCGCCTCGCCATTCGCGGGCGAGAGCAAGGTCGATGGCGGCTCCCATCCGGTGAGCGCCGGCGACCCGTCGCTCGCGCGCTGCTTCCATTCGTCGGGGCAATAGGCATCGAACAATTCGTAGGAGAGCGACCAGATCACCCCCAGCCCCGCCGCTTCGCACGCCGCCGCGAACCCCGCGTGCCACGCCGCGCACGGCGCATTGAGCGCCCCGCCCGCCACGCTCGCATGAAACGCACCGTCTGCCGCCTCGAGCCGCATATAATGGCTCATCCCGACATAATGGACGACATCGCCGCGATAGCCGAGCTGCACCATCTGCCGCACCAGCCGCGCCGGCGTCAGATGATAGCTGTCGTCATAGCCGCCCGCGATCCCAAGGCCGTGCTCGGGCATCACCACATCGCCGATCGCCAGCACCGATCCCGACCCCGAACAGGCGATCGCGCTCATCTCGGCCCAGCCCTCCACCGGCGCCGGCAGCGCGCCGTCGCCGCCGTCATAGTCCGGCGGGACCAGCGAAATGAACATCCGGTCGATATCGCCCGCCCACACCCGGTCGGCCTCGCCGGGCAACAGAAACCCGCCGTCGAGCGCATCGAAATCGAGCGTGACGACGGCATCTTCCGCCGTCCCCACGGCATAATTCCACAACCGCACATACCAGGCGCGCGGGCTGCCCGCCGCGTCGCGCCCCTCGATCGTCAGCGTCGGGCCGTGCAGCGCGTCGAGCGGCTTCACCCCGCCCGACCGCCACCGGAACCTCAGCTGCGTGTGCCGGAAATCGCGCTTCGTCTCATAGGCGAGCAGCGGATGATCCCACCGGTCCTCGCTCTCCCAGATCAGCCCCGCCAGGTCCTGCTTCCGGTAAAAGACCGCCTCGACGCGCAGCGCGCCCGGCAGCTCACTCGTCACGCTCGCCATCATCGGCCGCGCGAAATCGACCGTCCAGAAGCGCGGGTCGAACCGCTTGAGCCAGCCTTTCCGATGATGCGGCTCGGCCGCCACCAGCGCCCAGCCCATCACAAACCCCCTCCCCTCCCGCAGGCGGGAGGGGCGGCGAGACTTGCGAGCTCGCTCGCTAGTCGCAGCGGGGTGGGCCGACCCAACGCCTCAGGCCCACCCCCAACCCCTCCCGCCTGCGGGAGGGGAGCCGCAGCATCTCGCCCACAGTCCAGCACCTCCACCATACCCCCGCTCCTACTCCTCGCCTGCCGCCACCGCGCGCCGCACCGCGCGCGCCAGCTGCCGCCCCGTCTGCGCCAGCCGCTGCGGCTCGCTGCCCGCCTCGCCCCGCACGTTCACCGTGATCGCGATGTTGCGCACACCTCCGCCCGCCGCCTCGATCCGCCCGCTCGCGGTCGGCACGAACAGTTCGGGCCCGCGCTCGCCGACGCGATAGGCGCGCCCCGCGCTCACCGGCCCGCCGGTCGCGCGGCCCGGCGCGCCGAACAGCGCCGCCGCGATCGAGGCGCCGAGCGACAGCAATCCCCCGCCACCCGATCCGCCCCCTACGGCACCAATACCGTTCGCAATCGCCGCGCGCGCAATATCGGCCATCACCGACAGCGCGAGCCGCTTCAGATCCTCGAACCCCAGCTTGCCGCTGACGATCGCGCGCGACAGCGCCCGCTCGATCGCACGCCCCGCCCGATCGGCTTCGACGACCAGCGGCCCGCCCAGCTCGGCGCGCAGCGCCGCGATGTCGCGCCGGAACGCCCCGGTATCGGCGCGCACCGCGACGACCATTTCGTTCACCTCATCCATCGGGAAATCTCTCCATCATCGCCGCCAGCGCCGCGCCGTCGAAACAGGGCTCCTCCGCGCGGTCGCCCCACCCCGCCAGCACCGCGCGGACATCGGCCGGCGTCGCCGCCCAGACCTCGCCCGGCCGCCACCCCGCGACGCGCGCCATCAGGCCCACAAGCGCCACCGCCGCCGACCCGATAAGCCCCTCCCCTTCAGGGGAGGGGTAGGGGGTGGGGGCCATCGGCCTTGCGCGAACTTTCGAGCCCCCACCCCAACCCCTCCCCTGAAGGGGAGGGGCTTGCTGGTCTGCGCCCACCACCTCACCGCCCCTGCAATATCTGCCCCAGCAGCACGCGCAGCGCCGGCGTCACCGCCGCCAACCCCTGCGCGACGACAGCTTCGCCAACCCCCTCGCGCGTCAGCGCCTCGGGCCGTTCCTTCACGCAATGCCAGAACAGGCTCGTCAGCTCGCCCAGTCCCAGCCGCCCGTCGGCCGCTCGCTCGACCAGGCCGAACAGCGGCCCCAGCTCGGCCTCCGCCGCGACCAGCGCCGCAAAGCTCGGCCGCAGCACCAGCCGCCGCCCGCCGACGCACAGCTCCGCCTCGCCGCGAAGCGCATTGGCCCCGCTCACAGGCTCACCACCGCGCCGCTCGATTCCAGGTTCAGCGTGTAATTGCGCTCGCCATTATAATCGCCGGCATAGTCGAGCCGCGTGACGAGGAAGCGCCCGCGCATCCGCTCGCCGCTTTCGAAGCTGAGCTCATAATCGTCGATCGTCCCCGACAGGGCATGGCCGCGCAGCCGCACCTCGGCGTCCGAGCCCGTAAAAATGCCCGCCGCGCTCACCGACACCGACCGGATGCCAGCCCCCGACAGCAGCTCGCGCCACCCGCCCGAATCCTTGGTCGTGACGTTCACCGCCTCGCCGTTCACCGACAGCTGGGTGGTGCGCAGGCCCGCGACCGTGCGATAGGTCGGCGGCGCTTCGCCGTCGCCGATCTTGAGCAGAAAATCGCTCCCATTTTCGATAGCCATCGTCTAACCTCCTCAAAATATAGTCATGCGGAATGGGGAGTCGCAGGATGCTGATCACGACATTGCTTCTGGCCGCCATGGTGCAGTCGTCGCCCGCGGCGACGGTCGCCACGACGCGCGTTGCCTTCACCAAATGCCTGCGCGACGACATGAAGAAGGCGCTCGAGGCCAAGGTCGAAGACGTTCAATATGAAATGCAGGTGAAATCGAACTGCGGGCCCGAGCGCGACGCCTTCCGCAAGGCGGTGATCGCGCTCGGCCGCGCGAGCGGCGATTCCGAAGCGGTCGCGACCGAGGACGCCGACCTGCAGGTCGAGGATTACCACGCCAATTTCACCGAAAAATTCAAGGACTATAAGTCGACCAACACGATGCCGGGCGAATAGCCAAAGGTCGCCAGCGCAAGCGATGCCGCCTCCCCCAAGCGCAGGGAAATGTCGGCATTGGGGTGGAAAGCTGCCGTTGCGATTCATCAAGCCCCTCCCCTTCAGGGGAGGGGCAACGAAGACTTGGCAGCTTGCTGCCTAGTCGCAGTGGGGTGGGGGCTATAGGCCTCGCGCAAGGCCGATAGCCCCCACCCCAACCCCTCCCCTGAAGGGGAGGGGCTTTCTTCTCTCGACGTCCGCTACCGCCCGAAACCCGCCGTTCCGCCTATCCCGCCAAACATCGGCATCGCACCACCGTCTCATGACGCCAGCCCCCATCGCGCCCAAAAGCGAACCGCGTCCGCATCACCCGCGCGCCCACGATCGTCCAGCCATCCGCCGCGCCGCGCAACGCCCCGGCAGCCGCCTCGATCCGCGCGACTGCACCGCGGTCGGCACTCTCGCCGATACCGTTCAGCACCAGCGCCACCTGCACCTCGCGTCCCACCCGGTCCTTGGTGCCCCAGTCGCGGCCCTCCGCCCCGCCGACCGAGACATAGGGCGCGCTCGCCCGCGGCGGCACGCCGTCGAAAACGCCATGCACCAGCGCCGCGAGCTCCGAATCATCCGCCAGCAACGCGAGCGCCTTTGCGCGCACCGCCTGTTCGGCGCCGCTCATCGCCCGCTTCCCAGCGTCAGCCGCCGCCAAGGTTGCCACAGCGCCGCGATCGCGGCGGGCGGCCCCGCTCCCGCGCCGTCGCGCGCATCGTGCAGATGCTGCGTCATCCGCACGATGCCCTGGCGGATCGCTTCGGGAATGCCGTTCGCGCCCTCGGCCATGCCGGCGCGATAGGCGATACGCGCCCGCGCGGCGTCTCCCGGATTAGGCACCGCCACGCAGGCACTGCTGTCGCGGGCGATCGTCACGCGATACGCCTCCGCGCCGAGCGGGCTTTCCGTTCCGTCCGCCGACAGCAGCGTCACGCCGTCGACCGCGACCACCGGCCGCGCCACGAGCAGGATGCGATCCGCCGGGAACGGCGCCTCCTCCTCGCCCGATCGCACGATCAGCCACTGGCCGATGAACGCTTCGCAGATATTGGTCGCCGCGCGGACCAGCCCCGCGATCACCGCATCGTCGACCGTCGCGCCCAGCCGCAGCCAGCCGCGCGCTTCGTTCAGGCTCACCGGGGCCTCGCCCGGCAGCAGGCTTTCCGCCATCATCGCTCCTCCACCCGCAGCGTCATCGACCGTTCGTCGATCTGCCCGTCGCTCATCGTCACACGATTGGTGACGCGATAGACGCGCCCCGCGATCCCGCCCGCCAGCGTGACGGTGACCTCCATCAGATCGTGCGCGCCGCCGATCACGGTCACACCGCCCGCCTCCACCGGCGCGACCGACCAGTCGCTCGCGACGACCGCCTGCCCGCCCGGATAGGCGGCCGCCCAGTCGAACTCGAAATCGATCCGCGTGCCCGGATCCTTCACCATCATCGTCATCGTCTCCCCCCTTTCCCTCAGGGCTTGCGCAAGGTGACGCGCCGCGCCGCCTCGCGCACCAGCGGCAGCGGCGTCTGCGGCGCCGCTGGCTCGGGGCCCGCCCATTCGCTTGCCAGATCGCGCCGCGCGGCATCGCCGATCGCGCGCGCCGCCAAGGCCGATCCGTCGATCATGCCGCCGCCTCCAGCGCCGCGAGGCGCGCGTCCTGCGCAGCGATCAGGAATAGCGCGAGCTGGTCGCTCCGAATCCCGAACCGATCGCCGGCGGCCCCGCCCTCGCCCGCCCCGTCCCATTGGTCGAAGCAGAGGAAGGCATATCGGCTGCTCGGCGCCACCCCTTCGGCAAGCGGGGCGATGAGCCCTTCGTCGGCCATGATCGCCCACACCGCCTGCGCGCGCACGCCGAAGTGCAGCCGCGCGCTGTCCGCGCCTTTCGCGGCGACCGCGCTGTTCCATTGATAGAAGCCCAACTCGCCGGCGATCCGCCGCGCCGCGCGCAGTTCGGCCTCGCCCGGCGCGCCGCGCCAGCTCTTTTCGCGTGCGTCCGATGTCTGGATCGTGCCGTTGGTCGCGTAAACATCGTCGAATCGGGACGAGGCGGCGCCAAGGTCGTAGGTGTCGTCGGCGGCGGGGCGCATGTCGGTTCCCGTCACCCGCATGATTTCGACCGTCGCGCTATAGGTCGATCCCCCGCCCGCGCAGAGCGACACGCCCTCGCGGCCCGCGACGGCAATCCCGCCGTTGCCGGTCGCCATGACGGCGGCCAGCTCACCAATATCCGAACCGCGCGAAAATGTGATCGCCGCCGCCAGATTCGTCAGCGTGTTATGCGCGGCGTCGACCACCCGGATGCGCCTGTTCGCGCTGGCTTCCGCCAAAAAGTTTCCGGAGACCGACACGCCGGACGTATTAACCCTGAACCGCTCGGCGCCCCCCGCCGCAATCCCCAGATTATTGCCGGTGATACGATAAATCCCGGTATCGAGGTCGTTTCCGAAGGTCAGCGCCGGGTTGGCCGCCGATCCATCGGGTGCGTGCAGCTGGCCGGCGCCCAGTTTCAGGCCGCCCGCATCGAGCCGTGCGACCTCGCTCGCCGCAATATCACAGGCGACCGCGCCATCGACGATGCGCAGCCCGTCGCGGCCGGTTCCGGCGTCCGCGACGTTGAACAACCCGATCGTATCGGCGCTCGCGAATATATGCAGCCGCTGGCCGCCCTCCTTGCCGATCGCGGCCATGTCGCCATCGACCGTCCGTTGCACGCCGAGTGCGCCGTCCAGCGCATAGCGGCCATCGGCTCCCCGAAACGCCAGCGACGACAGCGGGACATTGACCCAGCCGGCGCCGCGGCGAACCGTCATCATGTCCGCGGCGTCCGCTGCATCGGCGCTGCCATGCGTCGTCGACAACGGCTGCTTCGCGTCTAGCGCGCCCGAAAGGCCCGCCAGCTCGCTACCCAGCCCCGCGACCTCGCCCGCCAGCGCCGCGGCCGCGGTATCGCGCGCCGCGAACCAGTCGGCGCCGACGGTCAGCGCGATCGTCTTCAGCCCCGCCGCGAAATCGACCGTCGCGCCATCCGCGGACGAAGCCGCCACCACGTCGCGAAGCAGCCGCCCGCCGCCGTCGATCCGCCCGGTCCCGACCTCCCATTGGTCGGGATGGGCAATCCCCGCGACGGCATAGTGAAACGAAACGCCCGGCGGCACCGCGCCCGCAAAGCGGCGATGGCCGGGCACCGCGCCGGTCGGCGTCAGCGGCCCGGTCCCGCCCTCCTGCGCCAGTTCGCGCACCAGGTCGGCGAAAAAAGGGGTCGGCATGGCAGGGCCATCCTTTCAAAAGATCGTGGGTCTGGAAAAGATTGGCGCCCGGCCCGGTCCCGAAAGGGAAAGAGACGCGGAGCCGGGCGCCCATCGCGCGCCAGCCGCTTAGCTGGCGGCGAATTTCATCAGCTTGATGGCCTGCGAATCGATGATCGCCCCGCCGACCCTTTTGGTTGCATAGAAATGCACGAAGGGCTTGTTGCTGAACGGATCGCGCAGGATGCGCGTCTCGCCGCGGTCGGCGATCAGGTAACCGGCGCGGAAATTGCCGAAGGCGATCGACAGGCTGTCCGCCGCGACATCGGGCATGTCCTCGGCCTCGACCACCGGATAGCCGAGCAGGCTCGCCGCCTGCCCTTCGACCAGCCCCGGCTGCCAGATGAAGGCGCCGTCGCTCGTCTTGAACTTGCGGATGCGCGCCAGCGTGTCCGAATTCATCACCCAGCACGCGCCCTGGCGATAGGGCGCCTTCAGCGAATGGACGAGCTCGACCAGCTTGTCCTGCGGGTCCGACGCCGGGAAAGCGCCCGCCGTGCCCGTCGCCAGATGCTGGAGCGTCCCGAACGCGCGGGCGCTATCGTCCTCGTCGGTCGTCGCATAGGCCAGAAAGCCCTTCGGCCGGTTCGTCCCGTTACCGGTCACGAAGGCACTGCCCTCGGCGACCGCGAACTCGCGCCCGATCTCGTCGGCCAGCCAGTCCTCGACATTGAACATCGCATCGTCGAGCATCGCCTGGCTCGCCGCCGGATTGGCGTAGAGCTCGCCCGACGGCGGCGCGATCTCGGCAAAGCTGCGCGTCGCGGTCCCGGGGCGCGCATCGGTCTCGCCGACCCAGCCCGCGCCCATCGCCCCCGTCGCGACCAGCTTGCGATAGCCGCTCGTCCCCGTCTGCACGACGGTGGCGATCCCGCGGATCGGCGACAGCGCCTTCAGCGTCGCGGCGATGCTCCCGTCGATCTCGCGCGGCACCGCATAGCCGCCCTCGCCGCCCGACGCGCCCGACAGGCTCTTCATCTCCACGCCCGCATCGATCCCGCGCCGCAGATAGCGTTCGACAAAGGCGTCACGCGCCGGATCGGCCGCCTTCGCTCCGTCGAGCGGCAACCGCGACGCCGCCACGGCCTGCGCATCGACTTGGCGCTGCAAGGCCGCCACCGACGCCTTCAGCTCATCGACCGCTTCCGCCGCCAGCACCGCATCGAACGCCCCCTCGAGCGCGTCCGCCTTCACTTCCATATCGTCCATGCGTTTCACTCCTTCACCAATCCCGAAAAGAAAAACGTCGCCCCCGCGAAGGCGGGGGCCGCTGCCGTCCTCCCGCCACCCTTCAAGCGGCCCCCGCCTTCGCGGGGGCGACGGCCAGATTTTCCACCGCAATCACCCGCGCGGCCGGCTGCATCGGCGCCGCCACCAAGCTCACCTCCGCCAGGTCGAGCGACGTCAGCTCGCGCGGATTTTCTCCCCGCGCACCGCGCACCCGATAGCCAAAGCTCAGCCCCGTCAGCGCGCCGCGCGCGACCAGCGCCGCCGCGGTCGGATGCGTCACCCGCGCCACGACGCGCAGTCCCCGCGCATCCTCCGCCAGCGTCTCGATCGCCCCGATCACCGCGCCCGGCCGATGCTGCCACAGCAGCGGCACCGCGCGCCCTTCGCGCAAACTCGCCGCAAACGCCCCCGCGCGCACGACATCGCCGCCCCGGTCCACCCGGCCGAACACCGACGCATAGCCCGCGAACCGTATCTCCCCCTCCCGCAGGCGGGAGGGGGTCGGGGGGTGGGCGGCGGCACCGACCGCCCTCACTTCAGCAACCCCGGCAACCCCAGCTTCACCGCGAGCCCGACCACAACCAGCGCGAGCACGCAGCGCACGGCCCAATCGACCACCGCCGCCCACACGCTCTTCTTCGCATCGCGCCACGCGCCGAGCAGCTGCCGCAAATCGCCGATGTCGTCGCGCGCCGCCTCGTCGGCGAGCCCGAGCCGCGCCAGCGCCCGCCGCGCCCCGAGCTCGCTCGCCTCCTCGACCACCGCGCGCAGCAGCGCCGCATCGGGCGCAGCCGCACCCGTTCCCGCCAGCGCGATCAACCGCGCCAGCGCCTCTTCCTCATCCATTTCGCTATCCTCATGAAAACCCCTCCCCCTGGGATGGGGGAGGGTTGCGCAGCCTTGGCAGCTTGCTGCCTAGGCGAAGCTGGGTGGGGGCGGGCCGTCGCCTGCAGGCACTATTCCAGCCCCAGCAGCGCCTTCTTCTCGTCCGCCGTCAGCCAGTCCGCCGCCGACACCTCGCGCCACAGCGCCATCCGGTCCTCGGCGAGCGCCGGCACCCGGTCGAGATCGACGCGCAGTTCCGCACCCGCGAACCATCCGCTGAGCCCCTGCGCCACCGCCCCCAAAATCTTCGCGCACAGCGGCAGCACCGTCAGCCGCCACAGCGCGCGATTGGCCTCGCGATAATTGGCATAGGTCGCATCCCCCGGCAGCCCGAGCAGCATCGGCGGCACCCCGAACGCCATAGCGATCTCGCGCGCGCTGCTATCTTTCAGCGCCAGGAAATCCATCTCCGCCGGCGACAGCGACAAGGCCTGCCATTTGAGCCCGCCCTCGAGCAGCAACGGCCGCCCCGCATTCGCTCCCCCTGAGAAACTCTCGGCGAGTTCCTCGCGCAACCGGTCGACCTGCTCGGCCGACAGCGGCATCCCCTTGTCGCCCGGATCGTGGACCAGCGCCCCCGAAGGCCGCGCCGCATTCTCGAGCAGCGCGGCGTTCCATTTCGCGGCGGCATTATGCGCCGCGATCGCGCCGGACGCGGCGCCCAGGCAGCCCGCGCCATAATGATCGTCCAATGGATGCAGCGCCTTCACATGCACGACGGCGACGCGCCCCGCGCCGTCCTCGGCCGGCAGCACCGCCGCCGACCCGCCCGCCTTGTAACGATAGGCCACCGGCCACCCGCGGCTGTCGGCTTCGACGGTCACCCGCTCGGGCCGCAGCGCGAACAACTCCGCCGGCGCGCCCGCGCCGTCGGTCAGGATCTGCACATAGCCATTGCCGTGCAGCAGCAACTGCGACGCGAGCGTCTCGACCAGCCCTTGCCCGCCCGACCGCGCGGAAACGAGCGCCGCCAGCGCCGGATCGCTCGCCACCAACGGCGCCGACCCCGCCGCCTCGGCAACGAGCCGCACCGCCCGCTGGACGATCGCGTTACCCAGATACCCCTCGCGCACCTGCCCCTCGAACGACAGCGGCGCCGGCGCGCTCCAGTTCCCATACACACGCGACAAAGCGGGCCGCGCAGCACCCTGCGCGGCCTTGCGGCCAAACCAGTTCATGATGATCTCCTATCCGTCGCGCCGCGACGCCCTGCTTTCCCAATCTCATCATCCCGGACGGAATCCGGAGCTCATTCTCGCAGCCTCGAAAAAATGGTCCCCGATCAGATCTGGGATGAGAAACCTCCAAAACTGGCCGGTTGCGGACCTCTCCTAGTCAAGCCCCTCCGCTTCAGGGGAGGGGTTGGGGTGGGGGCCATCGGCCTTGCGCTAGGCCGATAGCCCCCACCCCACTGCGACTAGGCAGCAAGCTGCCAAGTCTGCGTTGCCCCTCCCCTGAAGGGGAGGGGCTTGATGGATCGCAACGCCCGCTCCCCACCCCAAAGCCGATCTCATCGGGCTCCGCAATCGCGGCTCGGAGAACAGCGGATCAAACCCGCCGCACCCCCGGCTCCCGCGCCCTCCGCTTCCCCTCCAGCAAGGCCGCCAGCGCCCAGACGCACGCATCCGCCCTATCCGGCGACCGCCCCGGCCCTGCATAACCCCCGCCGGTCTGGAGCCCGCAAAGCTGGTCTTCCAGCGCCGCAAACACCCCCGCATGCACCACCTCGCCGCGCTCATAGGCGATCGCGACCGGTTCCGCGCGGCGTCCCTTGCCGACGCTCGCATAGACCGGCACCACCGGCAGCGCGCAGTCGGCCTGGCGCAGCGTGCTCTCGACCATCTCGCCGCCCATATTGCTCTCGGCGACGATGCGGTCGGCGCCCCAGCGCGCCGCGGCCGCGGCGACCGCCTGCGCCCAGACATGCGGCGGCGGATTTTCGACGCTCGCATCCTCGACCACCGCCACCTTTTTGTCGCGCAGCAGCGCCGCGACCACGATCCCGCAGGCATCGCCCTTCGCCGTCGCCGGCGGGTCGACGCCGATCACGACGCGGAGCGGCTTGACCGCCGCATCGGCATCGACCCGGCACCGCTCGACGAGCGCGCGCGTCCACAGCGCGCCTTCGATATCCTCGAGCATCTCGCCGTCGAGTTCCTGCCGCCCGAGCCGCGTCCCGCCATAGATCCCGCGCATCGCCGCAAGCCACGGCCCGGACAGATTCAGGCGGTTCGCGGCGGTGCTCCCGCCCGTGATCGCAACGCCCGGCTCGCCCTTCAGCCGCCGCACCAGCGGCACGGCGCGCGGCGTCGTCGTCGCGACGACGCGCGGCGCATCGCCAATCCGCATCGTCAGCATCAGATTGTCCCACGCCGTCTCGCCCTGCGGCCATTTGGCGATCTCGTCGCACCAGGCCGCGCCATGTTCGGGGCCGCGCAGGCTCTCGGGCTCCGCCGCCGAATAGAGCGTCGCCACCGCCCCGTTCGCCCAGTTCAGCCGGCGAAGGCTGCTTTCATATTCGGGGCGATCATAGTCGGGCGCGATCGCGAGCAGGCCGCTCTCGCCCTCGACCATGATCTGCCGCCCTTCGTGCAACGACGCCGCGACCAGCGCGATCCGGGCGCCGGGATGGGTTTCGGCGTAGCCGCGTATCCATTCGGCGCCGGTCCGCGTCTTGCCGAACCCGCGTCCCGCGAGCAGCATCCAGACGCGCCAGTCGCCCCCGGGCGGGCATTGATCGTCGCGGCGCCACCACGCCCAGTCGGTCATCAGCTTCGCCGCCCGGTCGTCGGAAAGCCGGTGCGCCCACGCGGCGAATGCGGACGGCGGCGAATGACGCAGTTCGTCGAGGCTCTTCAAAGCCTGTCCTCTTCGGCGTCCTCGGTGGCCGCCCGTGCCCGTATCGCCTCGAGCTTCGCGATAAGCTTCGCCTTCGCGTCGCCCCTCGGCGCCGCCCCGCCCGCGGGCGCGCCGCCCCGCACCGCCGCCCGGTGCGCCGCCAACAGCGCCAGCCCGAGCCGGTATTTCTGCGCCCGCGACTTCAGCGTCGCGTCCTTGACATTGCCCGTCGGCGCGATCAGCGCCTCCGACAAAAGCTCGGCCTCCAGCCGCGCGAAGCCTTCGCACAGCGCCGCGTGCCACCGCGCTGCAAAGCCGGGGTTGCGCCGCCGCTCGCGGTACATGGCGTTCGCCGATATTCCCGCTTTGCGGGCCGAGGCGGCAACGTTCGAGGATTCGGCGAGCGCATCGAGAAAGACATCCATCTGCCGCCGGCCCGGGCGCGCATTGGCTGAGCCGTCCGCTACCTTGCCCGTTCGTCCCATCGCCCGTCTCCCGAAAAAGCTTCGGGCCGGACAGCCTCCCGAAAACGGAAGGCCGCCGGCCCGACTCACAATTCTTCATGATGTGACACTTGTGCCATATCAGCGTGACGATGTCAAGTTATTTTAACCTATATGGTTTTATCCGAGATGGAAAGCAACGATCTGATGCCGACTTTATGGCGGCTTTTGCGGAACCTAATCGACGGGCCGGCGTTTCAAGGCGGGGTCTCGCTCATTCAGGTCGGAGTAACTGCAATCGAACCGAGAATCCTCATCGCTTACGCCATCATCCTCTTCATGGTGGGCGCGGCAGTCTATTTCATCGCCCGGTTCAAGCGCGAGCGGGCGCGGCGGCGCGACATCATGCGCGGAAAATATCGCGAAAATTGACAGGCGCCGGGAGCGCGAGGCCGGCCGCAACAGCGGCGCGGTCGCGTTCGCCGCGATCAGAACCCGTAGCGCAACGTCACGCGCGCGTTGCGCGGTTCGCCATAGATGAAGCCGCCGAACCAGCTGTTGGTGTTGTAATAGCTCTTGTCGAAGACATTGTTGACATTGACCTGCACCGACAGCGCCTCGGTCAGGTCATAAGCGCCCATCAGGTTCACCAAGGCATAGGCCTTTTGCCCAACCGGTTCATCCTGTTCGGTCACGGGATTGGGCGCCGTCTGCGGCGGGCGGCTTTCCCAGCGTAGCGAGCCGCCGAGGCTGAAGCCGTTCAGCGCGCCGCCGAATCATATTTGGTCGCCATGCGAAACACGCGCCGCGGCTGGTGCGCCTGCACGTCGGCGCCGAACGGATCCTTTGCCTTGAAATGGCTCCACCCGACGCTGATGTCCCAGCCGCGAAGCGGCTCGCCCTGCATTTCGAGTTCATAGCCTTTCGACACCACTTGCGCGGTGCGCGAAGCTACGTCGGGCGTGCCGGGAATCAAATAGGGATCGCCCGTTTCGGGATCGAGGTCGGGAACGGCGAAATTGCTCTGCTCGACACGGAAAACCGCCGCCGACGCGCGCAGCCGGCCGTCCATCAGGTCGGCCTTCAGCCCCGCTTCGTAATTGTCGCCCTCGAGCGGATCGAGATAGCGGCCGGTGCGGTCGCGCGCGGTCTGCGGGTTGAAGATGCTCGTGTAGCTCGCATAGGCCGAGAGGAAGTCGGTGAAGTCGAGGATCAGCCCCGCATAGGGCGTAAACACCCCCTTGTGCTCGATCCGATAGGCTTCAGGCGTGAACGCCGCCTCCTCCTCGTCGCGCGTCCACGAACTCAGCCGCCCGCCCGCGATCAGCTTCAGCCGGTCGAGGATCTGGAAGCGCGTCACGCCATAGATCGCGGTCTGCTCGGTCGTGCCGAAACTGCTCATGCGATAGCGTTCGCCCCAGACGGGCTCGGGATAGCTGCCGTCCCAGGCGTGAAAGTCGCCGACCGGCGCGACGCTCGCGGGGTCGGGATCGCGATTGGTCCAGCCGCCCTTCTGGTGGCTGTACATCGCGCCGAACACCAGCTCGTGCCGGCGGCCGAAGAGCTGATAGTCGCCCTTGACCTGCAGGTTGGCGCTCCACTGCTTGGGCTTGGAAAGATACCAATAGGGCCAAATTTCCATGCCCGTCCCGGTCGCGCGGTCGGGGTTGCCCCACAGCCAGATCAGCTTCGAATCCTCGACCTGCTCGAAATAGGAGAGGTCGCCGCGCAATTGCCAGCTGCCGCCCAGATCCTGCTCGATCGACACGAACGCTGCCTTTTCGGTGGTGTCCCATTCGTTCCAGTCGGCGCCGGTGGTCTTCGACCGCGCCCAGTCGGGGCGCGAGCCGTCGGCATACCAATAGGGCAGCTGCGCCCACATCACCCCGTCGCGCTCGTCGCGCTGATAGCTCGCCCCCGCATTGATCCGCGTGCCGGGGCCCAGATCGGCGGCGATCGTGCCATAAAGGGTGAAGCCGTTGCTGCTTTCGATGTCGACGAAGGCATCCTGCGAATAGACCTCGGCGACGAGGCGCGCGCGCACCGATCCGTCGGCGGTCAGCGGCGCGCCGATGTCGATCGTCCCCGAAAAATGGTTCCACGAACCCGCTTCGAAATCCACTTCGCCGCCCGGCTCGCGCGCGTCGGCGCGCTTGCGGACCATGTTGATCGACGCCGACGGCTCGCCCGCCCCCTGCAGCAGGCCGGTCGCGCCGCGAATGACCTCGACCCGGTCATAGATCGCCGTGCTCGTTTCCTCGAGCCCGACATTGCCCGTCGCAAAGGGCAGGCCGTCGAGCTGAAAGGCGGTGATGTCGAAGCCGCGCGCCGACAGCAGGTTGCGCCCGCGATCGACCCGCTTCACCGAAAGCCCCGTCGTATATTCGAGCACGTCGGCGACCGTCGACGCCCCTTGGTCGTCGATCTGCTCGCGCGTGATGATCGTGATCGACTGCGGCGTCTCGCGCGGCGTCAGGTCGAGCCCCGTCGCGGCCGTATTGCGGTCGATGCCGCTGCCATAGACGACGATCGTGTCGTCGTTGCGGCTGGTCGCCTCGCCCTCTTCCTGCTCCGGTCCGGCTTCCTGCGCAAGCGCCGGAACCGAAAGGGCGCTGGCGGCGAGGAGCGCGAATTTGAAGACTGGACGAAACGAACGAAACATGAGGCCCCCCCGCTGTTCTGCAATGACGAGGGCGCCCCTAGACTAATTGCGACTGCGACGCAATAGAGACAAGACTCTTTGGAAATGCGGGCGACACGGAGCGGCGGTTTTCGGCAAATTCCCGTTCATGAACAGGCCGCGCCGCGCAACGCCACGCGGCCGGAGACCGCCGAGCGGATCGAAGCGCCCCTGCCCGCAGCCGCAGCGCGCAAGGGGCCGACCGCTTGCACCGGGATGAGCGTTCCAATGGATAAGCTCGACGATCTGGTCGCAAATCATCTGGAGGACAGGCTTCTCCAACCCGACCGGCTGGAAGTCATTTTGTCGGCGGTGCGGGACCGGCGGCAGGAACAGACAACGCGCAAGCGCGCTCATGTTGCCGATCCCAACAAGCGAGCCACCGAGACCGACCTGCGACTAAAGCTGCTCTTCGACGCTATCGAGAATGGGATTGCCGACGTCAGCGATCCTGTCCTCAAGGACCGCATCGCAACGCTCAAGGCAACGCGCGATCAGGCGAAGGCCGATGCGGAACGCGTGACGGCCTCACTCGGCGCGGCGGGTCAAGAGTCGGTCGCACCTGACATGCTCACGAAGTTCGCCGCCACCGCGCGCCAGAGGATACGAATCGAGGGTGGCGGCTATCACCGCGAGCATCTCCGCGCACTTGCGCAGCGCGTGGAGGTCTATGTCGGGGAGGTCCGGATTCTCGGCTCGAAAAGCAATCTGCTGCAAGCCTTGATCGCGGGGGCCACCGAAACAAAGCCGGGCGCAGTGCCCAGCTTTGTTCCGAAGTGGTGCACCCGACTGGATTCGAACCAGTGGCCCCCAGATTAGGAATCTGATGCTCTATCCTGCTGAGCTACGGGTGCGCCGCCGCTCGTGTAGCGGTGGAGCGCGCGGAGCGTCAATCGGATTGGATCAATTGGCCGCTTCGGGCGGCACGATCGGCACCAGCAGGGGCATCGCCGCGATCCCGTCGTCGCGGAGCGCCTCGGCCTCTTCGGGTGAGGCCTGGCCGTGGATCAGATCCTCGGCCGCGCGTCCCTCGTGCATCGCGCGGGCGGCATCGGCGAAATCGCGGCCGACCCAGCGCGACCGCGGCAGCATTTCGGCCTGTTTTGCCGCGATGCCGGCGAGCAGCTTGCGGACCAGTTCGGGGCCGGATTCGGGTTCGGTCGCGACCGAAACGGGCGCAGCCGCCGCCTGATTGGACTTCGCGCCGACGCGCGGCGCCATCACCGCCTTCTTCACCGCGCTGTCGCCGCAAACCGGGCAGCCGATCAGGCCGCGCGCCTGCTGGTCGGCGAAGCTGTCGCTGCTCGCGAACCAGGCCTCGAACCGGTGGTCGCCGGCGGTGCAGCAAAGGTCGAACACGATCATGGGGTCAGGCCGCTCCGATCAGCGCGTCGAGTTCGCCCTTCGCATCGAGCGCGGCGAGGTCGTCGCTGCCGCCGACATGCCTGCCGTCGATAAAGACTTGCGGCACGGTGCGGCGCCCGTTCGCGCGTGCGACCATCGCGTCGAACCCCGCGCGATCCATCGTCACGTCGATTTCGCGGAAATCGGCGCCCTTGCGGTCGAGCAGCATCTTCGCGCGCGTGCAATAGGGGCAGAAGGCCTTGGTATAGACTTCGATCTGGGCCATGCGGCTATCCTGTCATCCTTTCGCCCTGCATATCGGAATCCAACGAAGCAAAGTCAAATATGTTGCCCTTCGCGGCATCCGGCACGACGCGCGCCCAGGTCAACGCCGACACCCGCGCCGCCCCGCTCCGCCGCAGCGCCCGCGCCGCGGCGCGGAGCGTCGCCCCGCTCGCATGAACATCGTCGATCAGCACCAGATGCCTTCCCGCCGCGCGCGCCCTGGCATCGCTCGCCAGCGCGAAGGCGCCGGCGACGATCCGCTCGCGCTCCTTGCGCCCCTTGCCGCGCAGCGATGCTGTCGATTTGACACGGCGTAGCAGATGATGATCGCGCCGCACGCCCGTCAGCCGCGCAAGCTCGTTGGCGAGCAGCGCGGCCTGGTTGAACCCGCGCGACCAGAGCCGCCAGCGGTGGAGCGGCACCGGAACGAGCAGGATCGCATCGATGTCACCCAGCAGGGCGAGCCGGCGCGCCATCAACCGCGCCATCAGCCGCGCGTGGCCGGTCCGCCGCCCATATTTGAGCCGCAGCGCGACCGTGCGCGCGACCGGGCCATAGGCGAGCGCCGCGGGGGCGCCCTCGAACGGCGGCGGCTGGGCCAGGCATGCCCCGCAAGCGATCTCCCCGCCGGGCACGACCTCCGGGAGCGGGATCGAGCAATGCGCGCACGCCGGCTCGCCGAGGAAATCGAGCGACGACCAGCAGGCAAGGCAGAATTGGCTGTCATCGCCGACGATCGCGCCGCAGCCCGGACAACGCGGGGGCAGCGCATAATCCACGATCGCGCGCGACGCGACGCGCAGACCGGCGAGCCATGCCCCCGCTGGCGCGCCTGCTTTTTCGGCATCCCCCGTCGCCCCTGCCATCAGCGGGTTGTGCCGCATCGCCGGGGGCGGCACAAGCGGCGCATGTCGCAAGCCCCCCGCCCGCTTTTCTCGTCCGCACGCCACCGCGCCCAGCGCGACCGTATGGCGCGCCTGCCCGCATCGGCCAATTTCCTCGCGCCGATCATCGCCGAAACATTGCTCGACCGGCTGACGATGGTGACGCGCGAATTTCGCCGCACGCTGCTCGTCGGCGCACACGACGCGGCGCTGATCGACCATCTGCGCGCCACCGGCACCGGCCTCACGATTATCGAGGCGGCTCCGCGGCTCGCGGACCGCACCGCGGCGATCGCGGTCGAGGCCGATGCGGTCGACCTGCCCTTCGGCAGTTTCGACCTCATCCTCTGGCCGGGCGGGCTCGACAGCGTCAACGATGTGCCCGGCGCGCTCGTGCGGCTCCGCGCGCTGCTCGCGCCCGACGGCCTGCTGCTCGGCGCCTTCGTCGGCGACGGCAGCCTGCCGCGCCTCCGCCGCGCGGTGATGGCCGATGGCGTGCGGTCGATCGCGCGGCTGCACCCGCAGATCGACCTCGCCGCGATGGGCAATCTGCTCCAGCGCGTCGGCTTCGCGCTTCCCGTCGTCGATGTCGAGGCACTGACCGTGCGCTATGGCGACTTGCTGGCGCTCGTGCGCGACCTGCGCGCCGCCGGCCTGTCGAGCCGCCTCGCCCCCGCCTCCCCGCCGCTGACCCGCGACGAGGCGGCGCGGATCGCCGCGGCGTTCGCGGCAGAGGCCGATCCCGATGGCCGTATCGCCGAAAGCTTCCGCATCGTCCACTTCAGCGGATGGGCGCCGCATCCCGATCAGCCGCAGCCCGCGCGCCGCGGCAGCGGCACCGCCTCGCTCGCGGAGGCGCTGAAGCGGAACGATTAAAGCGCGGTCACTCTTGATTGAATCGTCATCCCGGCGAAGGCCGGGATCTCATCGTTTCGGTCTGACGCACCGGCGAGATCCCGGCCTTCGCCGGGATGACCACGGTGTTTCAGTTTAACCCGCTCACTCGCTAGACCAACGCCTCCAGCAGTCCGATCAGCGGCTTGTCGGCGGGCGGCATGGCGAGACCGTGCAGTTCGACCGGACGCACCCAGCGCAGCGCGCTCGCGTGCTGCGCCACCGGCGTCCCGCGCCATTTGCGGCACACGTAAAGCAGGAGCAGCAGATGTCGGTCGCCCAGCATGTCGCTCGCGAAGCAGGCGGGCGCGAGGCAGGCGTGGTCGACGTCGATCGCCAGTTCCTCGGCGAGCTCGCGGATCAGCGCCTGCTCGGGCGTTTCACCGGTTTCGAGCTTGCCGCCCGGAAACTCCCAGAGTCCCGCCATTGCCAGCCCTTCGGGGCGCTGCTGGACAAGCAACCGTCCGTCGCGGTCGATCAGCGCGGCGGCGACGACGACCAGCGATGTTTTTGGCGGTTTTCCAAGGATAAGCGCGGACAAATTGTTAACCTTCCTATGCGAATGTCGGCCCCCTCGGGAACTATATTTCAGGCAGGGGTGGAACAATGCGAAACTTTTACAGGCTGATGCGGTCGACCAGGGCCGCGACGGCCGTCGAATATGGGCTGATCCTGGCCCTCGTCTTTCTGGCGGCTGTCGTTGCGGTCGGCAATGTCGCGAACTCCACTAGCAATATGTGGGGTAAGGTTTCGAACGCCGCCGAAACCAACATGTAGCCGCGGGGCGGTCCCTTTCCGGGACGGCGTTCGCCCCCGTTCCGCCGGCCGATATTAAGCTTTTCAAAACCTATTCGCCCTAAGCCGCAGATGTTGACCCAGACCAGACCGTCAACAGGGTAAGTGAAATCAGGAGACCAGTCATGAAGTTCATCAAGAAGTTCGTTCGCGACACCAAAGCCGCCACCGCCATCGAATATGGCCTGATCGCGGCCCTCATCGCCGTCGCCGGTATCACCGCGATGGGTGCAGTCGGCGGTGCCGTCGGCAACACCTTCAACGAGGTTGCGACGGGCCTCAACGGCGAAACCGCATAAGGTTAGTTGTCCGGATTTGCTCGCCGCTATTGCGGCCTGCACCGACATCGGAAAGGGCGGTGGGTCATCCCACCGCCCTTTTTCGTGCTTTCGGACTTATCGGTTCGCGTAGACCACGACCTTGACCTTTTGCCCCGGCGTCAGCCGGCTCGATGCGGTCAGGCGGTTGAGCACCTGAAAGCGTTCGGTCTGATAATTGCTGTACGCCATCCGCCGCGCCAGGCTGGCGACGGTGTCACCGCGGCCAACGGTAACGACGTCGACCCGCCGCGGCCGGATCGCTGCCGCCTCGGCGGTGCTCAGCCGCCGGACGCTGCCCAACATCGAATTGAAGACTCCGCTGCCGCCTGCTTTCGTCAGCGTGACGAAGTGGAAGGCCTGCCCGCGCGAAAATTCATAGGCGAAGACGGTGACATCGACCTGACCCGACTGGCTGTTCACGCGCGTGGTCGAATAGGACGCCGGAATGCCGTTCACCGTCGTGCGCTGGATCGCGCTCGGGCTGATCGAAGCATTGCCGGCGACCGCCCGGAAAACCGCCGAGATATAGGCGTTCATGTCGCCATTATAGGGTCCGGTCGAAAATTGCGCCTGCCCGCCATTGCCGCTGATCGATACCGCGTCGGTGCCATTCTGCATCCCATAGCCGTTCGGCACGGTGAAGCGCAGTTTCAGATCGGGGTGCAGGAAATCGCGGCCTTCGACGACGCCCTGCGCCGGGTCGTCGCCGTACAGCACGCCGTCGACCGAGGCGAGGAAGGCATCCGCGTTGCGCATGCCGCCGCGCCCGCCGACGCGACTGGCGAGCGACTGCGCATTGCGCACGCGCGAGGCGGGGTCGGGGTGGGTGCTCGCCCATTCGGGCAGCGAGCGCGCGTCGCCGCCCGACAGGCGCGCGTCGAGGTTGGTCTGGTTGGCGAGGCTCGCGAGCATCGTCGACAGCGCGAGCGGGTCGTAACCCGCGCTGCTGAGATACTGAACGCCGAGCTGGTCGGCCTGCAATTCCTGGCTGCGCGAGAAGCCCAGCGTCGCGAGCTGCGCGACGCGCATCGAATTATTCTGGAGCAGCCCGCCGAGCCCGCCGAGCAGGCCGCCATTGTCACCGATCGCGCCGCCGAGCACCGCGCCGAGCACGCCGAGGATCGTGTTGCGTGTCGCCGCCGACTGGCGCTTCTTGCTGTGCTGCGCGGCGACATGGCCGACCTCGTGTCCTAGCACGCCGGCCAGCTCGGCCTCGTCGTTCATCAGCGCCATCAGCTGGCGCGTGACATAGACATAGCCGCCGGGGATCGCGAAGGCGTTGTTCACCGGCGAGTTGAGCAAAGTGACGGTGAAATCGCTGGGCGAGCGCGACAGGCCCGATTGCACCGCGATATTCTGCCCGACGCGGTTCACATAGGCCGCCTGCGGCCCCTTATATGCGCCGCCGAATTCCTGGAGCAATTGCGGGTGCGCCTCGTCGCCCTGCTTGCGCTCGGCGGGCGAAATATTCGTCTGGGTCTTGATCGCTTTCAGCTGCGCATCGGCGGGGCTGCTGCCCCCCGTCATCGCGCAGCCCGCCAGAATCAATGCCAGCGCCGTCATCGTCATCCGGGCCATCAACGCGCCTCCCTGTCTTACCGTCATTCAACAAACCCGCTCGTGCCGAGCTTGTCGAAGCACCGTCCTTTCTTCAGCCGAGGCAAAGAGAATGGACAGCCCTTCGACAAGCGCAGGGCGAACGGTGGATAAAAATAGCCATAGCTGGAAAGGAAACGCCAGCCTGCGCTTTTCGGTTCCGGCCGGTCAGGCCCGTCCCATCGCGAGAAATTTTTCCTCGCGCGCGGCGAGCAAAGTGTCGCGCGGCAATCCTGTCAGCGCGCCCAGTTCCTGCTCGATCGCATCGCCCAGCGACGCGATCGCGACGTCGGGCGCGCGGTGCGCGCCGCCGACGGGTTCGGGGACGATCCGGTCGATGACCTTGAGGCCGAGCAGGTCCTGTGCCGACATCTTCATCGCCGCGGCGGCGTCGGCCGCCTTGTCCGACGTGCGCCACAGGATCGAGGCGCAGCCCTCGGGCGAGATCACCGAATAGACGGCATGTTCGAACATCAGCACGCGGTTCGCCGCGGCAAGCGCGATCGCGCCGCCCGAACCGCCCTCGCCGACCACCGCCGCGACCATCGGCACGCCGAGCGCGAGGCATTGCTCGGTCGAGCGCGCGATCGCCTCGGCCTGCCCGCGCTCCTCGGCCTGGATGCCAGGAAAGGCGCCCGAGGTGTCGACCAGCGTCACCACCGGCAAGCCGAAGCGGTCGGCGAGCTGCATCAGGCGGATCGCCTTGCGATAGCCTTCGGGCTTCGCCATGCCGAAATTATGCTTCATGCGCGACGGGATGTCGTCGCCCTTTTCATGACCGATCACCATCACCCGGCGCCCGCGAAAGCGCGCGAGCCCGCCGAGGATCGCCTGGTCGTCGCCGAAATTACGATCGCCCGCCAGCGGCATCCAGTCGTCGAACAGGCCGGCGACATAATGTTTGAAATGCGGACGGTCGGGATGCCGCGCGACCTGCGTCTTCTGCCACGGCGTCAGCTTGGCATAGATTTCGCGCAGCAGTTTCGAGGACTTGTCCTCCAGCCGCGCAATGTCGTTGTCGATGTTGAGCGACGGATCGTCACCCATTTCGCGCAATTCGGCAATCTGCCGATCGAGCGCGGCGACCTGTTTTTCGAAGTCCAGAAAGGCTGTCATGCGGAGTCGCTAGGACGAAGGCCGAGCGAGGTCAACGTCTGCCAAAAGGAGAATCCGTCGGCCCCACGAAGGCGGGGGCCGTAATCGGCCTTGCGCTATTTCTCCAGCGGCCCCCGCCTTCGCGGGGCCGACGTTCTTCCTATGCGCCATCTCCATCGACGCCCATCCGCGCCAGCGGGTGCCGCCTGTTGACCAGCTCGACGAGGCGGCGACTATCGACATGCGTGTAAATCTCGGTCGTCGCGATGTCGGCATGGCCGAGCATCAGTTGCAGCGCACGCAGATCGGCGCCGCCCTCCAGAAGGTGCGTCGCAAAGGCATGGCGCAGCACATGCGGACTGATCGCGGCCGGATCGATCCCGGCGCGCGCGGCGAGTTCGCGCAGCATCTGGAACAGCCGCACGCGCGAGATATGCGCCTTGCCCGACGGGAAGAGCCAGGGCGATCCGTCGGCGAGCAGCGGCAGCCAGCGATCGAACGCCGCGCGCGCGCGTTCGGACAAGGGCACCAGCCGTTCCTTGTCGCCCTTGCCGCGGATGATCAGATATTCGCGCTCGCCCGCCACGGCGCGGCGCGGAAGCGATACGAGTTCGCTCGCGCGGAGCCCCGATCCATAGAGGAGTTCGAGCAATAGCAGCATCCGCACCGCGCTCGCGGGCGGCGCTTCCCCCGAAGCCTCCTCGCCCGCTCGCTCGAACAACCGCTCGACATCGGCGTGCGTCAGGATGCGCGGCAACGGCCGCCGCGTCGCGGGCCTCGCGATGTCGAGCGCCGGATTGTCCGCCCGCTCGCCCTCGTCCAGCAGGAAAGCGAAGAACTGCCGCAACGCCGACAATTTGCGCGCCGCGCTGCTTGCGGCAAGCGACCGGTAATCCGCCATCAATTTGCGCAAGGCCGCAGCATCGGCGTCGCCGAGCGGGCCTTTGACCCACTCTGCCGCCTGTTCGAGGTCGCGGCGATAGGCCGCCAGCGTGTTGCGTGACGCCCCGCGCTCGGCCGCCATCATTTCCAGAAAGCGGCCGATTAAAGCGGCGTCAGACATTGACGAAAGCGGCGCCAGCCCGCTCCCCCTCCCGGCCTCCCCAACGATAGTAGCCTATGGGAGGCCGGCCCCTCCGGCGAAAATGTCCCCCGGACATTTTCTCGCACGAAGGACGGGAGCGGGCTGGCGCCGCATCCTTCAAAAGAAACTCAGACACGCACCAGGGCTTCGGCGGCGATCATCCGCGCTTCGGACGGCAAGCCGACCTCGCGCAGCGCGCGGACGATATGATAGAGGTGATAGGGCGGCACTTTCGACCATTCGCCCTGCATCCCTGCGGCCGCCAGCAACGCCACCATGCCCGGCTCGCGCCGCTCGGCCGCCGCCATGATCGCGCGCGTCCAGCGCGTCTGCCTGCTCAGATCGACGTCGAGGTCGCGCGCCGCCGACGCCGCGTCATTCGCATCGAGCCGCCCGAGGCCGGCCAGCCCCGCGAGCAGGAATTTCGAGCGCAGCGTGCCGGCGCTGTCGTCATCGTCCGAAAACCGCTCGACCGCATCCGCGCTCATCCCGCTGAGCGCCCGCGGCGAACCGACCGCGAGCACGCCCCATGCCCGGCTGCCGACCGACACGGCCGGAACCCACGCGAGCGCATTCGCGTCATAACCACCCGCGAGCATCGACCCCAAAAGCTGCCACGGATCGCCGCCAGTTTCGGTGTTCGGCGAAAGCGCGGCGGCGGCGCGCGCGGTCGCGACCATCGCGGCATAGCTTTGCGCCGCGCTGCCGCCCGCGCCCCACAATTGCTCCATCGCGGCATAGCGCTCGGCGCCGGTGGCGAGCGAAAAGGCACCACGAAGCTGATCGGTCTGCGCCGCGAGCGCCTCGCCGGGCTCTTCCTCGCTCGCCGCCGCGCTCAGCAGCGACACATAGGCCTCGCTCGACAGCACGCCGCGCGCCGCCGCCTCGGGCGCCGCGGCGATGCGGTCCGCCATGTCGGTCATCGGCGCGAGGACCGCCCAGCCCTTCATATAATAGGGCGCCGAAGTCCGCAGCGCCTCGGGAACCTCGACCGCGGTTGCGGTCGCCATGCCGAAGCGCCAGCTCGTCAGCCGGTCGATATTGTCCCATTCGATCGTCGTCGAGCGCCGCCCCGCGCCGGTCGCGCCGAGCACGCGTTCGGCGAGCAATATGTCGAAGTTCGAAATCCTGCCGCTCGACCGCACGCGGCTGACGGCCCAGCCGGCCGGCCCGGCTTCGCCCGACAGGCCCGCGCAAATCGCGGCCGACAGGCGCCACGCCTGCTCGTCGCCATGCGCGAGTCCTGCGGGCACATAGGGGCACATGCCCGCCGGATCGGCGTTGGCGAGATAGACCTGCTGCGCCGCGGCGACGAGCCGCGGGCTCGCGCGGTCATAGTCGACCGACTGGACGATCCGGCGCGCGGTGATCGATTCGCCCATGCGCAGCAGCAGCGACGCACGCTCGGCCGCCAGGTCCGCACCGTTGATCGTCGACGGCGTGTCGATCGCCGAGGCGAGCGCGCGGCGGAGCAATATCTGGCCCCAGCGCGACGCGAGCCGGCCGCTCGTCTTGCGCATGATCGCCGCGGCATATTGGCCGCGAACCCCGAAGGCGTCGGGGGCGAGTCCCCCGGTCTCGGGGGTGAGCGGGCCGATGCGGGTGAGCAGGCGGCGCGCGCCGGGCGGCAGGTCATATTTCAGCCCGCCCGTCTGGGCCTCTTCGCCTTCCTCGCCATCCTCGCCTTCGTCGGCCGGCGCGTCGACATTGGTCGTGCCGAGCGTCGGCGCGACGGGCGGCGGAGCTGTGCCGTTGGCCGGCGCGGGGGTTGGCGTGGGGGTCGCGCTCGGCGTCGGCGACGGGCGCGGCGCGGGCGCCTCCGCCGGGTTGCCAAACCCTTCGGGCAACAGCGATTCCTGCGCGATCGCGGGCAGCACCAATATGGCGGCGAGCGCCGTGGCCGACAGGCCCAACGTCAGCGACAGCGTCTTTTCCTTCATCGCGTCGCGCCTTCGGCCATCTTGTCGGTCACATTCACCTCAATCATTCCGGCCCGCGCAATATCCCATGCCCGCCGTTCGTCCCATATCGCGCAAAACCATTGTTCCGCGCCGCACGGGCGGTATAGCCGCGCGCACCATGTCGCGAAACCCGAAAAGCCCCTTGCCAGCCATCGCCGCGTCGATCCGCGACCGGTCGATCGTGCTCGTCGGGCTGATGGGGTCGGGGAAATCAACGATCGGCCGCCGCCTCGCGCAGCGGCTGGGCATGCGCTTCGCCGACGCCGACGACGAGATCGAACGCGCCGCCGGCATGACGATTTCCGACATTTTCGCGCGCTTCGGCGAGGCGCATTTTCGCGATGGCGAGCGCCGCGTGATCGCGCGCCTGCTGGCCGGAAAGCCGATGGTGCTCGCGACCGGCGGCGGCGCCTTCATCAACGAGGAGACGCGCGCGCTGATCCTGCAGGACAGCCTCTGCATCTGGCTCGACGCCGACATCCCGACCCTCGTCGACCGCGTCGGGCGCCGCAGCCACCGCCCGCTTTTGAAGGACCGCGATCCGGGCGAGGTGCTGCGCGAACTGGCGGCAGTCCGCAACCCCATCTACGCCGAGGCGCATCTGCGCGTCAGTTCGGCAAGCACGCCGCACGACCATACGGTGCGCGCGATCCTGGAGGCCCTGTCAAAATGGGAAGATCCGCAATGGAAGAGCTGACCGTCGAGCTGGGCGCTCGCAGCTATCCGATCCTGATCGGCGACGGGCTGATCCGCGCAATCGGCACGCATGTCGCGCCGCTGCTGAAGCGCCCGCGGACGATGATCGTCACCGACGCCCATGTCGCCGACCATTATTTGACCCCGCTCGGCACGTCGCTGGCGATGGAGAATATCTCCTTTTCCTCCTTCGTCCTCGACCCCGGCGAAGGCACGAAAAGCTGGGCGGGGCTCGCGCGGCTCACCGAATGGCTGATCGGCGAAGGCGTCGAGCGCGGCGACCATGTCATTGCGCTGGGAGGAGGCGTGATCGGCGATCTCGTCGGCTTCGCGTGCAGCATCGTCAAGCGCGGCTGCCATTTCATCCAGGTCCCGACCACCTTGCTCGCGCAGGTCGACAGCAGCGTCGGCGGCAAGACCGCGATCAACGTGCCGGCCGGCAAGAATCTCATCGGCGCCTTCCACCAGCCCGCGATGGTCGTGATCGATCCCACGACGCTCGAAACGCTGCCGCGCCGCGAACTCGGCGCTGGCTATGCCGAGGTCGTCAAATATGGGCTGATCGACGATGCCGACTTTTTCGCCTGGTGCGAAGCGAACGGCGCAGCCTTGCTCGCGGGCGACAGCGCAGCCCGCCACAAGGCGATTGCGCACAGCGTCGCGGCCAAAGCCCGCATCGTCGCCGCCGACGAACGCGAGACGCAGGATATTCGCGCGCTGCTCAACCTCGGCCACAGCTTCGGCCACGCGCTCGAGGCGGAGACCGGCTATTCGGACCGGCTGCTCCACGGCGAGGCGGTCGCGGCGGGGATGGTGCTCGCGCATCAATTCTCGGCCGCGAACGGCCTTTGCTCCGCCGCCGATGCCGAGCGGGTGCGTGCGCATCTCGCCAGCGTCGATCTGCCGCACAGCCTCGCGAGCGCGGGCGTGAACACGCCCGGCGCCGAACTCGCCGCGCATATGGCGCATGACAAGAAAGTGCGCGGCGGCAAGCTGCCGCTGATCCTGACGCGCGGCATCGGGCAAAGCTTCGTCACCGACGAACATGGCCTCGACGCCGTCGCGGCCTTTCTGGACGGTGCGGGCAGAGTGGGCTGACGACCCAAAAATGGACGTCGCCCCCGCGAAGGCGGGGGCGACGGCTATAGGAACGGCAGCTCTCCACCCCAAAGCGGCCATCCCCTGCTCACCTGTCGCAGCGCCCGGCGATGCCTTTCAGCCCATTACCTCATCCTCGTCGCGGACCGCTTTCGCTGCCTGCCGCTTGCGGCGGAATTTTTCGAGCACGCTGTCGGCCTCGCGCCCGCCGCCCGGCTTGAAACGGTGGTCCATGCCCGCAGACAGGTCGCCCTCGTCGAGCTGCGCCTGCAGCCGCGTGTCGTCGAGGTGGCGCAGGGTCGCCTCGACGTCGTCCATCTCGGCCGGATCGACACCCAGATGGCGAAGCGCCGTCAACCCCATCGCGATCGAGCTTTCGAAGACTTCGCGGATGACGCCGTCGACGCCCGATCCGTCGATCGCAAGCAATTGTCGCCTGTCGAACACCCGCATCAATATCTTCGCGTTCGGGAACGCCTCGACGATCGGCTTCATCGCGTCGGCGTCGACCGACGCGTCATCCATGCAGAAGATGATCAGCCGCGCCTCCTCGCCCCCCGCCCGGCGGAGCAGATCGATCCGCAGCCCGTCGCCGAAATAGACCTTGGTGTCGAAGCGACTCGACAGCTCGATCTGGCTCGGCTTCTTGTCGATCAGCGTGACCGAGCAGGCGACGCCGTGCAGCATTTGCGCCACGATCTGCCCGAACCGCCCATATCCGACGACGATCGCCGATCCCCGCGGCGCATCGGCGGGATCGTCGAGCACCGGCGCGTCGGTTTCGGGCGCGAATTCCAGGTTGCGCGCGAACAGCATCAGAAAGGGCGTGGAGATCATCGACAAGGTGACGACGGCGCTGAACAGGCTCGCGGCTTCGGGCTGGATGAGCATCGCGTCGGCGGCCTGCGCGAAGAGCAGGAAACCGAACTCGCCGCCCTGGCTCAGGAGCAGGCCAAGGCCGAGCGCCGCTTTCCAGGGCTTGCCGAAAAGGCGGATGATCACGGTGAGGACCGAAAATTTGACGGCGACCAGTCCCGCCGCGAGCACGAGCACCAGCATCGGCCGCTCGATGACCGCGCCGACGTCGAGCACCATGCCGACGGCGAGGAAAAAGAGGCCGAGCAGGATCAGACGAAAGGGCTCGATGTCCGATTCGATCTCGTGCCGATAGGGCGAATCGGCGAGCATCACGCCCGCAACGAAGGCGCCGAGCGCGGTCGAGACGTGCAGGCTGTGCATCAGCGCCGCGCTCGCCAGCACGGTGAGCAGGCCGACGACGACGAACAATTCGCGCTCGCCATAGCGGCCGATGACCCGGAGCAGCGGATTGACGACGAAGCGGCCCGCCAGCACCAGCACGACGATCGCCCACAGCGTGAAAAAGGCCATCTGCCAGCCCGACGGCGCCGCGGGGTTGGCGGGCGCGCGCGACAGGGCGGCGATGATCGTGATCATCGGAACGATCGCGAGATCCTGGAAGAGGAGGATCGAAAAGGCCTTTTCGCCGAAAGGCGAATTGATCCGCCCCGAGCTTTTGAGCCCCGGCAGCACCTGCGCGGTCGACGACAGCGCGAGCGGCAGGCCGAGCGCGAGCGAAGCCGCGGGACTGAACCCCAGCGTCAAATGGATGAGCGCGGTGAGCACCAGCCCGGTCGCCACGACCTGCACCATGCCGATCCCGAAGATCGCGCGGCGCATCTGCCACAGCCGGCGCGGCGACAGCTCGAGCCCGACGAGGAAGAGCAGGAAGGCGATGCCGAGCTCGGCGAAGGCCAGCTTCGATTCGCCGCCGCCGACCAGACCGAGCCCGTGCGGCCCGACGATCGCGCCGGCGATGAGATAGCCCAGCACGGCGCCGAGGCCGAGCCGGCGGAAAATCAGCACGAACAGGGTCGCGACGCCGAGCAGGATCGCGCCTTCCATCAGCGCGGTGTCGGTCGCCGTCTCGGCCGCTTCGGATGCCGCCGCGGTAAGCGCGAGCAGCGTCACGCCGCCGCCGCCCGCTCCTCGAGCGCCGCGATCGCGGCATCGAAGGGCAGCAGGATCGCCCCCTGACGCGCGGGATAATCGCGCGCGGGAGCGAGCAGGTCGAAGCCCGGCCAGTCGGGCCGCTCGCCCTCGCCCGCGAACCAGCCCGCTATCCGCTCGCGCGCGGCGCGGATTTCGGCGAGCCCCCGCCCCCGCGCGTGACGCGCGAGCAGCGCGGCCGACGCCTGGCCGAGCGCGCAGGCTTCGACATGCAGGCCGACGCGCGTCACGCGGCCCGCATCGTCGGTGTCGAGATCGAGGATGATCGCGCTGCCGCACAGCGGCGCCCGCTTGCTGACACGGTGCCGCGCATCGTCGAGCGGCAGATAGTCGGCGGTCGCGACCGCCAGCGCCAATATGTCGCGATTATAGAGCGGCGCGCTCATGATGCGTCGTCCTTCGCGGCTTCGGTTTCGGCCTCGCGCGCCTCGGCGCGCCGTTCGGCGATCACCTTGCTCATCGCCGCGCTCGTCGCGTTGAGCGCCGGATAGGTGCGGCTGCCCGTCATCCACGCCGGGCGCTGCGCATTGCCATAGCCGATGTCGTAGAGCAAAGTCACGATCATGAAGCCGATCGTCGCGATCAGCAGGCCCTTCACCGCGCCGAAGCCCGCGCCGAGCCCGCGGTCGAACCCGCCGACGAGTGACGCGCGGCTGCGCTGTCCCATCGCGCGCGATCCCCAATTGGCGAGCGCGAACACGCCCCCGAACAGCAGCACGAACGCCAGCATCGCCGCGCCGCCCTCACCCCCGACCCAGCCCGCGAGCAGGTCGGTGACCAGCGGATGAAAGAAACGCACAGCCGCGATTGCGAGGACCCACGCCAGCAGCGTCGTCACTTCCTGCACCAGGCCGCGCGAAAAACCGAGCACCGCGCCGCCGCCGACGAGCGTCAGCACGATGATATCCAGAGCCGTCAGACTTCCCATTTCCCGGTCGCTAGTCGCGCCCGAGCATCAGGTCAACGAGTTCGCCGAGCCGGCCGAAACCGGTAACCGAAATCCCGCCGACGCCCTTCATCCCCTGCGGCCCCCATCCACGCGAAAAACCGAGCTTCGCCGCTTCGCGGAGACGCAGGGCGTCGTGCGCCACCTGCCGCACCTCGCCCGACAGCGACAGTTCGCCGAAGACGATCGCATCGGCGGGCACCGGCCGCTCGCTGAATGCCGAGATCAGCGCCGCGGCGACCGCGAGGTCGGCGGCGGGATCGGTGAGGCGATAGCCGCCCGCGATGTTGAGATAGACTTCGGCGGCGCCCATCTGGAGCCCGCAGCGCGCTTCGAGCACCGCGAGCACCATCGCCAGCCGCCCGCTGTCCCAACCGACGACGGCGCGGCGCGGTGTCGCCCCGCTCGCGAGGCGGACGGTCAGCGCCTGCACCTCGACCAGCACCGGCCGCGTGCCTTCGAGCGCCGGAAACACCACCGACCCCGGCACGTCGCGGCTGCGGTCGGTCAGGAACAGGCTCGACGGATTGGCAACCTCGCCCAGCCCCTCCTCGCCCATCGCGAACACCCCGATCTCGTCGGTGCCGCCGAAGCGGTTCTTCACTGCGCGCAGGATGCGGTATTGGTGGCTGCGCTCGCCCTCGAACGCGAGCACGGTGTCGACCATATGTTCGAGCACGCGCGGTCCCGCGATCGTCCCGTCCTTCGTCACATGGCCGACGAGCACGATCGCGGCGTCGCTGTCCTTGGCATAGCGGATCAGTTCCTGCGCGCTCGCGCGCACCTGGCTCACCGTTCCCGGCGCGCTGTCGATCAGGTCGCTGTGCATCGTCTGGATCGAATCGATCACGACGAAATCGGCATCGCGCCCGTCGAGCGTCGCCAATATGTCGCGCACCGACGTCGCGCTCGCGAGCGCAACCGGCGCCTGGCCGAGCCCCAGCCGCTGCGCGCGCAGCCGCACCTGCGCCGCCGCCTCCTCGCCGCTGATATAGACGACCGACTTGCCCGATTTCGCGAGCCGCCCCGCCGCCTGCAGCAGCAAGGTTGACTTGCCGATCCCCGGGTCGCCGCCGATCAGCGTCGCCGACCCCGCGACGAAGCCGCCGCCCAATGCGCGGTCGAACTCGGCAATCCCGCACAGCATCCGCTCGGGCATCCGGCTGTCGGCATCGAGCGTTTCGAGCGCGATCGTGCGCCCGCCGCGGCTGAGGTCGTGCTTCGCCGAAAAGACGGTCTCCGCCGCCTCCTCGACCAGCGTGTTCCATTCGCCGCAGTCGGCGCACTGCCCCTGCCAGCGGTACGAGACGCCCCCGCAATTCTGGCAGACATATTGACGCTTCGCTTTTGCCATAGCCGGCGCTTAAACGGAACAAACAAAGAACTCCAGCCCTTTCCACCCTCGTCATTGCGAGGAGCGTAGCGACGCGGCAATCCAGGGCGGCGTACACCGCTCTGGATTGCTTCGCTCCGCTCGCAATGACGAACGGAGGGTGGCGGTTCAGTTTTCGCGCGCGTTGCTCTAGGGGAGCAGCAATCCCGAATCACCTTCCCACAGGAAAGCCCATCCCATGAAATTCTTCGCCGACACCGCCGAAATCGCCGACATTCAGGAACTCGCCGCGACCGGCCTGCTCGACGGCGTCACCACCAACCCGTCGCTGATCGCCAAGTCGGGCCGCGACTTCAAGGAAGTGACGAAGGAAATCTGCGCCATCGTCGATGGCCCCGTCTCGGCCGAGGTTGTCGCGCTCGACCATGCGACGATGATGAAGGAGGCCGAAATCCTCCGCAAGATCGCCGACAATGTCTGCATCAAGGTGCCGCTGACGATCGACGGCCTCAAGACGTGCAAGGCGCTGACCGGCGACGGCACGATGGTCAACGTCACGCTCTGCTTCTCGGCGACGCAGGCTTTGCTCGCCGCCAAGGCCGGCGCGACTTTCGTCTCGCCCTTCGTCGGCCGCCACGACGACAATGGCTTCGACGGCATGCAACTGATTTCGGATATCCGCCTGATCTACGACAATTATGGTTTCGCGACCGAAATCCTCGTCGCGAGCGTGCGCCACGGCATCCACGTCCTCGAAGCCGCCAAGATCGGCGCCGACGTGATGACCGCGCCGCCGTCGGTGATCAAGGGGCTGTTCAAGCATGTCCTGACCGAAAAGGGCATCGAAGGCTTCCTCGCCGACTGGGCGAAGACCGGGCAGTCGATCTGATCCGGCCGAAATAGAATAGCTGTGCGTCCCCGCGAAGGCGGGGACCCATCTCCTGCCGGTTCAAAATAGCACCGACCGGTGATGGGCTCCCGCCTTCGCGGGAGCACAGGGCTTGTTTGAGTACCGTCACCCTTTACAGTTGACGTAAACGTCAACCTCCCGCGATACTCGCCCGAAAGGGAGAGATTCGCGATGACCGACACCACCATCCTCACCGAACGCCGCGGCCACATCCTGATCGTCACGATCAACCGGCCCGAGGCGCGCAACGCGGTCAATGCCGCGGTCCATATCGGCGTCGGCTCCGCGCTCGAAGAGGCCGAGAACGACCCCGAGATCCGCGCCGTCGTCATCACCGGCGCGGGCGACAAGAGCTTCTGCGCGGGCGCCGACCTCGTCGCGCTGTCGCGCGGCGAGAGCCTCTACCCCGATGATCCGGCGCAGCAGGCGTGGGGTTTCGCAGGCATGGTGTCGCACCCGATCTCGAAGCCGATCATCGCAGCGGTCAACGGCTTCGCCTTTGGCGGCGGGTGCGAAATCGCGCTGATGAGCGACATCATCGTCGCCGCCGATCATGCGCAATTCGGGCTGCCCGAGGTCAAGGTCGGGCTGTTCGCCGCGGCGGGCGGCGCCTTCCGCCTCGCGCAGCAGTTACCGAGGAAACTCGCGATGGAATATATGCTGACCGGCGACCCGATCCCCGCCGCGCGCGCCGCCGAATATGGCCTCGTCAACCATGTCGTTCCGCTCGCCGATCTGATGCCGACGGCGCTGGCACTTGCCGAAAAGATCGCCGCCAACGCGCCGCTGTCGGTGCAGGCGTCGAAGCGCGTCGCGCTCGGCATCGAGCAGGGCCGCATCGCCGCCGACGCGCCCTATTGGGAACATAATACGCGCGAGCGCGCTGTCCTGATGCGCAGCGAAGACGCGCGCGAAGGCCCGCTGGCTTTCGCGCAAAAGCGCAAGCCCGAATGGAAAGCGCGTTGACATGATGACCGATCCCGAACGCATCCCCGTCATCATCGGCGTCGGGCAGGTCAACGATCGCCCCGACGATCCCGACGCGGGACTCGATTCGCTCGGACTGATGGTCGCGGCGCTGAAAGTCGCTGCCGACGATGCAGGCGTGCTACTCGCCGACATCGACAGCCTCGCGATCGTCGACCAGATCAGCTTCCACCACCTCGGCAAGCTCTGCGAGCCGCTCGCCGCTGCGATCGGCGCGAGCCCCGCGATCAACTATCAGTCCGCCGCGCCGCACGGCGACACCCCGGTGCGCCTGCTCAACGAGGCGGCGAACCGCATCGGCGCGGGCGAAATCAAACTCGCCGCGATCGTCGGCGGCGAAGCCCTGCGCACCGCCGCCGGCCGCGCCGCCAAGGCCGCGAGCGGCGAGGACAAAAGCTACAATGCGGTGCGCAAGGTCGCGACGCGGCGCGAGCCCAATTATGCGCAAAGCCATGGCCTCGCCGCGCCGGTCGACGTCTATCCGCTCTACGAGAATGCGACGCGCGCCGCATGGGGCGAAAGCCTCGAGGATGCGCAGTTCGAAAGCGCCGAAATCTGGTCGCGCTTTTCGGAAGTCGCCGCGGCGAACGACGGCGCGTGGATCAGGAAACCAGCCTCGCCCGCCGACATCCTCCGCATCGACGAGCGCAACCGCCCGATCGCCTTCCCCTATTCGAAGCTGATGGTCGCCAATTCGTCGGTGAATCAGGGGGCGGGCTTTATCGTCGCCAGCCTCGCCGAAGCGCGGCGGCGCGGGATCGCCGAGGAGCGGCTGATCTACGTCGGCATGGGCGCCGCCGCGAAGGAACCCGCGAGCATCCTCCACCGCGACCGCTACGACGGCAGCGTCAGCATGGAAACGTCGATCACCCGCACGCTCGAACTCAACGGCATGACCGCCGGTGATTTCGACTGCGTCGAACTCTACAGCTGCTTTCCCTGCGTGCCCAAGATGGCGCGGCGCATCCTCGGCTGGCCGTGGGATCGCCCCGCGAGCGTGTTCGGCGGGCTGACCTTCGGCGGCGGCCCGATCGCCAATTATATGAGCCACGCGATCGTCTCGATGGTCGAGAAACTGCGCAACGAGGGCCGCACCGGCTTCCTCTTCGCCAACGGCGGCTTCGCGACCGACAATCATTGCATCGTGCTGGCGAAGGAGCCGATCGCGGCGGCGAGCTTCCCGCAGGATTTCGACTATCAGGCCGAAGCCGAAGCGAAGCGCGGGGCGGTGCCCGAGCTGATCGAGGATTATGCCGGGGCGGCGACGATCGAGAGCTATACCGTGTTCTACGGGCGCGACGGTGCGCCGAAAGCGGGGGTGGTCGTCGCGCGCACGCCGGAAGGCAAGCGCACGCTCGCGCATGTCGATGTGAGCGACGCCGCGATGCTGGCCTTCCTGACCGACGGCAAGGTGGAGCCGGTTGGCACCGAGGGTCGGATCGTCGCATTGGACGAAGGCTATGGCTGGCGCGCGTAAGCCTCTCCCCTCCCGCCTGCGGGAGGGGTCGGGGGAGGGGCTGTTTCAATATCGAGGTGCGCGAGAGCTACACGCCCTCCCCTAACCCCTCCCGCAAGCGGGAGGGGAACTCAGACCTCGAAACTCACCCCCTGCGCCAGCGGCAGCGCGTCCGAATAATTCACCGTGTTCGTCGCGCGGCGCATATAGGCTTTCCAGCTGTCCGATCCCGACTCGCGCCCGCCGCCCGTCTCCTTCTCGCCGCCGAACGCCCCGCCGATTTCCGCGCCGCTCGTCCCCAGATTGACGTTGGCGATCCCGCAGTCGCTCGCGGCGAGAAAGCGTTCGGCCTCGCGCATGTCGGTCGTGAAGATCGCCGACGACAGGCCCGCCGCGACATCATTATGCTGCTCGATCGCCGCGTCGAGATCGTCATAGCGCATGACATAGAGGATCGGCGCGAACGTCTCCTCCAGCACAGGCCCGATCTGCGCGGGCATCTCGACGAGCGCGGGCCGGACATAGAAGCTTTCGCCCTCGCCCACCCGCTCGCCGCCATGCACGACGCCGCCCGCCGCTCTGGCAGCCGCCAGCGCCCCCTGCATCATCTCATAGGCCGCGCGGTCGATCAGCGGCCCGACGAGCACCTCGCCCGCCAGCGGATTGCCGACGCCGACGCTGGCATAGGCGGCCTTCAGCCTTTCGACGAAGCCGTCATAAATGCCGTCGTGCAGGAACAGGCGCCGCGTCGTCGTGCAACGCTGCCCCGCGGTCCCCATCGCCCCGAATGCGACGCCGCGTAGCGCGAGATCGAGATCGGCCGAGGGCGCGACGATCACGCCGTTGTTGCCGCCGAGTTCGAGGATCGCGCGGGCGAAACGCTGCGCGAGGCGCGGCGCGACCGCGCGGCCCATCCGCGTCGAGCCCGTCGCCGAGACGAGCGCCACCCGCCGGTCATCGACCAGCGCCTCGCCCGCTTCGCGACCGCCGATGAGCAATTGCGACAGGCCCTCGGGCGCGTCGCCGAAGCGCGCGACCGCGCGTTCGAAAATCGCCTGCGTCGCGAGCGCGGTCAGCGGCGTCTTTTCCGACGGTTTCCACACGACGCTGTTGCCGCAGACAAGCGCGAGCGCGGCGTTCCACGCCCACACCGCGACCGGAAAGTTGAACGCCGAAATCACACCGACGACGCCGAGCGGATGCCAGACCTCCATCATCCGGTGCCCCGGCCGCTCGGTCGCGATCGTCAGGCCATACAGCTGGCGCGACAGGCCGAGCGCGAAATCGCAGATGTCGATCATCTCCTGCACCTCGCCCGCACCCTCGGACGCGATCTTGCCCGCCTCGATCGTCACCAGCTTCGCGAGATCGTCCTTCGCGGCGCGCAGTTCCTCGCCCCACAACCGCACCAGTTCGCCGCGGCGCGGCGCCGGGACGGTGCGCCACGCGCGGAACGCCGCGCGCGCGCCGTTCAGCACCGTATCGATCGTCGCCGCATCGGCGATCCGCACCATGCCGAGCTGTTCGCCCGTCAGCGGGGTCACCGACGGCATCGACCCTTCGGTCCACAGCGCGCGATCGACGCCAAGCCCATCGAGCAGTCCACCTATCTCTTGGCCCAGTTGAACCATATTCCGTCCCTTCATAAGCGCGCATGCGCCTTGCAGTTTGCGGCTCGCGGGTTATCGCAGCCAGCAAGTGAGTCAAATCGAAAGCGGGAGAATCTTGCCGTGTCCGACCTGCCCCCCTCCGAACCGCTGGTTCCCGTTCCCGCGGACGCCGCCGCAAACACACACTGCACCGCCGCCGACTATGACCGGCTCTATGCCCAGAGCATTGCGGACCCCGATGCCTTTTGGGCCGAACAGGCGAAACGCGTCGACTGGATCGCCCCGCCGACGAAGATCGCGGGCTGGTCCTATGATCCCGTCGCGATCAAATGGTATGAGGACGGCGTTCTCAACCTCTGCCACAACGCCATCGACCGCCATGTCGCCGCCGGCCATGGGACACGCACCGCGATCATCTTCGAACCCGACGCCCCCGATGGCGAGACCCGGCACATCAGCTACCAGGCGCTGCTCGCCGACGTCATCCGCTTCGCCAACACGCTGAAGAAGATGGGCGTCCAAAAGGGCGACCGCGTCACCATCTATATGCCGATGATCCCCGAGGGCGCGGTGGCGATGCTCGCCTGCGCGCGCATCGGCGCGGTCCACAGCGTCGTCTTCGGCGGCTTCTCGCCCGAGGCGATCCACGGCCGGATCGAGGATTGCGGCAGCGACTGGGTGATCTGCGCCGACGAGGGACTGCGCGGCGGCAAGGTGGTGCCGCTCAAGGCCAATGTCGACAAGGCATTGGAGCGCGTCGACGTGAAGGCCGTGCTGGTGATCGCCCACACCGGCGGCGACGTCGCGATGAAGGAAGGCCGCGACCATTGGTACGACGCGCTCTCCGCCGACGTCGGCGATGCGTGCCCGTGCGAACCGATGAATGCCGAGGACCCGCTCTTCATCCTCTACACCTCGGGCTCGACGGGGAAGCCCAAGGGCGTGCTCCACACGGTCGGCGGCTATGCCGTGTGGGTCGCCTCGACCTTCTTCTACGGCTTCGACTATCGCGAGGGCGAAATCTTCTGGTGCAGCGCCGACATCGGCTGGGTCACCGGTCACAGCTACGTCGTCTACGGCCCCCTGCAGAACGGCGCGACAACCCTGATGTTCGAGGGCGTACCCAACTACCCCGACCACGACCGTTTCTGGCAGGTCGTCGACAAGCATAGGGTCAACATCCTCTACACCGCGCCGACCGCGATCCGCGCGCTGATGCGCGAGGGCGACGATTATGTGACGCGCCACGACCTCTCGTCGCTCCGGCTGCTCGGCAGCGTCGGCGAGCCGATCAACCCCGAAGCCTGGCGCTGGTATCACCAGACCGTCGGCAAAGGCCGCGTCCCCGTCGTCGATACCTGGTGGCAGACCGAAACCGGCGGCATCATGATCACCACCCTGCCCGGCGCGCATCCGATGCAGCCGGGGAGCGCGGGCAAGCCCTTCTTCGGCATCCGCCCGCAGCTCGTCGATGCCGAGGGCGGCGTGCTCGTCGACGAACAGAGCGGCGGCGCGGCCGAGGGCAATCTCTGCATCACGCACAGCTGGCCGGGGCAGGCGCGCACCCTGTGGGGCGATCACGACCGCTTCATCCAGACCTATTTCTCGACCTATCGGGGCAAATATTTCACCGGCGACGGCTGCCGCCGCGACGCCGACGGCTATTGGCGGATCACCGGCCGCGTCGACGACGTCATCAACGTTTCGGGCCACCGCATGGGCACCGCCGAGGTCGAAAGCGCGCTCGTCCTGCACGACCTCGTCGCCGAGGCGGCGGTCGTCGGTTTCCCCCACGACATCAAGGGCCAGGGCATCTACGCCTATGTCACGCTCAACGCCGGGGTCGAGCCGACCGACGCGGTCGCCGCCGAACTCAAGCAGCAGGTCCGCACCGAGATCGGGCCGATCGCCACCCCCGACCATATCCACCTGACCCCCGCGCTGCCCAAGACACGGAGCGGCAAGATCATGCGGCGCATCCTCAGGAAGATCGCCGAGAATGATTTCGGGTCGCTGGGCGATACATCGACGCTCGCCGACCCGAGCCTGGTGGACGGGCTGATCGACGGGCGGAAGAACCGCTGAACGCCGCCTGCTGATAACGCCGCCTGTCCCCGCGAAGGCGGGGACCCATCTCCTGCCGGCTCGATTTGGCGCCGGCCGGTGATGGGCTCCCGCCTTCGCGGGGACACGCGGCTTATTACGTCAGCGTCGCTCTTTAAAAATGAAAATCCGGCAGTTCCGCCAGCGCGATCCCCAGCGCCTCGGCCCAGCCGTTCGCGACGCTCTCGAAATAGGGGTCGCCCCGCTCGAAGCGTCGTTCGCGGACCGTTGTATAATCGTCGCGCTCGTGGATCTTGAGGTCGATCGGCAAGTCGACGCCGGCATTGGCACGGATCGTCGAATCGAACGAGACACAGAGCAATTTCACCGAATCCTCGAATGACATGGCGGGGTCGTAGGATCGCACGATGATCGGCCGCCCATATTTCGTCTCGCCGATCTGAAAGAAGGGATTGTCCTCGCCCGCCTCGATGAAATTGCCCTCGGGATAGATCAGGAACAGCCGCGGTTCGGAGCCCTTGATCTGCCCGCCGACGATCAGCGAGGCTCGGAACAGCGACTCCGCCGCGGGCCCCTCGTCATTGTGGCGCATCACGATGCTGCGCAGCGTCTCGCCGACGATCGTCGCCACCGCGAACATCGACGGCGCGGCGAGGATCGAGGGATGCCGTTCCTCGGGCGCCTTGGTGCGCTCGTCGAGCAGGCTGACGACGGCCTGCGTCGTCGCGAGATTGCCCGCCGACATCAGCGTGATGACGCGCTCGCCCGGAACCGTCCAGCTGCGCATCTTGCGGACCTGCGAGATGTCGTCGACGCCCGCATTGGTGCGGGTGTCCGACATGAACACCAGCCCCTTGTTCAAACGCATGCCAACGCAATAGGTCATCGAATCCCGTAGTCCCTGCCCCGCTTTCCGGTCCGCTTATTGCTGGACCTGCAATTGGACAACCAGATTTTCCTGCGCCGCACCATAACGCATGCCGCGAACCGGGGCGGCGTCCTGATAGTCGAAGCCGGTCGCGACGCGGAGATAACGCCGGTCGGGCGAATGGCCGTTGCTCACGTCGAAGCCGATCCAGCCGATATGGTCGAAATGCGCTTCCGCCCAGCCGTGCGTCGCATCCTGATGGGTCCGGTCGTTCATCATCAGATAGCCCGAAACATAGCGCGCCGGATGGCCCAGATGGCGCATCGCGGCGATGAAGATATGCGCATGGTCCTGACACACGCCGCCCTCCCCCGCGAACGCCTGTTCGGCGGTCGTCTCGGCATCGGTGACCCCGATCCGGTACGGCAGCTTGTCGAGGATCAGCGCCGACAGCGCATGCGCCCGTTCGATATCGCTCGCGAAATCGCGGCCAAGCTCAGCGGTCAGCGAGCGCACTCCCCGCCCCGCGCGCGTCAGCGGGGTCGGGCGCAGAAAGGTCCAGAGCGGCATCGCCCCGCGGTGCGGCCCGATCACGCCGTCCCACGTCACCAGCTCGACCTCGCCGGTGCAGCGGATGACGAGTTCGCGCGCGCCGCCGTCCACCGCGACGAGATCGACGCCATTGCCGTGATGGTCGGTATAGTGAAGCTGCTGCGCCCCGCCTTCGAGTCCGACCGTCCAGCCATGGATCAGTTGCTGCCCCGGCCGCTCCTTCGGCGTCAGCTTGAGCTGCTGCAGCGCGTAGCGGACCGGGCCGTCATATTGATAATGGGTGATATGTTCGACGCGCAGCCGCATGGTCACTCCACGAAGCGATAGTCGCGCTCGATCTGCCGCGCGAGCGCGGCGTTGGCGCGAAGGAAGTCGGTGATGAACTCGTGCAGCCCGCCGTCGAAGATCGACGCGATCGGACGCGAGAGCCGGTCGCGGCAGATCGCGGCGCCCATCCGCACCGCTTCGGTTTCCTCGCCATAAGTGCGCTGCAACAAACCGAGATTATCGTTCATCTGGTCGCAGCAAAAGGCGAGACTGCGCGGCATCTGCTTGTAGAGGATCAGGAATTCGGCGATCTTGAGCGCGCTGATCTCGGTCCCATAGAGCCAGTGATAGGCACGGTGCGCCGACACCGAGCGCAGGATCGTTTCCCACTGCACATTGTCGATCGAGCTGCCGATATGCGCGACCGACGGCAGCAGCAGATAATATTTGACGTCGAGGATGCGCGCGGTGTTGTCGGCGCGTTCGAGGAAGGTGCCGAGCCGCGCGAAATTATAGCCGTCGTTGCGCAGCATCGTGCCCGAAAAGGCCCCCACCACCTGCGCGCTCTGCTGGCGGATCGCCGCGAGCACGTCGGGCAGATCGTCCTCGCGCACCTGCCGCCGGAGCAGCGCGCCGAGCGTCATCCAGCTCGTGTTGACCGCCTCCCACACCTCGCGCGTCAGATAGGTGCGCGCGGTGCGCGCATTGTCGCGCGCCTGCTTGACGACCGACAGGATGCTCGACGGGTTGGCGGGATCGCGCAGCAGGAAATCGACGACGCGCTGCGACGTATAATCCTCGCCATGCGCCTGCCGGAACCCGAAATCCTGCCCCGCGGTGACGAGCACCGAGCGCCATTCGGACCGCGCGGTGCTCGACCGCGTCAGCGCGATGCGAAACCCCGCGTCGATCAGCCGCGCATTATTCTCGCTGCGCTCGAGATAGCGCGCCATCCAGTAGAGCGAGCCTGCGGTTTTCCCTAGCATCTTAAAGCCCCTCCCCTCCCGCAGGCGGGAGGGGATAGGGCATGAATTGAAGCCCCATCCCCATCAATCCTCCAGCACCCACGTATCCTTGGTCCCGCCACCCTGGCTCGAATTGACCACCAGCGACCCCTTGCTCATCGCGACGCGCGTCAGCCCGCCGGGCGTGATCCGTATCCCCTGCGGCGACATCAGCACGAAGGGGCGGAGATCGACATGGCGCGGCGCCAGTCCCGCCTTGGTGAAGATCGGCACGGTCGAAAGCGACAATGTCGGCTGCGCGATATAATTGCGGGGATTGGCCTCCAGCTTGGCGCGGAACGCCGCGATCGCCTTCTTGCTCGCCGCCGGCCCGACGAGCATCCCATAGCCGCCCGACCCATGGACCTCCTTCACCACCAACTCGGGCAATCGGTCGAGCACCTCGCGCAGATGCTCGGGTTCCGAACAGCGCCAGGTCGGCACATTGGGCAGCAGCGCCTTTTCGCCCGTATAGAATTCGATGATGTCGGGCATATAACTGTAGAGCGCCTTGTCGTCGGCGATCCCCGTGCCGGGCGCGTTGGCGATGGTGATCGCGCCCGCACGATAGACGTCCCAGATCCCCGGCACGCCCAGCACCGAGTCCGGCCGGAAATTCAATGGATCGAGGAAGTCGTCGTCGACCCGGCGATAGAGGACATCGATCGGCGTATAGCCCTGCGTCGTGCGCATCGCTACGCGCCCGTCGACGACGCGCAGGTCGTGCCCCTCGACCAGTTCGGCGCCCATCTGGTCGGCGAGGAAGCTGTGTTCGAAATAGGCGCTGTTGTGGATGCCCGGCGTCAGTACCGCGACGGTCGGCGTCCCGTTGCACACGGGCGGCGCGCAGGCCGACAGCGATTTGAGCAGGTTGAGCGGATAGTCGCCGACCTCGCGCACCGAAATCTTCGCGAACAGCTCGGGGAACATCTGGAGCATCGTCTCGCGGTTCTCGAGCATGTAGGAGACCCCCGACGGGGTGCGCGCATTATCCTCGAGTACATAATATTCGTCGGCGCCGGTGCGGACGATGTCGATGCCGCTGATATGCGTATAGACGCCGCCCGGCGGGTCCATGCCCATCATCATCGGCAGGAAGGCCTCGTTGCGCGCGATCAGCTCGACGGGCACGCGGCCCGCGCGCAAAATCTCCTGCCGGTGATAGATGTCGTGGAGGAAGGCGTTCAAGGCGCGCACGCGCTGCTCGATCCCGCGAGACAGCCGCCGCCATTCGCTCGCCGCGATGATGCGCGGGACGACGTCGAAAGGGATCAGCCGCTCGTCGGCCTCATCCTCGCCATAGACGTTGAAGGTGATGCCGGTGGTGCGGAAAAAAGCCTCGGCCTGCTGCGCCTTGCGCTGGATGCGCGCCGCGTCCTCGCGGTCGAACCAGTCCGAATAGTCGCGATAGGGCGACCGGACCTCGCCCCCCTGTCCCGTCATCTCGTCGAAGAAATGAATGCCCCGGACCTTTCCACGCTGCACGCCGCCACCGGGCCGCACGCGGGGCGCGGCCCCCTATGTTCCTGCCTGCTGCGTCGCTTGTCTGGCTACGCGGCCGCCAAGCTTATGAAGGCGATGCTAATCGCGCGCCCGCGCCTTGGCAAGCGGGCGAATGCAGCCCGTCGCCCCCGCGCAGGCGGGGGCCGTTGTCGGCCTTACTCTTCATTGCTGCGTAAACCTCCAGCGGCCCCGCCTGCGCGGGGGCGACGGCGAGGCCTCAGATCGCCCCGTGGCAATGCTTGTATTTGCGCCCCGAACCGCAGGGGCATGGCGCGTTGCGGCTGATCTCCAGCGCGGCGTAAGGATTCTCGCCCTCGGGCAGATCGGGCCTCGGCACCTGCATCGGCGGCAGCGTGTTCGCGATCACGCCGAGCGCGCCCGCATCGACGTCGCCGCTGTTGTCCTCGCCCGTGAAGGGGTCGATGTGCGTCGTCAGGAAATCGGGCAGGTCGGGGAGCGGCATCGGCTCGGGCTCTTCGAAGCGCAGGTCGATGCGCGCGACGGTGCGCGTCACATCCTCGCGGATATTCGACAACATGCGCTCGAACAGCGCGAAAGCTTCCTGCTTATATTCGTTGATCGGCTGCTTCTGCGCATAGGCGCGCAGGAACACGACCTGGCGCAGCGCGTCGAGGGTCGAGAGATGTTCCTTCCAGTGATGGTCGAGCGTCTGGAGCAGGATCGACTTCTCGATCCCCTTCCACGTCTCGGCATCGACGAGGCCCGCCTTCTCGGCGGCAACCGCGTCGGCCGCCTGCTGGATGCGCTCCTCGAAGATTTCGGGATCGACCGCGTCTTCCTGCATCCAGTCGTCGATCGGCGGCGACAGGTCGAGGATGTTCGCCACCCGCTCCTTCATCGCCTCGACGTCCCATTGTTCGGGATAGCTGCCCGGGGGGCACGCGTCGGCAACGATCGAGTTGACCGTCTCGGCGCGCATCGCGGCCATCACCTCGTCGACGGTCTCGCTGTCGATGATTTCGCCGCGCTGTTCATAGATGACCTTGCGCTGGTCATTCATGACATTGTCATATTCGACGACCTGCTTGCGGATGTCATAGTTGCGCGCCTCGACCTTCTTCTGCGCGGTCTCGATCGCCTTCGACAGCCATTTCGATCCGATCGCCTCGCCATCCTCCAGATTCTTGTTCATCATCTTGGAGAAGAGCGTGTCGGGGCCGAAGATGCGCAAGAGGTCGTCGTCGAGGCAAAGGTAGAATTTGGACAGGCCCGGGTCGCCCTGGCGTCCCGAACGGCCGCGCAGCTGGTTGTCGATGCGGCGGCTTTCGTGGCGCTCGGTCGCGAGCACGAACAGCCCGCCCGCGGCCTTCACCGCTTCGCGCTCGGCGGCGACCTCGGCCTGGATGCGCGCGACCGCGGCCTCGCGCTCCGGCCCCTCGGGCATATCCTTGAGCTCGTCGTCGATGCGGAATTCCTCGTTGCCGCCGAGTTTGATGTCGGTGCCGCGGCCCGCCATGTTCGTCGCGATCGTCACCGCGCCGGTGCGGCCCGCCTGCGCGACGATATGCGCCTCGCTTTCATGGAAGCGCGCGTTGAGGACGCTGTGCGGCACGCCTTCCTTTTCGAGATAGGAGGAGAGCAGCTCCGACTTCTCGATCGACACGGTGCCGACGAGCACCGGCTGACCGCGTTCGTTCGCCTCGCGGATCGTCTTGGCGATCGCGCCGAACTTGTCGGTGATATTCTTGTAAAATTCATCTTCGTCGTCGATGCGCGCGATCGGGCGGTTCGTCGGGATGGTGACGACGTTCATCTTGTAGATGTCGAAGAACTCCGCCGCTTCGGTCGCCGCGGTGCCGGTCATGCCCGAAAGTTTCGGATACATGCGGAAATAATTCTGGAAGGTGATCGAGGCGAGCGTCTGGTTCTCGGGTTCGATCTGCACGCCTTCCTTCGCCTCGACCGCCTGGTGCAGGCCATCGGACCAGCGGCGCCCGTCCATCATGCGGCCGGTGAACTCGTCGATGATCACGACCTTGCCGTCCTTGACGATATAGTCGGTGTCGAGCTTGAACATCTGGATCGCCTTCAGCGCCTGATTGACGTGATGGACAACCTGCGTGTTCTCGATGTCATAGAGGTTGTTGCCCTGGAGCAGGCCGGCGGCTTCGAGCAGTCGCTCGACATGCTCGGTGCCTTCTTCGGTCAGGCTGATCGACTTCGACTTCTCGTCCTTCTCATAATCCTCTTCGCCGAGTTGGTGGACGACCTCGTTGACGCGGATATAGAGTTCGGACTTGTCGTCGGTGGGGCCCGAGATGATCAGCGGGGTGCGCGCCTCGTCGATCAGGATCGAATCGACCTCGTCGACGATGCCGAAATTGAATTCGCGGTGGACCATCTGCGCGCGGTCGAACTTCATATTGTCGCGCAGATAATCGAAGCCCAGCTCGTTGTTCGTCGCATAGGTGATGTCGGCGTTATAGGCGTCGCGGCGCTGCATCTCGTTGAGGTTGGGGACGATGATCCCGGTGGTCAGGCCGAGGAAGCCATAGACGGTGCCCATCCATTCGGCGTCGCGGCGTGCGAGATAGTCGTTGACGGTCACGACATGGACGCCCTTGCCCTCAAGCGCGTTCAGATAGCAGGGCAAGGTCGCCATCAGCGTCTTGCCCTCGCCCGTCGCCATCTCGGCGATCTCGCCGCGGTGGAGCACCACGCCGCCGATCATCTGCACGTCGAAATGGCGCATGCCGAGCGTGCGGACCGCCGCCTCGCGCACCGTCGCAAAGGCTTCGGGCAATATGTCGTCGAGCGTCTCGCCGGCGCCAAGCCGGTCGCGGAATTTCTGCGTCTGCGCCTGCAATCCGGCGTCATCGAGCGCCTGCATCGCGGGTTCGAAAGCGTTGATCTTGTCGACGATCTTGCGGATCGAGGCGACATAACGGTCGTTGGACGAGCCGAACAGGCTCTTGGCAAGGCCAGCAAACATGAAATTTTCCTTGGAATGAGAATGAAATGGCGGCGCTCTGAGCCGCGAAAACTATCGGAAACGGGCCCTATACGGGGCGGCGCCCTGAAAAGGCGCGGGGCAGCGGGCGCTATTCGAGCGCGCGGTCGCTGCCGGTCAGCAAGCCGGGAAGATAGGGCGGAGCCGTCTTGCGCGCCTTGCCGCTGCCGCTCGACTGGCGCCGCGGCGGAGTGCTCGTCGTGGGGCGGCGCTCGCTATCGCTCGCTTCGGCCTTGCCCGTCGTTTCGGCCAGCAGGACCAGCGCCCCCATCGCCGCCGGCGTGGCGGGCGCGGCAACGGCCCGGTCGGCGGTCGCCAAGCCGGTCAGCAATGCCAAAAGGGTCAGCAACAACCGCAAGAATCGCCCCTCTATACGTCCGGAGCGCGAAATATTGCGCCCCGTTCCCTGAACATAGGGTGAAAGCGGCGCCACGTCCAGCGTTCCGGCTATTCGGCTGCGGCGGGCGCATCCTCGATAGTCAGGTCGGTGCGCAGGATCACGCGCTTTGCGACGGGCTTGCCGCCAGCGTCGGTGAAGGGCGAATAGCGCGTCTGACGCCCGAACATGTCGCACGGCGTCATCCCGTTCGGTGTGGCGCCGAATTTGCCCGTGTTCGAAAAGCGGCAATCCTGAACGCGGCCATCGGCGCCGACCAGCACGGTTATCGTCGCGCTGCCCGGTTCGCTCATCGGAAAGCCCGGATCGGGCGCCATCGATACGCCGTCGCCGCCTTCCCGCACTTCGCTCGGCAGCGACCAGCGAAATTTCGCCGCAAGGACGCCCTTGGTCGGCTTGCCGTCGCTGTCGAGCGCGGGCGAGAATTTGCCCTCGCTGCGCATCAGCGCGCACGCCGCGTCGTCGAGCGCGGCCGACAGGCTGCTTTCATTGACCTTGCATGCCGCAACCCGCCCGGCGCTGTCGACGGTGAGTTCCATATGGACGGTGCCCTGCTCGCGCGCGGCGAGCGCGGTGGGCGGATAATGGGCGGCGGGATCGATCCGCGTGAAGGCGTCGTCGGGGATCGCGGCGCGCGGCCAGCTTTCCAGCGTCGTATCGAGCCCGAAGCCCGCGACCTCCACCGCATAGCCGGCGCCTTCAGGAATCTGCCAGCGGATCCGGTTGCTATAGGTCCCGCCGACCGCTTCGCCGCGCGCGTCGCGCCCCGGCGTGAAGCGTGCGCGCGCCATGACCAATCGGCAGGTTTCGGCGTCGAGGTCGGCATGGCCGCTCGGCGCGGTGATTTCGCAACTGGTGGGCAGGCCGTCGGCGGCGATCGTCAGCCGGAACCCCGTCGTCCCTTCGCGCTCCTCGCGCATCGCGCTCGCCGGATAATCATCGTTCGTGGCCCAGCTTCCCGGATTGGTCGCCGGCGCGAGCCCCGTTTCGGCCCGGCTCTCCTGAGCCGGCGCGCCCTGCATCGCCAGCAAGAACATCATCGTCAGCATCGTCACTCCCCCCTATTCAACCCCCGGATTCAGTCCCTTCACTTCGATCAGAAAGCTCTTGGGCTTCTTGAACAATTTGCTCTTGCGGTTGACCTTCAGGCCGACGACCTCGGCCAGCTCCATCACGAAATGAACGCAGTTGCGCTTGTTTAGGCTGTAGCTGGGCTGCTCGCGGTCGCGCCATTCGGCAACCTTCGCCAACACCCGCCCATAGGTCGCGTCGTCGACCGTCACGTCGAACTGGCGGTCGCTCTTTTCGATATAATCGGGCTTCGACGATTCGACCTTGCCCTTCACCGACCCGAACAGGATCGCGGGGCTGACCGATGTCGCGGTGAAACCGTAATTGACGTCAACGACCTCGCCCGTCGCGTCGAGGGTCCCCTTCATCACGATGAAGGCGTGCGGGAAACGATCGCCGAAATCATGGCTGTAAAAGCTCACGACCACTTCGGCGCGCGCCGGCGTCGTGAGGCCCGCGCACAGCATCAGCAGCGACAGGATGATAAAGCGAAGGCCGCGGGTCATCCCCGCCCTCTTAGCCAGCAGCCTCCAATCTTGCCAAGCGCGATTGCCGCTTGACCGCGACGCCGACTTCGCATCATGTCTCATTGACATCGATGTAAGGAGGGGCCGGATGGCACGAAAGGCGATTTTCATCACCGGCGGCGGATCGGGCATCGGCCGCGCGGTCGCGCGCCATTTCGCCGGGCAGGGCTGGTTCGTCGGCATCGCAGACGTCAACCGCGCCGGGATCGACGAGACCGCCGCGCTGCTCCCCGAAGGCGCATCCTCGCGCCACGTCATGGACGTGCGCGACCGCGACCAGTGGAAGGCCGCGCTCGACGAATTCGCCACGGCGAGCGGCGGCCGCCTCGACGTCCTTTTCAACAACGCCGGCATCGGGTCGGGCGGGCAATATATGGACATGGATCCGGCGGAGGCCGACCGGCTGATCGCGATCAATTTCGGCGGGGTCGTCAACGGCATCTATATGGCGCTACCGCTGCTCAAGGCGACGCCGGGGTCGGCGATCCTCAACACCGGATCGGCGTCGGGCTTCTATGGCGTCGCAGGCCTCGCGGTCTATTCGGCGACCAAATTCGCGGTGCGCGGGCTGACCGAGGCGCTCGAGATCGAGTTCGCCAAGCACGGCATCAAGGTGCGCTCGCTGATGCCCGGCTTCATCGACACGCCGCTGCTCGATCAGGTCAGCGCCGACAGCAACGAACCTGCGCGGGCGCGCCTGTCAGCGAGCGGGTTCGAGATTTCGCCGGTCGAGGATGTCGCGCGCGCGGCATGGGACGCGGTGCATGGCGACCGCGTGCATATGCCGGTCGGCAAGATGGCAAAACGCTTGTCGCGCCTCGCGCGCTGGTTCCCGGGATTGATCGCGCGCCAGTCGAAGAAGATCGACGGGCTGGGCACGGCGGGGCATTGAAGCGCGGCGGCGGGTTGGGGGTGGTGAGCGGCCATAGCTCTCCTCCACTTCCGTCATCCCGGGCTTGACCCGGGATCCCGCTTTTGGGGCGTCGACCGGTCTTCGGCATCAAGCGGGACCCCGGATCAAGTCCGGGGTGACGATGAAAGATACGTCCGCAACCAGCCGAAAGCCGCCCCTCCAACCGAGCCTATTTCCCCGCCCCGCAGGTCACCGATCCGCTGCCGACATTGCGCACCGTGCAGACCGGCCGGCCGAGCACCACGACCTTGCCGATCCCGCGCGCGGTGACCGCGGCGCTCTTGACCGCGTGGAGGATGTGATCGCCCGCGCCCTCGCTGTCGCTGATCAGCTCGCCGACGGCCAACGCGCCGGCATCGACCACGCCCGCGCCCGACAGCGTCATGCGCGCGGTCTTGGCGGCGCCGCCGAGCGTCATCGTGCCGTTGCCGATCATCGCCACCTGCAGCCGGTCGGCCGCGATCTCACCCACGGTCACCCGTCCGGGACCGCGCAGCCCGACCATCGCGCGCTGCCCCTTAAGCGTGTCGATGCGCAGCGAGCCGGCGCCGGCCAGCGTCGCACTGTTCAGATTGGCGGCGTTCACCCGCACCGTCACCGGCCCGTGCGGCCGCCGCCGCTTTTCATCGCCCGCAAACTGGCGCTGGCCGATCACCAGCCGGCCGTCGCGGCTTTCGAGGCTCAGCCGGTCGAGCGCGTCCTGCGGCCCCGTCGCCACCGCGCTGACCGGCGCGCGCGTCACCACCTCGACGATGACGTCGGCACTCACCTCGATCGCCTCGAAGCTGGTGAGGCCGAAGCGTTTCTCGGCCGCCGGCGCGGAGACGGCGAGCGACAGGGCGGCCGCCGCGACGGCGGCGCCCCTTGCGATACAGGACAGGGCGCTGGTCATGCTGCTGCCCTAGTCTTTTCGGGCCGGCAGCACCATAGGCGCCTCAGTTGCAGGTTGCGGTGCCCGAACCCATCGTGCGCGTCGAACATTTGCCGCCGCCGCCGATCGTCGCGTCGCCCGATCCCAGGATCGCGATATCGGCGCTGCCGCTCGCTTTCGCATCGACGTCGCCCGAGCCGGTGATCGACACGTCGAGCGTCGTCGCCGCGAGCCCGCCCGCCGCGATATTGCCCGATCCGGTCACGTCGAAATTGCCCGACCCGATCGTTCCGCCGCCGATTTCGATATCGCCCGATCCCGACACGGTGATCTTCGCGCGCTTGCCATTGAGCGTCGCGACCTTGAGGTCGCCCGAGCCGGTGACCACCGCCTCGACCGCGTCGCCGTCGACCGCATCGGCGTCGATCTCGCCCGATCCGGTCAACCGCACCGCGCGGAGCGACGGCATGGTGATCGCGATGTCGACATCATCGTCACTTCCGCTGAAACTGAAACCCGAATTCTTGCGCCCGATCGACAGCATGTCGCCGTCGAGTTCGATTTCGAGTTCGTCGATCACCGCCTTCGGCCCCTTGGCGCTGATCGAAAAGGCGGCGCCGCGGCGGATCGTCACATCGTCGGGACCTGCGACCTTGACGCCGGTGAAGCCCGTCAGGTCGAAGCTTTGCGTCGTCACCGGCCCGGCATCAACCGTGCGCCTGCCATTTTTGCCGTCGCCCGTTCCTTCGGCGCTGCACGCCGTGACGGTCATCGCGAGAGCCAGCGGCAGTGCCGCCATCGTCCAGTTACGCATCGAGAATCTCCTTCGTGTGTTATTTGCATAACACACACTCGGCACGAGTGTCCAGCGCGCACCGCCATCTTGTCGCCACCTTCATGGCGCAGAGGCGCGCATCCTTCAGGAAAGAGACGATGAGCGTAGCCTTTCGCCGCGAGAGCGACGACGAACATAAAGAACCCGAGTTCGAGTGGCCGATTCCGGTCGGGCCGAACCTCGTCACCCCGCGCGGCTTTCGCCTGCTCGGCGAGGAGGTCGTGCGTCTCGAAGCCGCCATCGCCGCCGAAACCGACCAGGAAGCGCGGGGGAAGCTCCAGCGCCGGCTGCGCTATTTTCACACCCGCCACGCGACGGCCGAGGTGCAGGCGCCGACCCGCGACCACGTCGCCGGCATCGGCAGCCGCATCCGCTATGCGTTGAACGGCGCCGAACGCGCCGTCACGATCGTCGGCCATGACGAGGCCGATCCCGCGGCGGGCCATATCGCCTTTTCGGCGCCGCTCGGCCGCGCCTTGATGGGCGCCGAGACCGGCGACATGGTCGCCTTCCAGGGGCGCGAGGATGCGATCGAGATTCTCGCCGCCGCCGCCGATCCGGAGATCATGGCATGAAGGACAAGTTCGAACGGCATAAACAGCCATGGACCGCGGCCGAGATCGACAAGCTCCACACGCTCGCCAAGAAGGGCATGGCATTGAAAGCCATCGCCAAGGCGCTGACGCGCAGCGAGGAATCGGTAAAGCAACGCGCCAAGGCCGACAGTCTCTCGATCGCGAAGCTGCGCTGACGATCGCATGACCACCCATGATTATGACGCCATCGTGCTGGGTGCCGGCGCGGCCGGGCTGATGTGCGCCGCGGTCGCGGGGCAAAGGGGGCGGCGCGTCCTGCTGCTCGACCATGCCGAGCAGGTGGGCAAGAAGATCCTGATCTCGGGCGGCGGGCGCTGCAATTTCACCAACATCCATAGCGCGCCCGACCGCTACATCTCCGCGAACCCGCATTTCGCCAAATCGGCGCTCGCGCGCTACACGCCCGCCGATTTCATCGCCCTCGTCGACCGCTACGGCATCGCGCACCACGAAAAGACGCTGGGCCAGCTCTTCTGCGACGGCTCGGCGAAACAGATCGTCGCGATGTTGCTGGGCGAATGCGCCAAGGGCGGCGTCGATGTCCGTTGCGGCCAGCCGGTGCGCGAAGTGACGCATGGCGACGGCATCTTTCGCGTGGCCTTCCGCGACCGGCATTTCACCGCCGCCAGCCTCGTCATCGCGACCGGCGGGCCGTCGATCCCGAAGATGGGCGCGACCGGCTTCGCCTACGACCTCGCGCGCCAGTTCGGATTGAAGGTCGTCGAGCCGCGCCCCGCGCTCGTCCCGCTGACGCTTGGCGGCGAGGATGTGCTGTTCCGCGACCTGTCAGGCGTCGCGACCCCGGTCGAAGCCCGCGCCGGCAAGGCGGTCTTTCGCGAAGCCGCGCTCTTCACGCACAAGGGCCTCTCCGGCCCCGCGATCCTCCAGGTGAGCAGCTATTGGCGGCACGGCGAGCCGGTGACGATCGACTTCCTGCCCGACCTGCCCCAAGGCTGGCTTCTCGAAGCCAAGCGCGCGCGGCCGCGCGCGACGCTCGCCTCGGCGCTCGCGCTTCCCGACCGCCTCGCGCAGACGCTCGCCGAACGCCTTGCGCTCCCCGGCGAACTCGGCGCGCTCACCGACCGCAAGCTCGCCGACGCGGAAGCGCGTCTCAAGCGCTGGTCCTTCCACCCGAACGGCACCGAAGGCTTCGCCAAGGCCGAGGTCACCGTCGGCGGAATTTCGACCGCGAACCTGTCGTCGCAAACAATGATGGTCAAAAGCGTTCCCGGCCTGTATGCGGTCGGCGAAGCCGTGGACGTCACCGGGTGGCTGGGCGGCTATAATTTTCAATGGGCCTGGGCCAGCGGATATGCGGCGGGTCAAGCCCTTTAGGAAAAAACTCGTACTCCCCTTCGTCACCCCGGACTTGATCCGGGGTCCATTCAGCACTTCGTGGAAAGTGACGAATGGATGCCGGATCAAGTCCGGCATGAAGAATTACAGAATCGGCCGCGCATGGCCGTACAGGACAAGAAGAATAAAATGGCTTTCGAAAATCTTTCCCCCGTCCTTGCGGACGCCCTCACCACGCGCGGCTATGAAGCCCTTACACCCGTGCAGACACAGGTCACCGAAGACGAGGCCAAGGGCCGCGACCTGCTCGTTTCGGCGCAGACCGGTTCGGGCAAGACCGTCGCCTTCGGCCTCGCGATGGCGGACGAACTGCTCGAAGACGGCCGCTTGCCCTTCGCGACCGCGCCGCTCGCGCTGATCGTCGCGCCGACGCGCGAACTGGCGTTGCAGGTCAGCCGCGAGCTCGGCTGGCTCTATGCCAAGGCCGGCGCGCGCATCGCGACCTGCGTCGGCGGCATGGACGCGAGCCGCGAGCGCCGCAACCTCAATCAGGGCGTCCATATCGTCGTCGGCACGCCGGGCCGCCTGCGCGACCATCTCGAGCGCGGCGCGCTCGACCTCGAGGCGCTGCGCGTCGCGGTGCTCGACGAGGCCGACGAAATGCTCGACATGGGGTTCCGCGAGGACCTGGAGGAAATCCTCGACGCGACCCCCGCGGCGCGGCGCACCCTGCTCTTCTCGGCGACGATCCCGAAACCGATCGCCCAGCTCGCCAAACGCTACCAGCGCGATGCACTCCGCATTTCGACTGTCGGCGAGGATCGCGGCCATGGCGACATCGCCTATCAGGCCGTGACCGTCGCCCCCGCCGACATCGAGGGCGCGGTGATCAACCTGCTGCGGCTGCACGAACCCGACACGGCGATGCTGTTCTGCGCGACGCGCGACAATGTCCGCCGCCTTCACGCCCGGCTGGTCAACCGCGGCTTTGCCGCCGTCGCTCTCTCGGGCGAGCATAGCCAGAACGAACGCAACCATGCGCTGCAAGCCCTTCGCGACCGCAGGGCAAGGGTGTGCGTCGCGACTGACGTCGCCGCGCGCGGCATCGACTTGCCGAGCCTCAGCCTCGTCATCCACGTCGAAATCCCGCGCGATGCCGAAACGCTCCAGCACCGCTCGGGCCGCACCGGCCGCGCGGGCAAGAAGGGCACCGCCGTCCTCATCGTCCCCTATCCGCGCCGCCGCCGCGTCGACGGCATGCTGCGCGGTGCGCGCATCAACGCCGAATGGATGGACGCGCCCACCGCCGCCGATGTCCGGCAAAGGGATCAGGAACGGCTGATCGAAAAGCTGCTTGCCCCGGTCGAGCATGAGGCCGAGGATCTGGAACTCGCGCAGCGGCTGATGGCCGAACGCAGCGCCGAAGACATCGCCGCATCGCTCGTCCGCGCGCACCGCGCGCTGATGCCGCCGCCCGAGGATCTGCTCGACACCGGTCCGCGCCCGCGCGGCGAGCGCCCCGAACGCGGCGACCGTTTCGAGCGCGAGCGCGGCGACCGCCCGGAACGCGGCGAGCGCCGCGAACAGTTCGACGACAGCGCCTGGTTCCGCCTCAACATCGGCCGCCGCCAGAATGCCGACCCGCGCTGGATCCTGCCTTTGCTCTGCCGCCGCGGCCATGTGACGAAGAACGAGATCGGTGCGATCCGTATCGGCCCCTCCGAAACCCTCTTCAACATCCCGCTCGCCATCGCCGACCGCTTCGCCGAAGCCGTGCAGCGCACCGCCAATCAGGATGGCGAGGACGACAGCGGCGTTTCGATCACCCCGGCGCCCGACGGTCCCACTTATCCGCCACGCCGCGAAAAGGGCGGGCACAAGGGCGGCCCGCGCCACGACGGCCCGCGCAAGCCCTTCGGCGCGGGCGGCAAGCCCGGCGGCTACAAGGCCAAACCCTTCGGCAAGGGCAAGCCGCGCCACGGCGGCAAGCAATAAGCCTCGTCATTGCGAGCGAAGCGAAGCAATCCAGAGCCCGCGTAAACCGCTCTGGATTGCTTCGCTTCGCTCGCAATGACGGAGTCTGTGGCGACTTGACCCTTGCACCACCCTCGCCCCCATCCCAGATGGAGGCGATCAGCAGGAGAGCGGCGCATGCAGGCGATTGAGGCTTTCATCGAAAAGCAGGGCGGGCCCCAGGTCATCGACTGGCGTAGCGTCACGCTCGGCGATCCCGGGCCCGGCGAGGTGCTGCTCCGTCAGACCGCGGTCGGGCTCAACTATATCGACACCTATCACCGCGACGGCACCTATCCGGTCGAGCTTCCGGGCGGGCTCGGCGTCGAGGCGGCGGGCGAAGTGATCGCGATCGGCCCCGACGTTCACGGCCTCCAGCCCGGCGACCGCGTCGCGACCTTCGGGCCGCAGCGGAATGCCTATGCGTCGGCGCGGCTCGTCCCCGCCGCTTCGCTGTTCAAGCTGCCGCCCGGCATCGACGATGAAACCGCCGCCGCCGCGCTGCTCAAGGCCTGTACCGTCGAGGCGCTCGTCGAACGCTGCGCCAGGGTCGAAGCCGGCGCGACCGTGCTCGTACACGCCGCCGCGGGCGGGGTGGGGCTGATCCTCGTCCAGTGGCTGAAGGCGATCGGCGCGAGCGTCATCGGCACCGTCAGCACCGAGGCGAAGGAACATGCCGCGCGCGAAGCCGGCGCCGACCATGTCATCCGCTACAAGCAGGAAGACGTCGCCGCGCACATCCGCGAAATTACCGATGGTCAGGGCGTTCCCGTCACTTTCGACGGCATCGGCATGGCGACCTGGGCGACCTCGCTCAAAGCCACCGCGCGGCGCGGGCTGATCGTCAGCTATGGCAATGCCGGCGGCCCGGTGACCGGCGTCAATCTCGGCGTCCTGGCGCAGCACGGATCGCAGTTCGTGACGCGGCCGACCCTGTTCGATTATTATCTCCACCCCGGCGAACGCGCCGAAGGCGCGGCGCGCGTGTTCGAGATGATCGAAAGCGGCGCGGTGCGGATCACCGTCGGTCAGCGTTACTCGCTCGAAGATGCCGCAAGGGCGCACGCCGACCTCGAGGCCGGGCGCACGACGGGGTCCAGCCTGTTGATTCCGGAGCGTTCATAGCCTCCCCGCTTGCGGAAGCGGGCCGGGAAGCGTTCAGCCCCAGACTGTATCGCGACTTACCAGCCGAGCTTCGCCGCCCCGGCGAGCGGGCTATTGGCCCGAACGCCCGATAGTCCAGGTCGCGAGGACTTCTTCGCTCGCGGGATTTTCGAGCCGGACGGTATCGATGCGGGCGCCGATGACGCAAATCGGCCGCTGCTCGGCACCGGCGGGCTGGACGCAGCGGACCGGCCCATTGCCCGCAATGGCTTCGATCCGGCCTGCAACGCGCAAGCGGAAACCCCGCGAACCGTCGAATTGATCGGCCGCGACCCGCGTCACGGTTTCGAACGGCCGCCCGTTGCGGCGGCCGTCGCGATCCGCCTCGCTCGCGAAGAATTGGGCAATGGCGAGGGTCTGGCCCGGTAGGGTGAGCGGCTCGACGCCGCGCGGAAAGGCCTGCCCCGCGCGCGCCGGACAGACGCCGCTGCTCGACCAGGGCCGCGTGATCCAGAAGCCTTCGGCGGCGTCGATCTTCGCCCCGTCCCCGAGATTCCAGTCGGTCCTGTTCCACATCATCGGTTTGACCGAAACGCGCAGCGTCGCATCCGCTTCGTCATAGCGCCACTGCATCGGCAGGCTGCTTTCGGCCTCGCTCGCCCCCCCGCATCCGAACGGCAGCAGCAGTTCGAAGCGGCGCCCGGCCGCCTCACCGACCGCCGCGGGCATGGCCTCGCCCGACGCGAAGGCGTCCGCGGCCCGCTGCGCCAGCGCGATGAGGTCGCCGCGCCCCAAATCCTTCGGCGTTTCGGGAACGGGCGCAGGAGCAGGCGCCGGGACGACGACGGGCGCGGGCGCCTGTGGCGCCGGCGCGGTCGCCCGCCCGAGAAAGAAGCCGCCGCCGCCGACCACGAGGATTGCGGCGAATCCGCCAGCGATGGCGAGCCGGCTGGTTCTGACGCTGGGTTCCTGCATGGTCCCTCGATAGCAAATCCGCGCGCATCCTCCAGACCCCAGGCGCATTTTTTTGTCGTTGGACATTGACTTGGGCGCGATGCCGTCTGACGCAGGATCGATGTCGGTGGACCAGATCCTGACTCTGCTCGTCCTCGCCGCGGTGGTCGCGGCGCTCATCTGGGACAAGGTGCGAGCCGACGTCGTCGCGCTGACCGGCGCCGCGGTCCTGCTGATGACGGGGGTCGTGCGGCCGGTCGAGGTGCAGGGCGCCTTCGCCAGTCCGGCGATCATCGCGCTCGCGTCGCTGTTCGTCATCGCCTATGCGCTCGAGCTGGCCGGGCTGCTCGACCGCGCGATCGCCGCGGCGGTCGCGATGTGCCGGCGGCTCGGCACCGGCGGCCTCTGGCTGCTCTTGTCGATGATCGGTTCGGTCTCCTGCTTCCTCAACTCGACGCCGATCGTCGTGCTCGGCGCGCCGGTGATCCGCGACGTCGCGACGTCGCTGGGCCTGTCGCCCAAGCGTTTCCTGATCCCGCTATCCTATGTCACCATCCTCACCGGCTGCTGCACCTTGATCGGGACGTCGACCAATTTGCTCGTCGACGACATGGCGAGCGTCGCGGGGCAGTCGCGCTTCGGCATCTTCGAAATCACGCCGGTCGGCCTGCCGATGGCGCTCGTCGGCGGGCTCTATCTCTTTCTGGTGAGCGGGCGGCTGCTCGGCGGGCGCCACGAAGCCGAGGAGCGCGAGGGCGCGCCGGCCGAGATCGACGCCGCGCATATCGGCAATGCGCAGATTGGCGACGCCCGGCTGTTCGAGGTGAAACGGCCGCTCCAGCCGCTCAAGGCCGCGATCGCGCTCATGACCTTCGTCGCGGCGGTGGCGCTCGCGACGATGGGTGTCGCGCCGATCGCAGCGACCGCCTTCGCCGGCGCGGTGTTGCTGATCCTGTTGCGCGTCATCAGTGCCGACGAGGCCTATAGCGGCCTCCGTCCCGAAATCCTGATCCTGATCGCCGGCATGGTGGTGATCGGCATCGCTATGGAGCAGAGCGGGCTCGCGGCCGAAGCGTCCGAACTGCTGATCGCCAGCGTCCACGGCCTCAGCCCGCTGATCGCGCTCATCATCCTCTATCTCCTGACGATGATACTCACCGAACTTTTGTCCAACGCGACGGTCGCGGTGCTCGTCACCCCCGTCGCGGTGGCGCTCGCCGACAGTCTCGGCGTCAGCCCGCGGCCTTTTCTCGTCGCGGTGATGATGGCGGCAAGCGCCGCCTTCGCCACACCCTTCGGCTATCAGACCAATGTCATCGTCTATCAGATGGGCGGCTATCGCTATCTCGACTTTGTCCGCATCGGCCTGCCGCTCAATATCATCACCTGCGTGGTGGCGATCATGGCGATCCGTGTCTTCTTTCCCTTTTAGGGATGCTCCGTGCGGTCCGCATAGCGCGACCATCGTTGATTTAACGTCATCCCGGCGAAGGCCGGGATGACGATTCAGACGGAAAGATCTTGCTCTATTCGACGCGGCGGAACCGGATCGCCGTGCCGCCGCCGGGCGCGAGGCGCAATGTCAGCGTATCGGTGCTGGTGACGAGGCGCTTTTCGATCGTCAGCGCGCCGGGATTGCTGCGATAGTCGGCGCCGGGGCCGTCGGCATAGATCTGCGCCTCGTAGCGCGCGCCCGGCGCGAGGAAGGCCAGCGGCTGCCGTAGTTCGCGCGCCTCCTCGTCGCCGATCGCGCCCAGATACCAGTCGCCCTTGCCGCGCTGTTGGCGCGCGACGACGACATAGTCGCCGATCGCGCCCTGCAGCGTCCTCGACTGCTCCCAGTCGGCGGGCACGTCGCGGATGAACCGGAAGGCGTCCATCCGCGCCTCGTAATTTTCGGGGAGATCGGCCGCCATCTGGATCGGCGAATAGATGACGACATATTCGGCGAGTTGGGTCGCGAGCGTCGATTGCACGCGCCGCGTCAGTTCCGTGCCGCCGCGCGCGATGTCGAAGATGCCGGGGGTGAAATCCATCGGCCCGCCGAGCATCCGCGTGAAGGGCAGGATCGTCATATGCTCGGGCGGATTGGTCGGATTGCCCCAGGCGTTGAATTCCTGCCCGCGCGCGCCCTCCCGGCTCACCCAGTTGGGCCAGGTGCGGCGCAGCCCCGTGTCCTTCACCGGCTCGTGGGTATTGATCGCGATGCGATGCTCGGCGGCGCGCTTCACGACGTCGAGATGGTGGCGCACCATATATTGGCCCGCGAACCATTGCATCCCGCCAGCCCCATCCTTGATCGTTCCGCTGTGGCGGACATAGCCGGTCTTGATCAGCGACACGCCATGGCCGGCATAGAGTTTGAGCGCGGCATCGAGCTGCGCCGCGTAATTTTCGACCCCGCCGCCGGTTTCGTGATGGCCGATCAGCTTGACCCCCTTCGCCTTGCCGTATCGCGTGATCTCGGCAAGGTCGAAATCGGGATAGGCGCGGGTGAAGCTGAACTTGTCGCCATTGGCGATCCAGTCGCCATCCCAGCCCTCGTTCCACCCCTCGACCAGCACGCCGTCGAAGCCATATTTGGCCGCGAAATCGATGTATCGCTTCACATTCCGGGTGTTCGCGCCGTGCTTGGGTCCGCTGCCCCACGTCGATTTCTCGAGGTGCATTTCCCACCAGATGCCGACATATTTGCCGGGCTTGAACCATTGGCCGATGCCCGGGACCTTGCTCGGCTCGTTGAGGTTGAGCGTGATCCGGCTGTCGGCGAGCGCGCCGGGCGTCTCGCCGACCAGCACCGTGCGCCACGGCGTCGTGAACGGCCCGGTCTTTTTCGCGAGCACGCCATCGGGCGAGGGCATCAGCCAGGCGTCATAGGTGCCCACGCCGTCGCCCCGCAGCAGCATCGAAGGAAAATCGACGAGCGCGGCTTCGTGGAAGCTGAGATAGAGGCCGTTGTCGCCCTTCAGCGTCAGCGGCGTTTCGGCGAGGGTGACGCGCCGCGCGTCGGTCTGTTTGTAGAGATATTCGTCGCGTTCCTGCCCCAACCCCTCATACCACCAGGCTTGATAGGCGCCGACCGTGCGGAACTGGCTATGGTCGGCCGTCACCGACACCGCCTGTCCGGCGGGGATCGCGCCATAATCATAACGGAAGCCGAAGCCGTCGTCGAAGAGGCGGAAGGTGACGCCGACGGCCTTGCTGAGCGGCGTGTCGCCCGCGAGCGTCACCGACAGCTGGTTGTGACGGTCGCGGATCAGGCGCTGTTCGCCCCACGGCTGTTCCCATGTCGTGTCGACCGCGCTTCGCTTCGCATCGGTGATTGCCGCAAAGCGCGGATCGGCCTCGCCCGCGAAGCGCAGCCCGAGGCGCGACGGCGCGATCACCGTCACGCCGCCGCGCTTCACTTGATAAACTGCCTCACCCTTTTCGACCGAAACGCACAGCTCGAGCACATTGCCGGGGGACTGCGCACATTCGCGCGCCGCGGCGGGCGAAGCCATGGCGAACATCGACAGACCGAACAGGGGAAGCGTCTTCAGGTTCATAGCGTCTCTCATGCTGGGGAAGATATTATTGCCGGAAAGCGGCCGTCAGCTGCCGCCGCAGCGCCGCGCGCTCGTCTGGGCGCATCGCGCCGAGCGCGCCGCGCAGCGCCTCCGGGATATGGGCCGCCGATACCTCGGGATCGCCGAACACATGCGTGTCGAACATCGCCCGCCAGTAAGCGCGCTCGCCCGGCGGCAGATCCCTGAACGCGAGCAGCGCGGCGAGGAAGACATTGTTCGGGCTTTCGACCCCCGTCGCCGCAGCGCCCCACCAATAATTGACCATCGCATTATAGGGGTCGAGCGAGGCGACATGGTGCCACCAGTAACGGGGAATGAAGATCGCATCGCCGGGATCGAGCGTCGCGACGCGCGCGGCGGCGAGCGCATCGCGGAAGCGCGGGAAACGGTCGAAATCGGGATTCTCCGGGTCGACGAGCGACAGTGGCGGCGGATTGTCGAGCGGCCCGATATAGAGGTTCGCAACCTGATCGGGCGGGAACAGGGTGAAGCGCCGCCGCCCCGCGATCACGCAGGCGAGATTATGGTCGCGGTCGTTATGCGTCTGCGTCCTCACCGCGCCGCCGAGCCACAGCTTGGGCCCGGCATCGGCGGGCAGCAGCGACATCGGATTCTGGCGGAGGAAATCGGGCAGCGCTTCGGCGAGCGGCAGCATCTGGATCGCGAGGGTCGGGGCATCCTCCCGCCCGATCAATCCTTCGATCCGCGCCAGCGTGCCCCGCAGCGGCGCGTAGCGCTTGGTGAAGGTGAATTCGCGCATGTCGGCGCGATAGGCGAAACGTCCGCGCGCGCGTGCGGGCGCCTCCATCAGCGGCACCGGCGTCCCGCGGTCCAGGCCCGCGAGATAAGCGTTGAGGCGGCCGGGCGAATGGCGCCCGGCCGCCAGCGCGACCCAGTCGTCGAACACCCCCTTGATGACGACAGGCATTTCGGCCGCGACGAGCGCGGCGAAGTCGGCGGGTGCGGGCGCCCCGCGCGCCGCGACGCGCGGCATGCCATCGAGCGGCGAAGACGGCGCCGCGATGCCGTCAATGCGCGCGGGTTCAGCCATGCGCGGACTGCATGATGCGCGCGAGGCAGGCGTCATGCGTCGGCTGGCGCAGCACCGCCTCGCGCACGAAACCGAGCATCTTGCGGAAATGCGCCTTCACCTCGTCGGGCGGCACCCGGTCGGCGGCGGGACGCCAGCTTTCGGGCATGATCCCGTGCCCGACGAACAAGGCGCGCCAGCTGTCAGGCGGCAGACTCTCGTCCTCCAGCGGCGCGAGTTCGCCGCGCGCGGCGAAAAGGTCTATCCGGTGCCCCAGCTCTTCGGACAGCGGCAGCGCGCGCGCCGCGTCCCAGAAGGCGCCCGAATAATTCTGAAGCACATGATGCGCCGCCTGGAAATCAGCGACGCGCGCGAGGTGCGAGCGCAGGACGCGGTTATATTCGACGCGCCGCGCAGCATAGCCAGCGCCGTCGGCGGGATAGGCCGCAAGCAGGTGGACGATGCCGAGTTGCAGCCCGTGCAGCGCGAACCCGTGGGCCGGGTCTAAAACGCACGCAGCGTCGCCGAGGGCGATGACATTGCCCGCCCATGGCTCTGCCGCGACGCCCGCCGCGAAGGGGCGGACCGTCACCGCGTCGAGCGGCAGGCCGCAGGCCGCTTCCGCCGCCGCCCGCGCCTCTTGGTCGGTCGTCGCTGCGCGCGAAAAGACGTGCTGAACATGGATATGCGTCAGGCCGGGGAAGAGGCCGGTCCAGCCGCCTGCGCCCGCGCGAATCTCGGCATAGGCGGGAAGCGCGGCGGGGCGCGGCGCGAGCGCGCTCAGCACCCGGTCGCCGGGCGTGTCCCATGCCTCGAAAGCGCCACCGGACAGCAGGCGTTCTCGGGTCAGATCGGCGAACAGCGCGCTTTCGATCCGCCTTCCATCATCGAGCAGCAGCGCCGCGACCCCCGCGTCGCCGCGCTCGACCGCGACGGTCGCTGTCTCGAAAAGCTCGACGCCCAGATGCCGCGCGATCGCCTTCAGGCTCTTGGCATAAGCGGCGGCGGGCAGATGATAGCCATAGTCGCTGCGGCCATAGATTTCGCTGTCCGCGTCGGGGAAGAACAGCCGCCCGCCGCGCGCCGCGCTCGCGGTCAGCGAGAAATCGTCGAGCCCGACGTCAAGGCCGTGATGACGCGCCTTGACCCAGTGCGGAAAGAAATCGCCGCCGTCGATCGCCGTGCCATGGGCGCCGTAGCCGTGCAGGAAGGACGGCCGCCCCGCATCGCTCGCATCGACGAAATTCTGCCCGAGCGTGAACGCTCCGCGCGTGGTCCGCAGCAACGCCGCCTCGTTGATGCCGATCTGATTGTGCAGTGCCTCGATCGCAGGCAGCGTCGGGTAGAGGTCCGCCGCGCCCGTCTCCGCCGGCAGTTCGACCACGCGCACCGCGACGCCGGCGGGGGCGAGCGCGCGGCGTAGCGCCGCCGCCGCGAGCCACAGCGGCGCGTCGCGGCCGACGAGCGTGATGTCGCGCGGGCCGGTCATGCCGCGCTCGCCGCGGGCCGGACCGCAGACCCCGCCGCGCAATAGCCCGCGATAAATTCGGCATGCGGCGTCATGTCGGCAGCGTTGACCGCGATCCGCATCGCAAGATCGTCGAGCCGCGCCTGCAAATCCGCCGCCGGCAGACGATGGGTTAGCGGACTCGCCGCCGACGGCAGAACGCCCTGCCCCTCGAGCGCCGACAGCCAGCTGTCGCGCGAGAAGAGGCCCAGCTTGTAATCGGGTGCGACCGCGCTTTCGCGGAACAGCGCCAGCTTGTGCGCTAGGCTGTCCGGCAGCGGCATCGTCCGCACATGGTCCCACAGCGGTTCGCCGACACGCTCGTTCGCGCTGTAATGGAGCACGAGAAAGTCGCGGATGCGGTCGTGGTGGATTTCGAAGAGGCGGTTGAACTCGCGTATCATGCGCGGGTCGACGCCCGCGCCGCGCCGCGGGACCAGTCCGGCGAGGTCGGTCGTCGCGGCCTGGATCAGGAAGATGCTCGTCGATTCGAGCGGTTCGAGAAAACCGCTCGCAAGCCCCAGCGCGACGACATTGCTCTTCCAGCCCGCCGCGCGGCGCCCGGTCTGGAAACGCAGCAGCCGCGGTTCGTCCAACGCTTCGCCGTCGAGCCCGCCGAGCAATGTCCGCCGCGCCTCCTCCTCGCCGCAAAAGGCGCTGGAAAAGACATGGCCGTTGCCGATCCGGTGCTGGAGCGGGATGCGCCAGGTCCAGCCGCCGCGCTGCGCCGTCGCGCGCGTATAGGGGGTGAGCGGCCGGGCGCTCTCGCAAGGCACTGCCAGCGCGCGGTCGCAGGGGAGCCACGCGCTCCAGTCGAGCCACGGCACGCCCATCGTCTGCCCGAGCAGCAGCGAGCGAAAGCCCGAGCAGTCGATGAAGAGATCGCCCGCAACCTCGGCGCCCGAGGCCAATATCAGGCGTTCGACCTCGCCGTTTTGCGCGTGGCGCGCGACATCGACCACCTTGCCCTCCATGCGCCGGATGCCGCGCGCCGTCGCCCATGTGCGCAGAAAGACGGCGTAGAGCCCGGCGTCGAAATGATAGGCATAGCTGTAGGTCGAGCGGATCGATTTCGGGTCGGTGTTCGGATGCTCGAAGCTGTTGGCGCGCGCCGCGGCGACCGCGAAGCTGTAGTCCTGGAGCGAGCGGCCGTCGGTCCCCGCGAGCCGCGCGCGCGCCCAATGGTGCTGGAAATCCGCGCTCGCCCAGCGATCGCCGAAGGTGCCGAAAGGGTGGATATAGCGTGCGCCGGGGCGCAGCCAGTCGACGAATTCGATGCCGAGCTTGATCGTGCCGCGGGTCGCGCGCATGAACTCGGCCTCGTCGATGCCGAGCATATCGTTGAAGCTTTTGATATGCGGCAGCGTCGCCTCGCCGACACCGACGGTGCCGATCTCGTCGCTCTCGATCAGGGTGATGTCGTAATCGATCGCCGCCAGCAGGCCGGCGAGGCCCGCCGCGCACATCCAGCCGGCGGTGCCGCCACCGAGGATCACGATGCGATAGGGCCCCTCAGACGTCATGGCCGGTCCACCTTCCCTTATCTACGCCGGAGCGCGACCGTCGCATGACCGGCCGCGCTCCGCCCGCATCAGAATTTGACGCGCGCGCCAAACTGGAAGCGGCGATCGACCCTGCCCCAGTTCGCATCGCGATAGACGGGCTTCGCCCCCGGGGTCAGCGGCGTGTCGCCGAAGATCTGCTGCTGATAGACCGTAGTGGTGTTGAGCAGATTCTGGCCTTCGACCGACAGCTCGAGCCACGGTGTCGGCGAGATGCGGAGCGACGCGTCGAGGAAGCCGACCGATTTCTGGAACACCGGCAGGCCGATGCAGCAGTCGAGATTGTTGGTCAGGAAACGCGAGCGCCAATTATACGCGACGCGGAAGGCCACCGGTCCCTTTTCGTAGAGGCCGACCAGGTTGAAGGTGTGCTTCGAAATGCCCGCGAGGCGGTGCGAGTCCATCACCACGCCGCGTCCGCCCGACACGTCGAGCCCGGCGCCGAAGCCCCCCGTGCCGCCGCCGTCGAGCGCGCCCTGCGTCACCAGGTTCGAATTGCTGATCCCGCTCTGCCGGACGTGGGTGTAGTTCGCCTGCGTGCCGAGGCCGCTGAGCAGGCCGGGCAGGAAGTCGAAGAAGGTCTGGAAACCCGTTTCGAAGCCATAAAGCTCGCCGCCGTCCTTCACGTTGCGCGGCCCGCGCATCAGCACCGTCTGTTCGGCCCCGTTGTTGGTGAAGACGCGCTCGAATTCGCCGTAAGCCACGGTATTGCGCAGCTTTTTGTAGAAGATGTCGGCGTGGAACGAGGTGCTGCCGGCATAATGTTCGAAGGTGAGGTCGAACTGGTCGGCGAGGATCGGCTTCAGCCCGGCAAAGCCCGATTCGGCGCGGAAGGTGAAATTATAGCCGGTGATGTTGCCCGCCCCGTCGCGGACGATGTTCGGGCTGTCGGCGGACGCATCGAACGACGGCGTCTGGATCGCGACGAAGTTCCGGAGCAGACCGAAGTCGGGCCGCGCCATCGCCCGCGAATAGGCGAAGCGGATGAAATTACTGTCGTCGAGCCCCAAGCGAACGTTGAAGCTGGGCAGGACCGTCGTGTAATCGGCCTTCAGATTGTTCGGCACCGCCGCGCCATTGGCGAAGGCCAATATCTCGGGCGTCAGGAAACAGGCCGGATTGACGACGTCGCCCGGCGGCAGCGGTGTCCCGCACGGCCGGTTGAGCACCGGCGTGAAGATCGAGGCTTGCGGGAAGCCGACATTGCCGACGCTGTCGATGTCGGTGCGCACGACGCGCACGCCGATATTGCCGCGCACGTTCATCCCGCCGAGCATCGCATTGTCGCCGCCGAAGCCCAGCCTCGCATAGGCCGCCTTGGTCTTTTCGGTGACCTCCATCACCTCCGACGGCGTGAAGCAGCCGACCGTCGCCTCGATCCGGTCGCAGATCGGGGTCCAGCCGGGCAGGATCGGCGGGCTGACATTCGAGCCGCGCAGGCCATCGACGAGCCGGTCGCGGTCGCGCAGCGCATCGCGGCTCAGATAGACGAGCTCGCCATTGTCGAAGACGCCGCCGTTATAGAAGCTGCCGCCCAGACTCACCGGTTCGAACAGACCCTCGCCATAGCCGTTGAAACCGGGACGCGCGCCGCAGCCCGCGGGGTAGGGCGCCGCCGACGTGCTGTCGACGTTGAAGCCCGGCCCGTTGCAGTTCCAAGGCGCCGCGATCGGCGTCCAGTTGAAGGTCGAATAGCGGACATTCTGGTTGCGGTCGGTGTAGCGGACGCCGACCTTCAGCGAGTCGATCCAGTCATTGCCGTCGAAATCATATTCCGCGTCGGCCTTGAGCGCGAGCTCCTCGGCGTCATTGTCCTCGAGATGCGCCTGGATGAAGGGCATCCAGTAATTGTGCGGATTGGCGAGGCCGCCGTCGGCATAGTTGATGTTGGTGCCGGGCAGCAGTTCGATGTTCGGCGTGCCGTCCTTGTTGACGCTATATTCGTAATCGGCGGCCGACGCGGTCGCGACGAGGATGTCGTCGTTCGTCGTCCTCGCCTTGATCCACTGCGCATCGAAATTCAGCTTGAACCGGTCGGTCACGTCCCACTGGATGTTCGCCGACAGGTCGCGCGTGCTTTCGCGATGGTCGAAATTGCGCGCCTCATTCTCGAAATAAAGGCCGTTGCGGTCGGGAACGGCGCAGGCCGAGCCGGGGCCGCAATAGTTGACGAAGGGCAGGCCGGGCACCGCCGATCCGGTGTCGATCATTTCGGCTTCGCTGCCGAAGCTGCCGCGCCAGCTGCCATAGCCCTGGCTGAGCTGCGCCGAGCGCAGCATGCCGTCGGGGCCGAAGGTGAAGCCCGCATTACCGGTCGGCGTGCGCAGGATCGTCGATCCGACGGGGTTGAACGCCGGTGTGCCGTAATAGGTGCCCTCGAGTTTGGCGTGCGAGACATTTTCGAGCCACGCATTGTCGTAGGACGACTTGATGAACTGCACCGTCGCGCGGACGTCGCCCGTCGGGCTTTCATATTGCCCCGCGAGCGCGATCCCCTCGCGCGTGCGGTCGTAATCGACCTGCGAATAGCGGATGCCGTCGGGCAGAAAGGCCCAGCCCGTCCCGCCGAACGGGTTTGCGGTACAGGCGACGCTGCCGTCGGGGTTCACGATCCCGTTGCCTTCGGCATCGACCGCACCGGCCGAGCAATAGGTGCGGATCTTGTCCATGATCACGCTTTCGGTGCGCGTGACGAGGTGGCTGCGCGCATAGTCGGCCATCAGGCCGAAGCGGCCGATGTCGGTGTCGAAGGTCTTGCTGACCAGCACCGAAAATTCGCCGTTCCACTTGTCCGACCGGTCGCCGTAGGTCGCTTTCGCATTGGCGGCGACGACCAGTCCCTTTTCGTCGAGCGGCAGGCGCGTGCGCAGATCGACGGTGCCGGCGATGCCGCCCTCGATCATGTCGGCGGTCTGGTTCTTATAGGCATCGACGCGCGACATCAGTTCGGGCGAAATGTCGTTGAAGTTGAGCCCGCGATAGCTGTCGGCCGAGAAGCTGTCGCGGCCGTTGATCTCGGTCCGCACGAAGGTGAGGCCGCGGATCAGCACCCCGGCGGGCTCGCCCGAGGGGTGGGTGCTGTCGTCGGTCGACTGCAGCCGCGAAACGGTGATGCCGGGAACGCGCTGAAGCGCGCTCGCCACCGAATTGTCGGGGAAGGCGCCGATGTCGGTCGCGGTGATCGAATCGACGACGGTCAGTGCGTCGCGCTTGCGGTCCTGCGCGTCCTGCAACGCCGCGCGCACGCCGACGACGACGATCTCGTCGCCCGCCGCCGCGCTGTCGTCGGCGGGCAGCGCATCCTGCGCCAGCGCCGGCGACGCCATCAGCAGGCCGGCGGCCACCACCGGCAGCGAAGCGCTCCGCAGCATGCGTTCCCGACAAATCGCGAATCCCTTGAGCCTCATCTCTCTCCCCTTCCCATGGCGCCTCCTTTTGCGGAGGCTTCCCTTGCCGACGGCGAGAAAGCTTCCCGCTCAGCATTTGCATGATTTTGCGCATTGTTGCACAAATGGCAAGCGTCTTTTGCAAAAGGCGAATATCGGAGTGATACACCAATAAAGCATGGGATTACTTAGGGTTTCAGCTCGCGATAGGCGCATCGGAAGAAAGCGCCGCATACGTTTGCTTCCGATTTGCCTTATGCAAATTATTGCACAAGGCGACAAAGCGGACGGATCGGATGTCAGGATCGCGAGGCGGGAATCGCCAGAGCGGCGAGCGCGGCGGCGCCGAGGAAAAGCGCGGCGAGCGCCAACGCCGGCGCCGGCTGGCCGCCGAACAGATGCTGCACGGCGCCGCCGAGGCAGATCGCCGCGACGAGCTGAGGCACGACGAGGAAGATGTTGTGAATGCCGAGATAGACCCCGACCTTCCCCGCCGGCACGGCGTTGACGATGATCGCATAGGGCAGCGACAATATCGCGGCCCAGGCGATGCCGATGCCCACCGCCGCGATCCACAGCCACGCCGGGCCGGACGCGAACACAAAGCCCGCCATCCCCGCCGCGCCGCACAGCAGGCAGAGCGCATAGGTGGCGCGCTCACCGATCCGCGCCGCGAGTGCGGGCAGCGCGAGCGCGCCGATCGCTGCGACGCCATTATAGGCCGCGAACAGGACGCCGACCCAGTCGGCCGCCGCGGAATAGGCGGCGGATGCGGGGTCGTTGCTGCCGAAATATCGGCTCGCGACGGTAGGCGCAGCATAAATCCACAGCGTGAACAGCGCGAACCAGGTGAAGAATTGCACGAGCGCGAGACGCTTCAGCGCGACAGGCATGCGCGCATAATCCTCGCCGATCTGGAGCAGGCCGAGCGCGTCGGCGCCGCGCCCCCGGCGCCATGCCGCCGCGAGTTGTCCGGCCCCGATCATCAGTGCCGACGCCCCGAGGACAAGCACCTCCCAACGCCAGCGAAAGAGGACGGCCGCCAGCAACAAGCCCGCACCGGCAAGCGCGAGAAGGCGGCCGCTCGCTCGATCCGCCGGACTGTCGAACCGATCGCCGTGGGACACCATGGCGACACGCGCCGGCTGCTCGTGCGTCAAAGCCGCGGTCCAGAAGACCGAAAGCAGCAAGCAGGCGCTGCCGATGTAGAAGGCGTAGCGCACCGCGGCGGGCAAGGCGCCCGGCTCCGCGGCTCCCGACACGCCGAACCAGTTGACGAGCATCCAGGGCAGCGACGAGGCGAAGACCGCGCCCGCGCCGATGAAGAAGACCTGGATCGCATAGCCCCGGGCGCGCTGCGCCTCGGGCAGATTATCAGCGACGAGCGCGCGCGCGGGATCCATGCTGATATTGTTCGAGGCGGTGAGCAGCCAGAGCGCGGCGACCGACGCCCACAGCGTCGCCGCATTGGGCATGATCAGCAGCGCGAGCGCCGTCAGCAACCCGCCGGCGATCAGGAACGGCCGCCGCCGGCCGAAGCGCGATCGCGAGCGGTCGCTGAGATGACCGACGATGGGCTGGACGACCAGCCCGGTGATCGGCCCCGCGATCCACAGCGCGGGCAATGCGGCGACGTCGGCGCCGAGCGTCTGGAAAATCCGCGTCGTGTTCGCATTCTGGAGCGCCCAGACGATCTGGATGCCGAACAATGCAAAGCACATGTTCCAGATGTGCAAATTCGCGCGGCGAGCGCCGCGTGAAACTCCATTCCCTTGACGCTTTCGCGGGTTATCGACATGCAAATCTTGCATTCCCTCCCCCTAATCGTGCTAACGCATGTCGGCGTCGAACATGGATGGCAAGCTTATGAGCACCAACAATACGAGATTGGAAGACTTGGCAAGGATGGCCGGCGTGTCGATCTCGACGGTGTCGCGCGCGCTCAACGACCATCCGCTGATCAGCCTCGCCACCAAGAAGAAGATCTGGGCGCTCGCGCGTGAGCATAATTATCCGTTCCGCAGCCATATGTCCGCCGCGCCGGTCGGCGCCGAAGGTTCGATCGTCGTCGTCACCCCGCATATGCAGGGCCGCCCGCTGCCGCTATCGCATCCCTTCTTCCTCGAACTGCTCGCGAGCATCGGCGAAGCGGCGCGCGCGCGCGATTGCGACTTCACCGTCAGCCACACCGCGCCGCGCGACGTCGACGATCTGCTGACGGTAATGAACAGCAGCCGCGCCAACGGCGTAATCTTCCTCGGCCAGTCGATGCTCCACGACGGGTTCAATCAGCTCGCCGACGCGAACAGCAATTTCGTCGTCTGGGGCGCGCATCTGCCCGGGCAGAAATATCGCTCGGTCGGATCGGACAATGTGCTCGGCGGGCGCCGCGCGACGCTCCATCTCGCGCGGCTGGGGCGAAAGGCGATCGCTTTCGTCGGGTCGAGCGATCCCGAGGCGATGCAGCGCCGCCAGGGCTATCTCGAAGCGCTCGAGGCGAACGGGCTCGACGCCGACCCCGCGCTCGACGTGCGCGTCGATTTCGGCTTCGAATCGGCCGAGCGCGCGCTCGGCCAGCTTCTCGCGCGCGGCCGCCGGCCCGACGCCATCTTCGCGTCGAGCGACCTGATCGCGCTCGGCGCGATCCGCGCGCTGCGCAAGGCCAATCTGTCGGTGCCCAGGGACGTGTCGGTCGTCGGCTATGACGACATGCTGCTCGCGCGGCTCAGCACCCCCGCGCTGACGACGATCCAGCAGGACACGCTGGAGGCGGGCCGCCGGCTGGTGTCGCAGGTCATGGACCCGCACGCCGAACAATATCTTGATTATTTGCCGACGCATCTGATTGTGCGCGAATCCTGCGGCGCCTGACGCGCGCCGTCCGATCGCCGAGGAGATGGTCCGTTGAGTGTCGCCAGCATCGCCCTGCCCCGCATCCTTCGCATCGGCGGCGGCGCGTCGAAACAGCTGCCCGAAGTGCTCGCGAGTCTCGGCCTGTCGCGGCCGCTGATCGTGACCGACGCCTATCTCGTCAGCAGCGGGCGCGTCGCCGAGTTGACCGACGGGCTGGCCGCGGCGGGGCTCGCCGCGCGCGTGTTCGCCGAGACCGTGCCCGACCCGACGGTGGCGTCGATCGACGCGGGGGTCGCGTTCCTGAAGGAAGGCGAGCATGACTGCGTCGTCGGCTTCGGTGGCGGCAGCCCGCTCGACAGCGCGAAGGCGATCGCGCTGCTCGGCCTGCACGGCGGGGCGATGGCGGACTATAAAGCCCCGCATGTGCAGGACACGCCGGGGCTGCCGGTGATCGCGATCCCGACGACCGCGGGGACGGGTTCGGAAGCGACGCGCTTCACGATCATCACCGACGAGGTTACCGACGAGAAGATGCTATGCCCGGGCCTCGCCTATCTGCCCGTCGCGGCGCTCGTCGATTATGAGCTGACCTTTACCAAGCCTAGGCGGCTGACCGCCGACACCGGCATCGATTCGCTGACCCACGCGATCGAGGCCTATGTGTCGAAGCGCGCGAATCCGTTCAGCGACGGCATGGCTTTGCTCGCGATGCGCGCGATCGCGCCCAATTTGCGGCGGGTGTGCGCCGACCCGATGGACGCGGCGGCGCGCGAGGCGATGATGCTGGGCGCGACGCAGGCGGGGATCGCCTTTTCGAACAGCTCGGTCGCGCTGGTCCACGGGATGAGCCGGCCGATAGGCGCGCATTTCCATGTCCCGCACGGGCTGTCGAACGCGATGCTGCTGCCCGCGGTGACCGCTTGGTCTGCGCCCGCGGCGCTCACTCGCTATGCCGACTGCGCAAGGGCGATGGGGGTCGCCGACGAGGCCGAGGGCGACCAGTCGGCGGTGGCGCGGCTGCTGGACGAACTGGCGGCACTCAACCGCGAGCTCGAGGTGCCGGGACCGGCGGCGTGGGGGATCGACGCGGCGCGCTGGGACGCGCTGGTCCCGACGATGTGCGCGCAGGCGGCGGCGTCGGGATCGCCGGCGAACAACCCGCGCGTGCCCGATGCCGAGGAGATGGCGGCGCTCTATGCGCTGGTCTGGGCGAGTTAGGCACCGCGATGGAAATCCGGCGCTATGCGGCATCCGACTTCGACGGCGTGAAAACGCTTTGGGAAGAGGCGTTTCCGAACGACCCGCCGTGGAACCGCGCCGAAGTGGCGATCCCGGCCAAACTCGCTTTCCAACCCGAGCTGTTTTTCGTGGCGCTGGACGACAGCGCGGTGATCGGATCGGTGATGGCGGGTTACGACGGGCATCGCGGCTGGCTCTGTTCGGTGGCGGTGCGGCAAGCGTGCGAGCGCGGCGGCGTGGGAACGGCGCTCGTCCGCGAAGCCGAGCGGGCGCTGCACGCGCTCGGATGCGAAAAGATCAACCTGCAGGTCCGCGCGACGAACGAAGCGGTCGTCCAATTCTATCGCGCGCTGGGATATGCGGTCGAGGAGCGCATCAGCCTCGGCCGGCGGCTCTAGATCAGCCCTCTGGCGCGGTTCTGACAGGATTGCGCGGATGCGCAGGTAGCGGGAGATCGAGCCACGCGTGGCGCTGTTCGGCCCATACGGCCTGTTCGGGTATCGGAAAGCCAGGATCGGCAAAAGCGCCCGCCGCGACGCCGATCAGGTGCGGGAGCCGTTCGGGCTCCCACCACAGCGACGATCCGCAATCGGGGCAGAAATGAAAGGATACGTCGCGCCCGCTCGCCGACGGCCGCTTGAACGCCTTGGCGCCCGCTGCGGGCAATTTTACACGCTCGCGGGGAAAAAAGGCCGCAACGCTGAAGAGCGACCCGGTCCGCCGCTGGCAATCGAAGCAATGGCAGAGCGACACCTTCGCCGGATCGCCGGTGCAGGTGAGGACGAGCTTGCCGCAGTGACAGGAGGCGGTGCGTTCCATGAGGCGAAGGCATATCACCACGGGCGGCGCAAGCAAGAAGCGGGCCATCGGCGATTGGCGCTTCGTTCATTGACCGGCAAGCTGCGCCCTGCTTAAGCGCGCTCGCCCCGCTTCCCGCTCTCCTACGTCTCGATGTGGAGGCGGGGCATCCCTTTCAAGAAATCGCCATTGCGGGCCGCGAAACGGTTACGGCAGCCGCTCTCCCATCGCGACCTGCAGCACCGCATACCATTCGGCGCGCGTCCAGCGCGGGATGAACGCCTGCGGAATCTCCCTGATCCGTTCGACCTTCTGCGTGCCGACGATCGGGATCGGACGCGCGGGGTGCGCCATCACCCAGCTATAGGTCGCCGCGGCGCGCGAGACGTCATATTCTGATGCTTTCGCGTCGAGCAGCGCGGCGACCGCCCGGCCGCGCTCGTCGGCCGGGTCCCCAAGCCGGCCGCCGCCGAGCGGCGACCAGGCGAGAAAGGCCATCCCCTGCTCCATCGACTGATCGAAGAGCCCGTCGAAGAGCGGCGCGAGATGGAGCGGCGAAAATTCGCTCTGGTGGCTGACCAGCGGAACGGGCAGGAAGTGGGCCAGCGCCGACGTCTGCGCGGGTGTGAAGTTGGAAACGCCGATCGCGCCGATCTTGCCGTCGCGGTGCGCCTCTTCGAGCGCGCGGGCGATTTCCTGCGGGTGGGCGAGCAGGTCGGGGCGGTGGATCTGCCACAGTTCGACCCGCTCGGTGCGCAGGCGGCGGAGCGAAGCATCTATCGCCGATGCCAGATAGGGTGCGCTGCTGTCATAAGGCACGCCCGGGATGATCCCGCCCTTGGTCGCGAGGACCATCGCCTCGCGCAGTCCGGAAGCGTCGGCAAACACCTCGCCGAGCAAGGTTTCGGCCGATCCGAAGCCGCCAAGCGTATCGAAGCCGTAGATGTCGGCGGTGTCGAACAGGGTGACGCCCGCCTCGAACGCCGCGTCGATGCGCGCGCGGGCCATAGCGAGGTCGACGCCGGCGAAGCGCCACATGCCCCAGGCGATGGGCGCGACCGCGTGCCCGGCGATGTCCACAGGGGCGGGAGCGGGAAGATGGACCGGCATCGGTCAGAGCCCGAGCAGCTTGCGCGCGTTGCCCGAGCGGATCTTCGCGCGCTCCGCGTCGGTGAGGTCGAGTTTGGCGAAGGCCTCGAGCGTTTTGGGCAGCGAAATCTGCGGAAAGTCCGACGCGATCAGCACATGGTCGACCCCGACGTTGCGGATCGTCCAGACATATTCCTCCTCGATCGGCGAGTCGGCGGCGAGGATCACGCTCGCCGAAATGTCGAAATAGATATTGTCGGCAAAGAGATTTTCGGCGGTGCGCGCGTGCGCAAGGATGTTCCAGAAGCGGAAGCCGAGCCCGCCCATATGGCCGAAAATGAACTTGGTCTTCGGTGCCGCGAGCGCGAGGTTGAAGAGCTTCTCGTTATCGGCGGGGACGATGCTGGCATTGTCCATGACGACGATCATGCCCTTGTCGCCCGCATGTTTGACGAGCGTCAGCACGCGCGGGTCGGCGGCGTCGAATTTCTGCGTGTGCGGGTGGATCTTGAGCAGGCGGACGCCGCGCGCGGCGACGCGGTCGACCTCGGCGAGCGCGGCGTCGCCGTCATAGGGATGGACCGTCGCGATTGCGATCATGTCGGGGTTCTTCGCGGCGAGCGCGATCAGCGCGTCGTTGCGCCGCGCTATGTCGGCGGGATTGCCCGCAAGCGCCTGGTTGGGGCCGCCGAACCACATCGCGCCGAACGCCTCGACCGACTGGCCGGCCGCTTTCAACTGCGTCCGATAGTCTGCGAGCGATGCCTCGCCCTTGTGCAGGTGGACGTGGGTGTCGATGGCGGCGTCCTGCGCAAAGGCGGGCACCGACGTCGTCAGCAGGGCAATCGAAAGCAGCAGGGCTCGCATGATGTCTCCAGTGCGCGGGGGTAGGAAGTGCCCCAGCCCTGCCACAAAGGATGCGCGCCGCCAATTGCCTCGGCCGTCACCGCGCCCAACCTGCCTCAGTTGGTCCAGTAGATATAGTCCTGTCCGTCCTGCCACGGCGCGTTCAGCGGCACATCGATGCGTATGGGACCTTCGACAAGCCCCGGCCAGATCGGTTTCGCCATGCCCTTGTTCTGCGCCTCGATCATCGCGCCGAGTTCGGCGACGCGCTGCGGATCGCTCGCGGCGAGATCATGGCGTTCGGTCGGGTCGCTCGCGAGATTATAAAGGCGCGCCTTTTCGGGGCGCTTCGTCACCTGCAATTTCCAGTCGCCCGCGCGCACCGCGCGATAGTCGCCCGAGCGCCAGAACATCGCAGGGCGCTTGGCGGGGCCAGCGAGAATATTTTCGCTGTCGATCGTCCGGTCATCCGGCAGCTTCGCCCCGGCCGCCGCTGCGATCGTCGCGAAAATGTCGAGATGGCCGGTCACGTCTGCCCGCTGCGTGCCCGCCGCAATCGCGCCCGGCCAGCGCATGAACAGCG